>SEAY01000055.1 GCA_004144865.1 Comamonadaceae bacterium
AGACGTGCTGCACCCGGAAACGCGTGCGGTGATGGTGAGCGCCGCGACGATGCTGGACGAAGACCTGATCGACGAGCTGGAAGCAGCCGGCGTCGACGAGGTCAAGGTCCGCACCGCGCTGAACTGCGCCACGCGCTTCGGCCTGTGCGCCAAGTGCTACGGCCGTGACCTCGGCCGCGGCGGGCTGGTGAACGTCGGCGAGGCCGTGGGCGTGATCGCCGCGCAGTCGATCGGCGAACCCGGCACGCAGCTGACGATGCGCACGTTCCACATCGGTGGCGCCGCTTCGCGCGCCGCCGTGGCATCCAGCGTGGATGCGAAGTCCTCCGGTTCGGTGGGCTTCAACACCACGATGCGCTACGTGACCAACAGCAAGGGCGAGCTGGTCGTCATCTCGCGTTCCGGCGAGATCGTGATCCACGACGAGCACGGCCGCGAGCGCGAGCGCCACAAGGTGCCGTACGGCGCGATCCTGGCGGTGAAGGCCGACCAGACCATCAAGGCCGGGGCCATCCTGGCCAACTGGGACCCGCTGACCCGACCCATCATCACGGAATTCGCCGGCAAGGTGAAGTTCGAGAACGTGGAAGAGGGCCTGACGGTCGCCAAGCAGGTGGACGAGGTCACGGGCCTGTCGACGCTGGTGGTGATCGACCCCAAGCGCCGCGGCTCCGCCAAGGTGGTGCGCCCGCAGGTGAAGCTGGTCGACCCGGCCGGCAACGAGGTGAAGATCCCCGGCACCGACCACTCGGTGACGATCGCCTTCCAGGTCGGCTCGCTGGTGCAGGTGCGCGACGGCCAGGACGTGGGCCCCGGCGAAGTGCTGGCCCGCATCCCGGTCGAAGGGCAGAAGACCCGCGACATCACGGGCGGCCTGCCGCGCGTGGCGGAGCTGTTCGAAGCCCGTTCGCCCAAGGACAAGGGCGTGCTGGCCGAGATGACCGGCACGGTGTCGTTCGGCAAGGAGACCAAGGGCAAGATCCGCCTGCAGATCACCGATCCGGAAGGCGGCGTGCACGAGGAGCTGGTGCCCAAGGAGAAGAACATCCTGGTGCACGAAGGCCAGGTGGTCAACAAGGGCGAATCCGTGGTCGACGGCCCGGCCGATCCGCAGGACATCCTGCGCCTGCTGGGCATGGAAGAACTCGCGCGCTACATCGTCGATGAAGTGCAGGACGTCTACCGCCTCCAGGGCGTGAAGATCAACGACAAGCACATCGAGGTGATCGTTCGCCAGATGCTGCGTCGCGTGATCATCGAGAACGTCGGCGAGTCCGACTACATCGCCGGCGAGCAGGTCGAGCGCTCGGAGATCCTGGACACCAACGACAGGCTGCGTTCCGAGAGCAAGATCCCGGCGACCTACAGCAACCTGCTGCTGGGCATCACCAAGGCCTCGCTGTCGACCGACTCGTTCATCTCCGCGGCTTCCTTCCAGGAAACCACGCGCGTGCTGACCGAGGCGGCGATCATGGGCAAGCGCGACGAGCTGCGCGGCCTGAAGGAGAACGTGATCGTCGGCCGCCTGATCCCGGCGGGCACGGGCATGGCGTACCACAAGGCGCGCAAGGCGAAGGACGAGATGGACGACGCCGAGCGCCGCGCCATCGCCGACGCCGAGGCCGCCGAACTGGCCGGCGTGACGGAAGGCGGCGCCTCCGAGACGAACGAGGGCACGACCGCCGCCGAATAAGGCCGGTTTTCCTCTAGACTGCAAGCGCCACTGCCCGGCTGGGCGGTGGCGCTTTTTTCATTCATGCAGTCCTCATCCTCGTTCCTGCCCTGGATCGTCGCGGCCGTCACCCTGTTCTGGGGTGTGGGCGCGTACAACCGCCTGGTGCGCCTGCGCTCCGAGGCGAAGGCCGCCTTCACCGCTCTGGAGGCCGAGCTGCAGAAGCAGGTGCAGCTGGTCCTCGCCTGCATCCCGCCGGAGGAAGACCAGGCGCCGTCGCAGTTCACCGGCGGCAGCGCGTTCTGGGGCGGGCTGCAGGGGGCCGCGGCGCAGCTGGCGGCTTCGCTGTCCGCCGCCCGATCCAAGCCGCTCGATCCCGAGCGCATCGCCGCGCTCGGTGCCGCGCAGGAAGTCCTGAGCACCGCGTGGGACCGCGCGGAGCGCGACGACGCGCACGACCTGGCCGGCCCTCGCCTGCCCGAGAACTTCAGTGGCGAGCGCCAGCAGCTGGTGCGCATGGCGCAGGCCGCCACCGAGCACTTCAACGAGGCCGTGGCCGGCTACAACCAGGCGATCGCGCAGTTCCCCGCGATGCTGCTGGCCGGGCTGTTCGGGTTCCAGCCCGCCCGCGGGCTGCGCGCCCGCCCCTGAGCCCGGCCGCCGAAGTTCATTGCAGGCCGGCCGGCCTGTTCGTATAGTCGCGTCACCACGAGGAGACACGATGAGAATCCGCATGCTCCTGCTGGCTGCCTGCGCAGCCGCACCCCTGGGCGCATTCGCGCAGGCGCCCGACGCGCTCTACGTCCGCAGCCTGGCCGCCACCTGCGCCAACTGCCATGGCACCAATGGCTACACCGTCGGAGGTTCCGCGGTGCCGGGCCTGGCCGGCATGCCGCGCGAGTACATGCTGCGGCAACTCGCGGCGTTCCGCGACGGCAGCCGCCCGGCGACCGTCATGCACCAGATCGCCAAGGGCTACAACCAGGCGCAGCTCGACCAGATCGCCGGCTATTTCGCCGCGCAGAAGAAGTGAGGCAGCCATGAAGCGACGTTCCTTCCTCCAGTCTTCCGCGGCCGCCGGCTTGCTCGGGCTCGGCGGCTGCGCCACCACCGCCGTTCCCTCGAAGGCACAGGTGGTGGTGATCGGCGGCGGCTATGGCGGCGCGACCGCCGCGAAGTACGTGCGCATGCTTTCCGACAACCGCATCGACGTGGTCCTCATCGAGCCGAACGAAGCCTTCGTGTCCTGCCCGATGTCCAACCTCGTGATCGGCGGCAGCCGGCGCATCGGCGAGATCACCACGCCCTACACCGGGCTGGCGCGCAACCACGGCGTGCGTGTGGTGCGGGACCAGGCCACCGCCATCGACACGCAGCGCAAGGTCGTCACGCTCGCGCGCGGCGCGACCATCGCCTACGACAAGCTGATCGTGTCGCCGGGCGTCGACCTGCAGTTCGGGGGCGTGGAGAACCTGCTCACCGCACACAGCAGCGGGCGCATCCTGCAGGCATGGAAGGCCGGCCCCGAGACGCTGGCGCTGCGCCGCCAGCTCGAGGAGATGCCCGATGGCGGCGTGTACGCCATCACGATCCCCGAGCAGCCCTATCGCTGCCCCCCCGGCCCGTACGAGCGCGCCTGCCAGGTGGCGTGGTACTTCAAGCAGGCCAAGCCCCGCAGCAAGGTGCTGGTCCTCGACGCGAACCCGGACGTGACCTCCAAGGGCGCGCTGTTCAAGAAGGTCTGGGCGGAGCAGTACGCCGGGATGATCGAGTACCGCCCGCAGCACAAGGTGCTGGCCGTGGACCCGCGCGACGGGCTCGTCAAGTTCGAGGTGCAGGACGACGTGAAGGCGAGCGTTCTCAACGTGCTGCCGCCCATGCGCGCCGGCGCCATCGCGCAGCAGGCGGGGCTCGCGAACGTCGCCAACAACCGCTGGTGCGGCGTGAACTACCAGACCTTCGAGTCCACCGCCGCGCGCGACGTGCACGTGATCGGCGATTCGATCCAGATCGCCCCCGGCATGCCCAAGAGCGGCCACATGGCCAACGCGCACGGCAAGGTGGCCGCCGCCGCCGTGGTGGCGCAGCTCGCCGGCTGGGCGGTGAATCCGGCGCCCATGCTCACCAACACCTGCTACAGCTACGTGGACAACAAGAACGTCATCCACGTCGCCAGCGTGCACGAATACGTGGCGGCGGAGAAGACCTTCAAGACGGTGGCGGGCTCCGGCGGCCTGAGCCCGGCGCCCAACGAGACCGAAGGCATCTACGCCTGGAACTGGGCGCAGAACATCTGGGCCGACAGCCTGGGCTGAGCGCCGCTGCGACAATCGCCGGATGACGCATCCGGCCCCTCCGCTGTGGCGGCAGCTGCAGGCCGCCGCTGCCATCGTGGCCGGCGTGCGCCGCGGCGAATCCACGGCCACCACCCTGCCGCGCGTGGCGCAGGACCTGCGCGCCGGTGCCCAGGCGCTGGCCTTCCATGCCTTGCGGCACCTCGGCCGGGCCGAGGCGCTGCGCAGGCTGCTCGCCCGGCGCGCGCCGCCACCGGATGCGGACGCCCTCCTGTGCACGGCGCTGGCGCTTTCCTGGCGCGAAGAAGCCGCGCCGTACCCGCCCTTCACGCTCGTCGACCAGGCCGTGGAGGCCGCCAAGCGCTCCGCGGAAACGCGTCCCCAGCAGGCGTTCATCAATGCCTGCCTGCGCCGCTTCCTGCGCGAGCGCGACGCGCTCGTGGCCGCCACCGATGCCGATCCGGTCGCGCGCTGGAACCATCCGCGCTGGTGGATAGCGCGCCTGCGCCATGACTGGCCCGACGCGTGGGAGGCGATCCTGGAGGCGAACAACGCGCAGCCGCCGCTGACGCTGCGCGTGAACACCCATCGCATCTCGCGCGGGCCGCTGCAGGAATTGCTGGCCGTCGCCCACATCGCTTCCACGCCGGTCGGCCGCTACGGGCTGCTCCTGGACCGCTCGCGGCCGGTCGATGCCATCCCCGGCTTCGCCGACGGCCTCTGGTCGGTGCAGGACGCCGGAGCGCAGCTCGCCGCCGGGCTCGTGACGGCCGGGCTGCCGCCGACCGCCCGGATCCTGGACGCCTGCGCGGCGCCCGGCGGCAAGACCGCCCACATCGGCGAGTTGCTGCCCAAGGCCAGGCTGCTGGCGCTGGACGTCGACCCGCGGCGCTGCGAGCGCATCCACCAGAACCTGCAGCGGCTGGGCGTGCACGCGGAGGTGCGCGCCGCGGACGCGGCCGACACCCGCGGATGGTGGGACGGCGAGCCCTTCGACGCCATCCTGCTGGACGCGCCGTGCACCGCCTCGGGCATCGTGCGGCGCCATCCGGATGTGAGATGGTTGCGGCGCGAAAGCGACGTCGAGCAGCTGGCCGCCGAGCAGAAGCGTCTGCTCACTGCGCTGTGGCCCCTGTTGAAACCTGGGGGGCATCTGGTCTACTGCACCTGTTCGGTGTTCCGCGCCGAAGGTGCGGACCAGATGGCAGCGTTTCTTGCGCACAACAGTGCGGCCGTTCTGCAGCCCGGCCCGGGCCATTTAATGCCCGGCCGTGGCGAAGTCGGGGGGACGCTCCCGGACAATCAGGAGAGTGACCACGACGGCTTCTTCTATGCGGTGCTGCAAAAGAGTGCACTGGATGCACCGGCCCGCCAGGAACCTTGAGCGGATCGGGGCCTGCCTGTTGCTGCTGCTGGCGCTCTGGTGGGCGGCACCCGTGGCCCGGGCACAGCCTCCCGCGGCCGACGTCACCCAGCTCCAGGTGGAACGCACCGACGAGGGCGTGCTCCTGAGCGCCGCCGTGCAGTTCGAGCTGCCGCACGCCGTCGACGACGCCCTGGCCAAGGGCATCCCGATGTTCTTCGTGGCCGAAGCTTCGGTCTACCGGGATCGCTGGTACTGGTACGACAAGCGAGTCACCCTCGCCAGCCGACACATGCGCCTGGCCTACCAGCCGCTCACCCGCCGCTGGCGCCTGCAGGTCTCGCCGAGCCCGATCGGCCAGTCCGGCCTGGTCCTCGGCCAGACCTTCGACACGCGCGAGGAAGCGCTCGCCGCCATCCAGCGGGTGTCGCGCTGGCGCATCGCGGAGCCGGGCGAGCTGGATCCCGAAGCGACGCACTACGTGGACTTCCGCTTCCGGCTCGACGTGTCGCAGCTGCCGCGGCCGTTCCAGATCGGCGCGGTGGGGCAGAGCGACTGGAACATCCTGGCGGTGCGCACGCAGCGCCTGCAGCCGGACCCCACGCGGTGACCATGCCCCGCTCCCCCGAAGGCCCCCCGCGCAAACTGGTCCAGGGCTCGCGGGCGTGGCGCTGGGCGATCATCGTGGGCGTCGCGGTGGCGATCGGCATCGGCATCGTGCTGATGTTCCTGCTGACGCAGGCCACCAACAACCGCGAGCTGTACGAGCGCAACTACGGGCGGCTCTTCGCGCTGAACATGGTGGTCGCCGGTGTGCTGCTGGCGGTCATCCTGTGGGTGTTCGTGCGACTCGCGTCGCGGCTGCGGCGGGGCAAGTTCGGCAGCCGCCTGCTGGTGAAGCTGGCCGCGATCTTCGCGCTGGTGGGTTTGGTGCCCGGCGTACTGATCTATACCGTGTCCTACCAGTTCGTCTCGCGCTCCATCGAGACCTGGTTCGACGTGAAGGTGGAGGGCGCGCTCGATGCCGGCCTGAACCTGGGCCGCACCACGCTGGATACGCTGGCGAGCGACCTGGCGACCAAGGCGCGCACGGCGGCCAACCAGCTTGCGGAAACGCCCGATGCGAGCGCGGGCCTGACGCTGGAGCGCATCCGCGAGCAGCTCGATGCGATCGACGTGGTGCTCTGGAACGGCAACGGGCAGATGATCGCCAGCACGGGGCAGTCACGCTTCCAGCTGCAGCCGGAGCGGCCCACGACGCAGCAGTTCCGCACGGCGCGCTCGCAGCGCGCCGTCACGCAGATCGAAGGGCTGGACGACCCCGGCGTGGCGACCACCGCGACGGGGCGCATCAAGGCCGTCGTGCTGGTGCCGCAGCCGCGGGTGGAGCTGCTGTCCGAGGCGCGCTTCCTGCAAGCCACGGTCACCATCCCGCAGGCCCTGGTGGCCAACGCCATCGCCGTGCAGGAGGCCAACCGCGAGTACCAGGAGCGCGCGCTGGCCCGCGAGGGTTTGCGCCGCATGTACATCGGCACGCTGACGCTGAGCCTGTTCCTGGCCGTGTTCGGCGCGGTGCTGCTGGCCATCATCCTGGGCAACCAGCTCGCCCGCCCGCTGCTGCTGCTGGCGGCCGGGGTGAGCGAAGTCGCCGCCGGTGACCTGTCGCCCAAGCCCGCGCTGCAGGGCAAGGACGAGCTCGGGGGCCTGACGCGCGCGTTTGCCGACATGACGCAGCAGCTGGCCGACGCCCGCACGGCGGTGGAGCGCAGCATGGATGCCGTGAGCGCGGCGCGCGCCAACCTGCAGACCATCCTGGACAACCTGACCGCGGGCGTGATCGTGCTGGATGCGCAGGGCCATATCCAGGTCTCGAACCCGGGCGCCTCGCGCATCCTGAGCTGGCCCCTGGAGGAGTACCAGGGCGCGCCCCTGTTCGAGGTGCCGGGGCTGGAAAGCTTCGGCCAGGCCGTGCAGCAGCGCTTCGACGAGTTCCTCACCGAGACGCAGATCATCGACCACTGGCAGCAGTCGTTCGAGCTCAACACCGCGCACGGCGCCGAGGTCGCCAACGTGGTCACGCTGGTGGCGCGTGGCGCTGCCATGCCGGGCGACTACCGCCTGCTGGTGCTGGACGATATCTCCGAGATCGTCTCCGCCCAGCGCGCGCAGGCCTGGGGCGAGGTGGCGCGCCGGCTCGCGCACGAGATCAAGAACCCGCTCACGCCCATCCAGCTCTCGGCCGAGCGCATGGAGATGAAGCTCGCGTCCAAGCTGGCCGACCCCGACCGGGCCGTGCTCCACAAGTCGGTCCACACCATCGTGGACCAGGTCGATTCGATGAAGCGCCTGGTCAACGAATTCCGCGACTACGCGCGCCTGCCGGCCGCGGAGCTGAAGCCGGTGGACCTGAACGGCCTGATCAACGACGTACTGCACCTGTACGTGCGCGAGGGCGACGCGGCCCGCGGGCCGTCGCAGGTGCCGGTGCGGGTGGACCTGGACCCGGCTTGCCCGCGCATCCTGGGCGACGCCCAGCAGCTGCGGCAGGTGATCCACAACCTGCTGCAGAACGCCCAGGACGCCACCGAAGGGCGGGAGGAGCGCGACGTGGTGATCCGCACGCAGTGGAACGAAAGCTCTCGCCGCGTGCGCCTGATCGTGCAGGACAACGGCAGCGGCTTCCCGGAGCACATCCTCAAGAGGGCCTTCGAGCCTTACGTCACCACCAAGGTGAAAGGCACCGGGCTGGGACTCGCCGTCGTGAAAAAAATCGCGGATGAGCATGGCGCGCGTATCGATCTGAAGAACAGAACGGACGGCCATGTGGTGCTGGGGGCACAAGTGTCGTTATCATTTGGAGTTGCGAGTTAGCAACGCCTGACAAGAGACCTGATGGCAAACATATTGGTGGTGGACGACGAGCTCGGGATCCGGGACCTGCTGTCCGAGATCCTCAACGACGAGGGACACACCGTCGAACTCGCGGAGAACGCGGCGCAGGCCCGGGGGGCGCGCCAGCGCGTGCGGCCCGACCTGGTGCTGCTGGATATCTGGATGCCCGATACCGACGGGGTCACGCTGCTGAAGGAATGGTCCACGACCGGACTGCTCACGATGCCCGTGATCATGATGAGCGGGCACGCGACGATCGAGACGGCGGTGGAGGCGACCAAGATCGGCGCCCATTCCTTCCTGGAAAAGCCGATCACGATGCAGAAGCTGCTGAAGGCGGTGGAGGCGGGCCTGGCCCGCAACTCCGGCGCCGCGGCGGCCGTGCCCCAGCGCAAGCCGGGCATGAACGGCGTGGTGCAGATGCCGGTGCAGGAACTGACGGTGGAAGCGGCCATGACGGGCGGCCAGGCTGTCCCGCCCGTGGTCGACATGGGCCCGCAGGCACGCCAGCTGTTCGAGCTGGACAAGCCGCTGCGCGACGCGCGCGACGAATTCGAGAAGTGCTACTTCGAGTTCCACCTCGCCAAGGAGGGCGGCTCGATGACGCGCGTGGCGGAGAAGACCGGCCTGGAGCGCACGCACCTCTATCGCAAGCTCAAGCAGCTGGGCGTGGACCTCTCGCGCGGCAAGCGCAGCAGCTCCTCCGCAGCCTGACTCTTGCCTTTCTCCCTCCCCTTCCGGGGGAGGGTTGGGGTGGGGCGCTTCCGCGCGCTGCTATAATCTCCCCTCTCTGGCCCGGTAGCTCAGTTGGTAGAGCAGCGGATTGAAAATCCGCGTGTCGGTGGTTCGATTCCGCCCCAGGCCACCAGATTCAACGCCTCGTCAGCCTCACGGCTGCCGGGGCGTTTTCACTTGGCCCGGGCGCCTGGCCCCAGGACCTTCTCGCAAACGGCAGAGAACACGGCACCCGTGCAGCGATGCGCTACCTCGGCAGCGCGACGTGAAGGCGGAGGCAGGTACACGGCACCGTAGACGATGGGCTTGCGGGGCAGGAGCATCCGCGCACCGCATTCCTGGCACGCGAACAGGTGGCGATGCGGCAGCAATCGCATCCAGGCCGACCGCGGGATGCGAACCAGCGGCGCACTGTCGCAGCCGCAGCGAACCAGCCTCAAGCCCGGCGGCCGCAAGCGGCGGCCCAGATAGATGTCCTCCGGCAGTTGCTGCGTCGGCGCGAAGTCTGTTTGAGGCGAATGGAGGTAAACGGACGGGAAGTTCATAAGCGACGGCGCGAGCGTTACGAAGTGTTCCATCAGTCGCCCAACGCAACAATGCGCGCTCCCCCTAAAGCGCCTACGCGGCTTGCCTATGCGCCCGCGCTGCGCGATGCACCGATCGCGCAATGCGCTGCCGCCGCCCGGCGGGCCTGTAGTCACGCGACTACAGCGCGGCGCGTGGGCGGACTAGCCCGCGCCGCGTGCGCTGCCTAGGGTGCGCGCCAGCGCTTGCGTGCACCATGCAAGCAACGAGAGGAATCCCGACATGCCTGAAGATCGCACCCCCATCGATCACGGGCTCGCGCATCCGCAGCCCGAGCGCGGCACCATCCCGCAGCCCAAGCCGCAGGCCGACGATGACAAGCGTGAGCTCGTGCCCAATCAGCGCACGACCGACGAGAAGCGCCAGCCCGGCGTCGGCGGCAAGGACGATTTCGTCCAGCAGCCGGATTGAGGGGATCGCCATGGTGATGTTCAAGGCCAAGTTCCGCCCGCTGGTGGCGGCACCGCAAGCCAGTGGCAAGCCGCGCGCCGCGCAGCAACAGCAGCAGCCGCAACCCGTGCCGCCGCATCCGGAACAGGATCCCGGGGAGGCGCCGCCCATCGAAAAAGAGCGGGGGCCGCAGTATCCGATCAAGGAGCCGGGGCCCAAGAGCCCGCCGGAACGGGTGCGGGAGCTCGAACAGGTCGCGTAGTGGACTGCGGGTCGAGCCCGCAATGACAGGAATGTGCTGCTCTTCCCCGCCTCGTGGGCTGGGGTGAGCCCGCAGGCGAACCCCAACTAATCCCGCGTCACCCGCAACACTTCCTCCCGCGAGGTGATCCCCTCGCGCACCAGCCGCTCGCCGTCGTCGCGCATCAGCCGCATCCCCGCCGCCAGCGCCGTATCGCGGATCGTCGCTTCCGACGCCTTGTTGTGGATCAGCGCCCGGATGCGCTCGTCGGTGGTCATGAGCTCGAAGATGCCGGTGCGACCGTGGTACCCCGTGTAGCCGCAATGCTGGCAGCCGCGCGCCACGCCTTCCACTTCCACCTTGCAGTACTCGCACAGCTTGCGCACCAGGCGCTGCGCCAGCACGCCCAGCAGCGACGAGCTCAGGAGGAAGGGCTCCACGCCCATGTCGGTCAGGCGCGTCACGGCACTCGATGCATCGTTGGTGTGCAGCGTGGCGAGCACGAGGTGGCCGGTCAGCGAGGACTGGATGGCGATCTGCGCCGTTTCGTGGTCGCGGATCTCGCCGATCATGATCACGTCCGGGTCCTGCCGCAGGATCGCGCGCAGCGCCTTGGCGAAATCGAGGTCGATCTTCGGGTTGACCTGCGTCTGGCCGATGCCGGGCAGCTCGTACTCGATCGGGTCTTCCACCGTCATGATGTTGCTGGTGGAAGCGTCCAGCCGGGAGAGCGCAGCGTACAGCGTGGTGGTCTTGCCGGAACCCGTCGGACCCGTCACGAGGATGATGCCGTGCGGCTGCTCGATCAGGTTCAGGAAGCGATCGAGCGTGTCGCCGGTCATCCCCACCGATTCCAGGCTGATGCGGCTTTCGCTCTTGTCCAGCAGGCGCAGCACCGCGCGCTCGCCGTGTGCGCTGGGCAGCGTGGACACGCGAACGTCCACCGCGCGCGTGCCGATGCGCAGCGAGATGCGGCCGTCCTGGGGCAGGCGCTTTTCCGCGATGTCCAGCTCCGCCATGATCTTCAGGCGGGAGATCAGCGCCGCGTGCAGCGCGCGATTGGGCTGCACCACCTCGCGCAGCGTGCCGTCCACGCGGAAGCGCACGCTGGAATGCCGCTCGTAGGGCTCGATGTGGATGTCGCTCGCGCCGTCGCGCGCGGCCTGCGTGAGCAGCGCGTTGAGCATGCGGATGATGGGCGCGTCGTCACTCGCTTCCAGCAGGTCTTCCACCGCGGGCAGCTCCTGCATGATGCGCGAGAGGTCGGCGTCGTTCTGCACTTCGCTCACCACCGTGGCGGCGCTGGACTCGCCCTGGGCATAGGCGGCGCTGATGCGCTGGGCGAGGTCGGACGCTTCCAGCTTCTGCAGCGTGCGCACCGGGAACTTGCGCAGCACCTCGCTCCATGCCGCGGCCGGCGTGCCGGCATGCCACAGCACCAGCTGGTCGCCGTCGTCCTCCAGCAGCAGCTGCTGGGTGCGCGCGAAGGCGTAGGGCAGCGGGTAGCGCATGGGCCGCCTCAGCGCGCGCTGGGCGCGGTGGTCGCGGGCGGCGGCGCCAGCGGGCGCCATGTGTCGATCGAGGGCGCGGGCCGCGTGACCTGCGGCATCACCGGGGCGTCGTTCACCGGCACCAGCACGCTCGCGGGCGGCTGGGCGTTCTGCTGCTTGGTGCGCATCAGGTCGTAGCGGTCGATGGACAACGCCTCGCCCTGCACGGTGTCGCGGACCACCACCGGCCGCAGGAACACCATCAGGTTGTTCTTGGTGCGACTGCGCGCCTCGCTCTTGAAGAGGTTGCCGAACAGCGGCACGTCGCCGACGCCGGGCACCTTGTCGACCTGGCCGCCGAAGCGGTCTTCCAGCAGCCCGCCCAGCACCACGATGGAGCCGTCGTCCACCACGACGTTCGACTCGATCGTGCGCTTGCGCGTCGTCGGCCCGTTGAGCGCGTTGCGCGTGGCGGGGTCGACGCTGGAGACTTCCTGGTAGATCGTCAGCCGCACGGTGCCGTTCTCGGCGATCTGCGGTTTCACCCGCAGCGTGAGGCCCACGTCCTTGCGCTCGATGGTCTGGAACGGGTTGACGCTGCCGTTGCCGCCCACGTTGGCGTTGGTGTACTGGCCGGTCACGAAGGGCACGTTCTCGCCGATGACGATCTTGGCTTCCTCGTTGTCCAGCGTCAGCAGGTTGGGCGTCGAGAGGATGTTGGCGTCGGTCTTCGACTCGAGGAAGCGCGCCAGCAGCCCCAGCACGTAGGTGCCGTCGATGTTGCGCACCGCGCCGATGTTGAAGCCGGTGGAGGGAAGCGCATCGCCCGTCGCCGCGCCTATGGCCAGGTCGATGATGTTCGCGCTGGTGCCGGTGCGGTAGTTGGTGCCCAGGAAGCCGATCACGCTGCTGTTCGCGCTGCCCAGGATGTTCTGCCACTGGATGCCGAACTCGGCCGCCTTCTCCGCGTTCACCTCCACGATCAGGCTCTCCACCAGCACCTGCGCGCGCCGGCCGTCGAGTTGGTCGATCACGGCGCGCAGCTGCCGGTATTGCGGTTCCGCCGCCGTGATGATCAGCGAGTTGGTGGCGGGATCGGCCTGGATCTGGCCGCCGGTGGAGGGCTGGGCCGAGGGAGCGATCGGCGAGTTGGCGGCGCTCGTGCCGGTGCCGCTGCCGGCGCCGCTCAGGCCGCTGGTCACCATCGGCGCCTGTTGCCCGAGCGCGCCGGCTCCGCTCGCGCCGGGCTGCGTGCCTGGCGCGGTGCTCATGCTCGCAAGCGCCGCGCGCAAGACGACCGCCAGCTTGGTCGCCTCGGCGTTGCGCAGGTACACGACATGGATGTTGCTGGCCGCGCCGCTGGCCGCGGGCGTGTCCAGCCGCGCGATGATGGAGCGCACGAGGTTCAGCCGTGCCGGGTTCGACGCGCGCACGATCAGCGAATTGCTGCGCGGCTCGGCGATCACGGTGGTGCGGAACGCGCCGTCGCCCTGGGCCTGCGCCGCCGCCGGTGCGCCGCCGCCCACCACCGGGCCGGCGGAGGAATCCACCAGCCGCTGCACGATGGGCGCGAGGTCCACCGCCAGCGCGTGCTGCAGGTTCACCACCTCGACGTCGGTCGCGTTCGCGACGTCGAGCGCCGCGATGATGCGCGCGAGGCGCTGCAGGTTGTCGGCGTAGTCCGTGATCACCAGCGAGTTGTTGCCGGGGTTCACGTTGATGGTGTTGTTGGGGCTGATCAGCGGCCGCAGGATCGGAACCAGGTTCGCGGCGTTCTCGAAGTTGAGGCGGAAGATCTGCGTGACGATCTGGCTGCCGGTGGCCGTGCCGTTCACCGACACCGCGCCGCCCTGCAGCTTGGCTTCCGCTTCGGGCACCACCTTCAGCAGCCCGCCGGAATCCACCACCGTGAAGCCGGAGAGGCGCAGCGTCGCCACGAACTGGTTGAAGGCCGCCTGCGGCGGCACCGGCCGGTCGGTGGACAGCGTGATGGTGCCCTTGACGCGCGGATCCACCACGATGTTGCGCCCCGTGATCGCCGCCATCGTGCGGGCCACGGCCTCGATCTCCGCGTTGACGAAGTTGAGGGTGATCGGCTCGTTGGCGCGCTGCGCGTGGAGCGCGCCCGGAGCGCCGGCCAGCAGCAGGGCGGCGGCGAACGAGGCGACGGCAAGGCGGTAGTTCATGCGTACTTCTCAGCCAATCGAGATGATCGAACGCGGCCCGTTGCGGCGGCCGATGATGTTCAGCAGGTTGGCGAGGGCGGCCTCGCGATCGGGAGCGGCACTCGCCTCGCCGCGGAAGCGCAGGCGGGAGCCCACCCACTGGCCGCTGCCGGCCAGCTGCAGGCTGCCTTCCAGGGTTTCCAGCCGCAGGCCGGCCGGCGTGCCCCCTTGCAGGGTGATGCGGTAGCTGCCCATGGGCCTCAGGGTAGACAGGCGCGACGCCACGCGCAGCGCCACCAACTCGGCCCGGCCGGCAACCACCGGACGGCCTTCGACCCATTCTACTGAAAGGCCCTGCGTGGAGAGCCTCAGTTCGCCGTCGAATTGCAAAGTGTTCCAGGGCGTGCCGAGGCCCGTGGTGATGGCCGCGGGCCACTGCGACACGCTGTCCCCGACGTCCACCGCCAGGCCGCCGGGGCGGACGCGGAGGCGCACCGGCACCGGCTGCGGCGTGCAGCAGGCCGCATGGAAGCGGGCGGCGGCGCCGTTCCACCGCGGCCCGAGTTCCCAGGCGACGCGTCCGGGCAGGGCCGCGGCATCGGTGCTGCCCGGGCCGCCGGTCAGGACCAACTGGCCCGAGCCGCCCCAGACCGTGCCGCGGACATCCGCCAGCAGCACGTGGCCGCGGCTGGCGCTCGCCACCGCGGCTGCCAGCCAGCGCGCGGGCGCGAATGCGATGAGGGCGATCAGGAGGCCGGCCACGGCGCCCGCCGCCGCCCAGGACCAGGGAATGTAGCGAGCCCCTGGGGAAGGGCGTGCCCCGGTGCGCCGCATCAGCGCGCCGGCAATGTGAGGACCAGGGTGCCGTCCCAGCCGCCCGCCGCATTGCGGGTGAGCCGGGCTTCGCCGGGAATGGCGCGGGCATTGGTGCGCACCTGGGAAAGCCACTGCGCCAGGGCCGCGGCCGGGGCATTGGTGAGCGTCACGGTGACGCGCTCCCCCGCGATGGCATGGCGCGCGCTCAGGCCGAGCTGCTGGCGGATGGAGGCGTCCAGCTGGCGCAGCGATTCTTCCTGGCCCAGGCGCGGTTGCGACTGCATGGCCTTGGCCTGGGCCTGGAGGCGGCGCATGTGCTGCAGTTGCTGGTCAAGTGCGCGGTGCTGTTCTTCGGCCGACCGCAGCGTCCCCACCGCCGGCGCCAGCGCGATCCACCACAGGAGGGCGAGCGCAACCAGCGCGGAGGCCGCGGCAACGAGCGCCTGTTCGCGCGGAGCCAGGGCCTGCCAGCGGGCGCGCAGGTCTTCGGCCTTCATCGCGCGTCCTCCGCCACCAGCACCAGCACCTCGCCCTGCAGGTTGGCGCTGTAGCCCAGGGTACGCAGCTGCGAAGTCACGCTGCGCATCGCAGCGGCATCGAGTGCGAGCCCGCGGGCTCGCAGCTCGCCGCTGCCGTATTCCAGGGCGCTGGGCGCGCGGCCCGGCGGCAGCGCCGCCGCCAGCGCGGCGAGCTGGGCGTCCAGGTCGCGCGGCGACGCCACGCCGGTCTGCTGCCGCAGCGCGGCCACCTGGCGCTCCATCTGCACGGGCGCATCGACGATCACGCGTATTTCCGGAAAGGTTTCGACCAGCGTGCGGCGCACCGCCTCGCGCTTGGCTTCCAGTCCGGCGCGCTCCTTCCAGGCCCACGCGTTCATGCCCACGAGGTTGACGGCAACCAGCAGCACGGCGGCCCAGCGCGCCGGGCGCCATGCCGGCGCGCGCAGCACCTCCCCCCAGCTGGTGGCGAGCCGCTTGAAGGCGCGGGTTCGCGTCGAACTGGCGAAATCGAACTGGGCGAGATCCCAGCGCGTGCGGGCCGCCTGCACCCAGCGCTGCGCCTGCTGCTGCAACTCGCATTTGTGCTGCAGCAGGTGCTCGGCCGTTGCCGCGACGGCCGGTTCCGCCAGCCGCGGCGCCTCTTCGGGCAGCGCGGGCAACAGGGCGAGCGCGGCGGGCGTGAGGGGCAGGGCCAGCACGCCTTCCTCGCTGCTGGCCACCACCACGGGCTGTTCGGGGTCGCCCAGGACGCTGAGAGCCAGCGGGCCTTCCGGCGCGAACTCGGGGACGATGCGCGTCACCGGCCGGTCCGCCGCTTCCAGGACCTGCAGCGCCTGGCGCAGCCAGTGGCGGTCGCAGACGGCCACCCAGGCCGGTTCGCCTCCACGCGCGCCGGGCTGCAGGGCGAGGTGGACGGCTTCCGTGTCGTCCAGCAGTTCCTCTTCGAGCAGGCCTTCCAGGGCGGAACGCAGGCGCGGCGTCCCGGCGGCGATGCCTTTGGGCAGTTCCACCCGGTGCCACGCCAGGGCCTGCACCGGCACCACGGCGACGATTTCTGCGCCCGCCCCGCGGGGCAGCGGCAGCAGGGCCGCCGGCGCCTTGCCGTGGTCGGACACCGCGCTGCGATCGGGCGTGAGCGCAAACGGCCACTCCGTCGCGCCGGTGGCGGGCTCGGAGGGCAGCAGGACGAGGAGGGTGCTCATGGGGTGCGGCGCATTGTAGGGAAGGGACCGCTTCAGCGGCGACCTTCGGCGGCGGCGAAGGACTCGAAGCCGCCGCGTTCGCGCTGCAAGGTGACGATGTCG
This sequence comes from Comamonadaceae bacterium, assembly GCA_004144865.1. Taxonomy (GTDB): domain Bacteria; phylum Pseudomonadota; class Gammaproteobacteria; order Burkholderiales; family Burkholderiaceae_C; genus Ramlibacter. The sequence goes on from SEAY01000055.1 coordinate 16,448, forward strand.
CGGCCGATGCGCTGCACCATCGAACGCTCCTCGATCACCAGGCTTTCCACGCGCAGCCGGCCGCGCACCTCGAAGAACTGCGTATTGAAGGAGACGCTGCCGTCCGGGAAGCTCGCGCCCTCCGGCAGCAGCGACCGCGCGTCGGCCAGGGTGCGGAAGTGCTGCCGCTCGCGCTCGACGACCAGCCGCTGCGCGTCGGCCAGGCTGAAGCCGCGCCCGGAAGCGTAGATGACTTCGGCGGTGGCGGTGTTCAGGTTGACCTGCGTGGCCGCCAGGGGCAGCACCGTCACGTAAGGTGCCAGGGCGGCCACGGTTTCCGGCGCCAGCCCGACCCACACCAGCTGCTCCACCCGCGTCGGCGGCAGCGCGGCGCGCGCCGCGTTGAGGTTGTCGGTGCTGATGTCGAGGGCGAAGCGCAGGTTCTCTACCATCCGCGACAGCTGCGATTGGGGCAAGCCCAGGACCTCGAACAGGCGGCGCGCGCTCTCCACCCGCGGCTCCTTCACCGAGCCGGCCTCGACCAGGCTGGCGATGTTCAGGCGGGACTGCAGGTCGCTGATGCTGCCGGAGAGGAACACGTTGTCGGCATCGCCCACTTCCATGTTGTTGTTCGCATCGGCCGCGAGGAAGGTCGTCAGGCGCGCCTCTTGCAAGGGCACCGCCCAGGGCTCGCCGAAGTGGTCGACCGCCGGCCGGTCCTCGCGCAGGATCAGGCGCGCCCAGTCGAGCGCCCCGGTCAGCAGCCACGCCGACTGGATGCGCTGGCGTTCCGCGCTCTCCACTTCCACGCTGCGCCATTGCTGCCACAAGGCGGCGGCGGCGAAGGTGGCGACCAGCGTCACGGTGAGCATGGCCGCCAGCAGGGCGGCGCCGCGCGCGCGCTTCACGTGCGGCCTCCGCCCACGGTCGGCCGCACCCAGTCACGCTGCAGCCTTCCGCTGATCGCGTGGCCGGGCGGCAGCAGCAGGACGAGGCGCACGCCTTCGGGCAAGGTGCTGCCCGGCCTGTTGCCGGGACGTGGGGGCGAATCGGGCTTCTCCTCGTCGCGCGCGGCGTCGGCGCTCGACAGCGGGTTGGTCCAGCTGTCGTTGCGGAAGAAGAAGATCTGCCAGTCTTGCAGCGGTGCGATCGTCACCTCGCGCGCGCGCAGGGCATCGCCCGGGTTCTGCGCCCAGAAGTCGGCTTGCTGCCAAGCCGCATCCAGGTCGCCGCGGTTGGTGACCGTGGGCGACTCCCAGCGCAGCCAGCGGCCTTCGCGCCGGGCCCATCCGACCACGCGCACCCCGTCGGCCGGGGCGAGGCTGCTGCGCCGGGTGAGGCGCAGCACGCGGCCGTTCCACTCCAGCCCGTTGAGCGGCGGGTATTCGACGATCGCCTCCAGGTCCGCATTCCACTGCGCCAGTCCGGTCTGCAGGGCCAGCACCTCGTCGGCGCGCGTCTGCGTGATCTCCTGCGCGCGCATCATGCCGTCGAGCCCGCGCCAGCTGAGGATCGCCAGCAGCGCCAGCGCGAACAGCGACACCAGAAGTTCGACCAGCGTGAAGCCGCGTACGCCGCGCATTTCAGTATCGCCCCAGCACGGTGGACAGGCGCAGCAACGGCGCGCTTCCCGTGAACACCTGCGCGTCGACACGGCGGAAGCTCGGATTGGGGGTGGGCGACACCCGCAGGCGGACGTTGAACATCTGCCCCGCCTGCTCGCACGGCTCGTCGCTTTCGCCCACGGGCGGCATCTGCCGCGACAGGCGCAGCCGGGTGAGCTCGTTCTCGGCGCACAGGTGCGCGAGCAGCACGTCGGATTGCCGCTGCGCATTGCGGGTGAGCGCGGCGGTCGCCTGCAGTCCCGCCACCAATGCGATGGCCACGATGCCCAGCGCCACGAGCACCTCGATCAGGGTGAAGCCGCGCTGGCGGTTCACGGCGGCACCGTCGTGACGGCGAACGGCCGCAAGCCGTCCGTGGCGATGCGCACCGTGACCCCGGGCCGCCCGGCGTGCGCGAGCTCGATGCCCTGGGGCCCGATCACCGGTTCCGGTCCGAGCACCAGCACGGCGCGGCTCGCCACGCGGGTTTCGTCCGACAGCCATTGCTCCGGCAGGGCCTCGCGCGGCAGGCCCTCGAAACGGAACCCGGTGTCCGTCGCCACCCAGCGCACCGGCTGGCCGGTCAGGCGGGAGCGGGCCCGCGCGGATTCGAGCAGCGAAGCGAGGCGCTGGGCATCGCGGTCGAGCGCGGCGCCGGCCGAGTCGCGCACCGCGAACGCCACGCCGGCGGAGGCGATGGCGATGATGGACACCACCACCAGCAGTTCCAGCAGTGTGAGGCCGGCGCTGCGCCGGCACGCGCCCAGGTGGCTACTGCCAGGAGCCGACGTCGGCATTCTTGCCCTCGCCGCCCGGCTGGCCGTCGGCGCCGAAGGACATCACGTCGATCTCGCCTTTGACCCCGGGGTTGAGGTACTGGTAGGGCCGGCCCCAGGGATCGTTGGGCAGCTTCTCCAGGTAGGGCTTCCAGTTCGCCGGGGCCGGGCCGGCCGCGGGGCGCGCCACCAGGGCCTGCAGGCCCTGCTCGCCCGTGGGATAGCGCTGGTTGTCGAGGCGATAGAGCTTCAGCGCCTGCATCACGTTGTTGACGTCCGTGCGGGCAGCGGTCACGCGGGCGTCGTCGGCACGGTCGAGCACGTTGGGCACGATCAGCGCCGCGAGCACGCCGATGATGACCAGCACCACCATCAGCTCGATCAGGGTGAAGCCGGAGGTGGCGAGGCGGTGCGCGCGTGCGGCGCGGCGGCGAAGGGCGGGGGTCCACTGCATCCGTTCAATGATAATCCGCGCATGTTGCAATCGAGTCCCGCCGCATGGAGCGTTCGCGGCGCCACGTTCGCCCTGTGGGCGCTGGCGGCCGGGAGCGCGGCGTTCTGGGGACTGCAGCTTGGCGGCGGGGGGCAACGGGCCGTGGCGCCCGTGCCCGCGCCGCGCGCCGTGGCCGCGGCGGATGCCGCAGCGATCGCGCGGCTGCTCGGCAGCACGCCGTCCGCCGCGGTGCAGGCCGCACCCGCAGCCAGCCTGGCCAGCCGCTTCCAGCTCGTAGGCGTGGTCGCCGGCGCGCGCTCCGGGGGCGGCGCCGCCGTGTTGTCGGTGGACGGCAAGCCGGCGCGGCCCTATCGCGTCGGGACGAGCATCGACGACGGGTTGGTGCTGCAGTCGGTGCAAGGCCGCACCGCCACCCTGGCGGCGACGCCGGATGGCCCCCCCGTGCTGACGCTCGAACTGCCGCCGTTGCGGCAGTGAGGCCGGCTCAGGCCGCGATGGCGGCGCCCAGGTAGAACACCACCTCGCACACCTGCTGCACGGCGCCCGGCCGCTCGGCCGTGGGGAGGTCCGCGCGCGCGCGGCACCAGCGCAAGACCGCGAAGCAAGCGAGGCTGGAAAGGGCCACGGGCACCAGCATGAACACCAGGCCGCCCCCGGCCGCCATCAGGACCAGCGGCACGACGCACCACAGCGCGCCGACGCCGAGGCTGCGGCTGTCGCTGCCGGCGCTGGCCGCCCAGTGGGCGACCAGCTGCATGAAGCGCGAAACGACGAGCGCCGCGAACAGCGCGGTGACCACGGCCGGCTCGGACGCGTCCGCCAGGGCGGCGAGCAGGGCGAACTTGGCGGACAGCAGCAGCACCAGCGCCAGCACGCCGTGGCCGGCGCCCGGCGCGTCGCCGCCGGCCTGGTCGGCAAAGCGGTACAGGGCGCTTTCGTTCCTGGCACCGGTGAGCATCGCAGTCGCTGCGGTGCAGGCAATCGCCGCCACGAGCGGCGCCCACGCGGTGTCGCCCAGCGCCAGCGAGAAGACGGCGAAGACCAGGCACGCCGCGATGCCCACCAGCCACCCGACGCCGGGCAGGTGGGCCGTGGCGGCCAGTTCCGGCTCCGGCCCTGGCGTGGCCGCGGAGGACCAGGCCTCGCCTGCGCGCATGCGCGTGGAGTCGTGCAGCGCCAGCGTGAAGCGGCGGGCGAAAAGGTTCAGCGTGTTGCGGAAGTCGGCCACGCCCGGATGCTACCCAGCCGTGGGCTTGCCGTGGGGCCGGTTGCGCAGGAACAGCTGGTAGACCGGATTGGCGGTTTCCTCGACACATGGATAGCCCAGGGTGTCCAGGAAGGCCTGGAACGCCTTGTCGTCGCTGCGCGGCACCTGCAGGCCCACCAGGATGCGGCCGTAGTCGGCGCCCTGGTTGCGGTAGTGGAACAGCGAGATGTTCCAGGTGGGGCGCATGTTGGACAGGAACTTCATCAGCGCCCCGGGCCGCTCGGGGAAGACGAACCGCAGCAGCCGCTCGTCCTGGGCCAGGGGCGAGGGGCCGCCCACCATGTGGCGGATGTGCTCCTTGGCGAGTTCGTCGTGCGTGAGGTCCAGCGCATCGAATCCGTGGCGCGTGAAGTTCGCGGCGATGCGGCCCGACTCCCCCTTGCCGTGGGTGGTGAGGCCCACGAAGACGTGGGCCTGCTCCGCGTCGCCGATGCGGTAGTTGAATTCGGTGACGTTGCGCGGCCCGCCAGGCAGCGTGCCTATCAGTTCGCAGAAGCGCCGGAAGCTGCCGCGCTCCTCGGGAATGGTGACCGCGAACAGCGCCTCGCGCTCTTCGCCCACCTCGGCGCGTTCGGCGACGAAGCGCAGCCGGTCGAAGTTCATGTTGGCGCCGCACAGGATGGCGGCGTAGGTCTCGCCCCGGGTCTTGTGCTCGGCCACGTACTGCTTGATCGCCGCCACCGCCAGCGCGCCGGCCGGCTCGACGATGCTGCGCGTGTCGATGAACACGTCCTTGATCGCGGCGCAGACGGCGTCGGTGTCGACGACCATGAATTCGTCCACCAGCTCGCGCGCGAGGCGGAAGGTCTCCTCCCCCACCAGTTTCACCGCCGTGCCGTCGGAGAAGAGGCCCACGTCGGCGAGGGTCACGCGCTTCTTCGCCGCCACGGACTGCGCCATGGCATCGGAATCGCTCATCTGCACGCCGATGACCTTCACCTCGGGGCGGACGGCCTTGATGTAGCTGGCCACCCCGGAGATCAGCCCGCCGCCGCCGATGGCGACGAACACCGCGTCCAGCGGGCCCTGGTGCTGGCGCAGGATCTCCATGGCGATGGTGCCCTGGCCGGCGATCACGTCCGGGTCGTCGAAGGGATGCACGAAGGTGAGCTGCTCGCGCTGCTGCAATTCGTGGGCGTGGGCGGCGGCGTCGGAGTAGCTGTCGCCGTGCAGCACCACCTCGCCGCCCAGCGCCTTGACCGCGTCGATCTTCACCTGCGGCGTGGTCACCGGCATCACGATCACCGCCCGCGCGCCCAGCTTGTGCGCGGCGAGCGCCACGCCTTGCGCGTGGTTGCCAGCCGATGCGCAGATCACGCCCTGCTGCAGCTGCTGCGGGGTGAGGTGGGCCATCTTGTTGTACGCGCCACGCAGCTTGAAGCTGAAGACCGGCTGCTGGTCCTCGCGCTTGAGCAGCACCTTGTTGTGCAGCCGCCGGCTCAGGTTGCGTGCAGGCTCCAGGGCCGATTCGACGGCGACGTCGTAGACGCGGGCCGTGAGGATCTTCTTGAGGTAATCCTCCGGCTGCAGGGGTTTCTTCATGGCGGGCAGATCATACGAGGCGCCGCCGG
>SEAY01000056.1 GCA_004144865.1 Comamonadaceae bacterium
GTGTGGGGCGACGACGCACGCTACGTGCAGACCTACTGGTCCAGCATCCCCGGCCGCCAGGTCTACAGCACCTTCGACTGGGGCATCCGCGATGCGGACGGCTACTACTACATCCTCGGGCGCACCGACGACGTGATCAACGTGGCGGGCCACCGGCTGGGCACGCGCGAGATCGAGGAGAGCATCTCCGGCCATCCCAACATCGCGGAAGTGGCCGTGGTCGGCGTGGCGGACGCGCTGAAGGGGCAGGTCGCCATGGCGTTCGCGGTGCCCAGGGATGCGTCGGCGCTCACGGACGAGGCCGCCCGGCTGAAGCTCGAGGGCGAGGTGATGAAGGTCGTGGACGACACGCTGGGCGCCGTGGCGCGCCCGGCGCGGGTGCGCTTCGTGACCCTGCTGCCCAAGACGCGCAGCGGCAAGCTGCTGCGGCGCGCGATCCAGGCCGTGTGCGAGGGCCGGGACCCGGGCGACCTCACGACGATCGAGGACCCTTCGGCACTGCAGCAGATCAGGGACCTCGTGAAGCCCTGAGCGCAACCCCCCCGCCGCGGCGGGGCCGCCACACCTCACCTTGGTGAAAACCCGGGTTCGATGGCACAATGCCCCGGCAACCAGGGTCCTTCCCCCACAGTCGCATCCGCCATCCGGTTCAGCCGTGTCGCGGGAGGTTTTCCAACCAGCTCAGGTCTCCTGCAGGGAGACGGAAAGTAGCGAAAAAGATGAGCGACCAGAGCTCCGTCTACACGGCCTACCAGGGCAATTCCTATCTCTTCGGCGGCAACGCCCCGTACGTCGAGGAGATGTACGAGAACTACCTGGCCAACCCCGGCAGCGTGCCCGAGAACTGGCGGGAGTACTTCGATGCCCTCCAGCACGTGGCCGCCGTCGATGGCAGCAACGCCAAGGACGTCCCCCACCTTCCCGTCGTCAACGCCTTCGCCCAGCGCGCCAAGCAGGGCGGCACGAAGGTCGTGGTCGCTGCGGGAGCCGACTCCGAACTGGCACGCAAGCGCACCGCCGTCCAGCAGCTGATCGCGGCCTACCGCAACGTCGGCGCCCGCTGGGCCGACCTCGACCCGCTCAAGCGCACCGAGCGCGAGAACATCCCCGAGCTGGAGCCCTCGTTCTACGGCTTCAGCGACGCCGACCAGGAAGCGGTGTTCAACACCAGCAACACCTTCTTCGGCAAGGACAGCATGTCCCTGCGCGAGCTGCTCAACGCGCTGCGCGAGACCTACTGCGGCACCATCGGCGCCGAGTACATGTACATCAGCGACCAGGGCCACAAGCGCTGGTGGCAGCAGAAGCTCGAATCCATCCGCAGCAAGCCGCAGTTCAGCGCCGAGCGCAAGAAGCACATCCTCGACCGCCTGACCGCGGCCGAGGGCCTCGAGCGTTTCCTGCACACCAAGTACGTGGGCCAGAAGCGCTTCTCGCTGGAGGGCGGCGAGAGTTTCATCGCCTCGATGGACGAGCTGATCCAGCAGGCCGGCGCCAAGGGCGTGCAGGAGATCGTGATCGGCATGGCCCACCGCGGCCGCCTGAACGTGCTGGTCAACACCCTGGGCAAGATGCCCAAGGACCTGTTCGCCGAGTTCGACCACACGGCGCCGGAAGACCTGCCCGCGGGTGACGTGAAGTACCACCAGGGCTTCAGCTCCGACGTGTCCACCCCCGGCGGCCCGGTGCACCTGTCGCTGGCCTTCAACCCCTCGCACCTGGAGATCGTGAACCCGGTGGTCGAGGGCTCCGTGCGCGCCCGCATGGACCGCCGCGCCGACGCGCAGGGCAAGCAGGTGCTGCCGGTGCAGGTGCACGGCGACGCCGCCTTCGCCGGCCAGGGCGTGGTGATGGAGACGCTGGCGCTGGCCGAGACCCGTGGCTACTTCACGGGCGGCACGGTGCACATCGTGATCAACAACCAGATCGGGTTCACCACCTCCGATCCGCGCGACGCGCGCTCCACGCTGTACTGCACCGACGTCGTCAAGATGATCGAGTGCCCGGTGCTGCACGTGAACGGCGACGATCCCGAGGCCGTGGTGCTGGCGACGCAGCTGGCGCTCGAGTACCGCATGGAGTTCGCCAAGGACGTGGTGGTCGACATCGTGTGCTTCCGCAAGCTGGGCCACAACGAGCAGGACACGCCCTCGCTCACCCAGCCGCTGATGTACAAGAAGATCGCGGCGCATCCCGGCACGCGCAGGCTGTACGCCGACAAGCTGGCCGCGCAGGGCATGGGCGATTCGCTGGGCGACGACATGGCCAAGGCCTACCGCGCGGCGATGGACGCCGGCAAGCACACGGTGGATCCGGTGCTGTCGAACTTCAAGAGCAAGTACGCGGTCGACTGGGCCCCCTTCCTGGGCAGGAAGTGGACGGACGCGGCGGACACGGCGATTCCCCTGGCCGAGTGGAAGCGCCTGGCCGAGCGCATCACCACGGTGCCGGAGAACTTCACCGTGCACCCGCTGGTGAAGAAGGTGCTGGAAGACCGCGCCGCGATGGGCCGCGGCGAGGTCAACGTCGACTGGGGCATGGGCGAGCACATGGCCTATGCCTCGCTGGTCGCCTCCGGCTACCCCGTGCGCCTGTCCGGCGAGGACGTGGGCCGCGGCACCTTCGTGCACCGCCACGCCGTGCTGCACGACCAGAGCCGCGAGCGCTGGGACACGGGCACCTACATCCCGCTGCAGAACGTGGCCGACAACCAGGCCCCGTTCGTCTGCATCGACTCCATCCTGTCGGAAGAGGCGGTGCTGGGCTTCGAATACGGCTACGCGTCCAACGATCCCAACACGCTGGTGATCTGGGAAGCGCAGTTCGGCGACTTCGCCAACGGCGCGCAGGTGGTGATCGACCAGTTCATCGCCTCGGGCGAGGTGAAGTGGGGCCGGGTCAACGGCATCACGCTGATGCTGCCGCACGGCTACGAAGGGCAGGGCCCCGAGCACAGCTCGGCGCGCCTGGAGCGCTTCATGCAGCTGTCGGCCGACACCAACATGCAGGTGTGCCAGCCGACCACCGCCGCCCAGATCTTCCACCTGCTGCGCCGGCAGATGATCCGCAACCTGCGCAAGCCGCTGGTGATCATGACGCCCAAGTCGCTGCTGCGGAACAAGGACGCCACCTCGCCGCTGGCGGAGTTCACGAAGGGTTCGTTCCAGACGGTGCTGCCGGACGCGGGCGAACTCAAGGCCGACAAGGTCAAGCGCGTCATCATGTGCTCGGGCAAGGTCTACTACGACCTGGCCAAGAAGCGCGAGGAAAAGGGCGCGGACGACGTGGCGATCCTGCGCGTCGAGCAGCTCTATCCCTTCCCGCACAAGGCGTTCGCGGCGGAGCTGAAGAAGTACCCGAACGTGACCGAGCTCGTGTGGTGCCAGGACGAGCCGCAGAACCAGGGCGCCTGGTTCTTCATCCAGCACAACATCCACGAGAACATGGGCGAAGGCCAGAAGCTGGGTTATGCCGGCCGCGCGGCTTCCGCGTCCCCGGCCGTGGGCTATTCGCACCTGCACGTCGAGCAGCAGAAGGCGCTGGTCGATGCGGCGTTCGCGAAGCTGAAGGGTTTCGTGCTCTCCAAGTAACCGTGTCCGTCGTCCCCGCGGAGGCGGGGACCCAGGGCGCCCTGGATTCCCGCCTGCGCGGGAATGACGAGTACGCACCCGGGCGCCTGTCCAGAATCCAGAAAGAACCAGATGGCTATCGTTGACGTGAAGGTCCCGCAACTGTCCGAGTCGGTTGCCGAAGCGACCCTGCTGCAGTGGAAGAAGAAGCCCGGCGAAGCCGTGGCGCAGGACGAGATCCTGATCGAGATCGAGACCGACAAGGTGGTGCTCGAAGTCCCGGCCCCCAGTGCCGGCGTGCTGGCCGAGATCGTGGTGGCCGACGGCGGCACCGTCACCGCCGAGCAGGTGATCGCGAAGATCGACAGCGAAGGCAAGGCCTCCGCTGCCGCTCCCGCCGCCGCGAAGCCGGCGGCCGCAGCCCCTGCCGCGGCGACGGCAAGCGCTCCCGCTGCCGCACCTGCGGGCGGATCGAAATCCGGCGTGGCCATGCCCGCCGCGGCCAAGATGATGGCCGACAACCAGCTGGCCGCCGGCTCCGTGGCCGGCACCGGCCGCGACGGCCGCGTGACCAAGGGCGACGTGATCGGCGCGCTGTCCGGCGGCGCCAAGGTGGCGGCCCCCGTGCCCGCGCCCGCCGCCGCGAAGCCGGCGCTGCAGCAGGTGGCCGCGCCCGTGAGCGCGCCCGACCTGGGCGACCGCCCCGAGCAGCGCGTGCCGATGTCGCGCCTGCGCGCGCGCATCGCCGAGCGCCTGCTGCAGTCGCAGTCCAGCAACGCGATCCTGACCACCTTCAACGAGGTGAACATGGCGCCCGTGATGGAGATGCGCAAGCGCTTCCAGGAGAAGTTCGAGAAGGAGCACGGCGTCAAGATCGGCTTCATGTCCTTCTTCGTGAAGGCCGCCGTGCACGCGCTCAAGAAGTACCCGGTGCTCAATGCCTCCGTGGACGGCAACGACATCGTGTACCACGGCTACTTCGACATCGGCATCGCGGTGGGTTCGCCGCGCGGCCTGGTGGTGCCCATCCTGCGCAACGCCGACCAGATGTCCTTCGCCGACATCGAGAAGAAGATCGCCGAGTACGGCGCCAAGGCGCGCGACGGCAAGCTGGGCATCGAGGAGATGTCCGGTGGCACGTTCTCGATCTCCAACGGCGGCGTGTTCGGCTCGATGCTGTCCACCCCGATCATCAACCCGCCGCAGTCGGCCATCCTGGGCGTGCACGCCACCAAGGACCGCGCCGTGGTGGAGAACGGCCAGGTCGTCGTGCGTCCGATGAACTATCTCGCCATGTCGTACGACCACCGGATCATCGACGGGCGCGAAGCCGTGCTGGGCTTGGTGGCGATGAAGGAAGCGCTGGAAGATCCGGCACGCCTGCTGTTCGACATCTGAGGCGACGGCCATGCGCTCGTTCGCCGGATGGCTGGAAAGGCTGCTGCTGGTGGCGGCCGCCGCGCTGCTCGCGGGCTGCGCGGCGCCGATGGGCGCCGTCGTGGAGTCCTTGCCGCCGGTCAAGGAGCAGGAGATCGTCTTCTACCGGCCGAAGGACGGGGGCGGCCTCTACTTCGCCGCCGTCATCGACGGCAGTACCGTGAGCACCAGCGTGAAGGCCGGCAGCGTGCAGGTCTTCCAGGTGCAGTCCGGCAGCCACGTGGTCACCCTCAAGGAGACCCCAGCCTGGACCGGGTCCGCCGTCGTCACCGCCAACCAGCTGCGCGTGGACGTGCCCGCGGGACAACGGCGCTTCGTGCGCGTCGACCTCGCGCGCGCCACCATCCGCACGTACACCGGCAACTGGACGTTCCGTCTGCACGAAGTGCCGGAGCAGGAAGCGATGCAGGAAATGCGCGGGCTGCGGTTCGCGTTCTGAACAGAGAAGAACACCCATGAGCAAACAATTCGACGTCATCGTCATCGGTGGCGGCCCCGGCGGCTACATCGCCGCCATCCGCGCGGCGCAGCTGGGCTTCAACACCGCCTGCATCGACGAGTGGAAGAACAAGGACGGCAAGCCCGCTCCAGGGGGCACCTGCACCAACATCGGCTGCATCCCGTCCAAGGCGCTGCTGCAGTCGTCCGAGAACTTCGAGCACGCCGGCAAGCACTTCGCCGACCACGGCATCGCCGTGCAGGGCCTCAGCATCGACGTGCAGAAGATGCTGGCGCGCAAGGACGCCGTCGTGAAGCAGAACAACGACGGCATCCTGTACCTGTTCAAGAAGAACAAGGTCAGCTTCTTCCATGGCCGCGGCTCCTTCGGCAAGGCGACGGACGCCGGCTACGAGATCCAGGTCGGGGAAGAAACGCTCGTCGGCAAGCACGTGATCGTGGCCACCGGCTCCAACCCGCGTGCGCTGCCCGGCGTGCCCTTCGACGAGGACAAGGTCCTGTCGAACGACGGCGCGCTGCGCATCCCCGCCATCCCGAAGAAGCTGGTGCTGATCGGCTCCGGCGTCATCGGCCTGGAGATGGGCTCAGTGTGGCGGCGCGTCGGCGCGGAAGTCACCGTGCTGGAAGCGCTGCCTACGTTCCTGGGCGCGGTCGACGAGCAGATCGCCAAGGAAGCGCACAAGGCCTTCACCAAGCAGGGCCTGAAGATCGAGCTGGGCGTGAAGGTCGGCGAGGTGAAGACTTCCGCCCAGGGCGTGTCCGTCGCCTACACCTCCGCCAAGGGCGAGGCGCAGGTGCTGCAGGCCGACCGCGTGATCGTGTCCATCGGCCGCGTGCCCAACACCACCGGGCTGAAGCCGGAAGCGGTGGGCCTGAAGCTGGACGAGCGCGGCGCCATCGTCGTCGACGGCGAGTGCCGCACCAACCTGCCCAACGTGTGGGCGGTGGGCGACGTCGTGCGCGGCCCGATGCTGGCGCACAAGGCGGAGGAAGAGGGCGTCGCGGTGGCCGAGCGCATCGCCGGCCAGCACGGGCACGTGAACTTCAACACCATCCCGTGGGTGATCTACACCAGCCCCGAGATCGCGTGGGTCGGCCGCACCGAGCAGCAGCTCAAGGCCGATGGCGTGCAGTACAAGGCCGGCACCTTCCCCTTCCTGGCGAACGGACGCGCGCGCGCGCTCGGCGACACCACCGGCATGGTGAAGTTCCTGGCCGACGCGAAGACCGACGAGATCCTGGGCGTGCACATCGTGGGCCCCATGGCCAGCGAGCTGATCTCCGAAGCCGTGGTGGCGATGGAGTTCAAGGCCTCGGCCGAGGACATCGCCCGTATCTGCCACGCGCACCCGTCGCTGTCGGAGGCGACCAAGGAAGCGGCGCTGGCCGTCGACAAGCGCACGCTGAACTTCTAAGTGTCCGTCCGCGCCGTCTACGAGTCCGAACTGGCGGCGCGCGGCTACCGCCTCGATCCCGCGCAGCTGCGCGGGATCGAGGCGCTGGAGCGCTGCGCCGCCGAATGGGCCCAGTACAAGGAGCAGCGCTCCAACGTCTTCAAGAAGCTGATCAACCGCCCGGACATCCCGCGCGGGGTGTACATGTACGGCGGGGTGGGCCGCGGCAAGAGCTTCCTCATGGACTGCTTCTTCCAGGCGGTGCCGGTCGTGCGCAAGACGCGCCTGCACTTCCACGAGTTCATGCGCGAGGTGCACCGCGAGCTCGCCGAACTGCAGGGCACGCAGAACCCGCTGGACGTGCTGGGCGCGCGCATCGCCAAGCGCTACCGGCTGGTTTGCTTCGACGAGTTCCACGTCGCGGACATCACCGACGCGATGATCCTGCACCGGCTGCTGGATGCGCTGTTCGACAACGGCGTGGGCTTCGTCACCACCTCGAACTTCCGGCCGGACGACCTCTATCCCAACGGCCTGCACCGCGACCGCCTGCTGCCCGCGATCGCGCTGCTGAACGGGAAGCTGGAAGTGATCAACATCGACAACGGCACGGACTACCGGCGCCGCACGATGGAGCAGGTGCGGCTGTACCACACGCCGCTCGGGCCGGCGGCCGACGCCGAGATGAACGAGGCCTTCACGCGCCTGGCCGCCTCGCACGACGAGGATTCCGTGCTGCACATCGAGCATCGCGAGATCCGGGCGCGGCGCAAGGCCGGCGGCGTGATCTGGTTCGATTTCCGCACGCTGTGCGGCGGCCCGCGTTCGCAGAACGACTACCTGGAGATCGCGACGCAGTTCCACACCGTGCTGCTGAGCGACGTGCCCCGGATGTCCGCGCGCAACGCCTCGGAAGCGCGAAGATTTACCTGGCTGGTGGACGTTCTTTACGACCGCCGGGTGAAACTGATCCTGTCGGCGGAGGTCCCACCGGAGGCGTTGTACACCGAGGGCGCGCTGGCGCATGAATTCCCGCGCACCGTGTCCCGCCTCAACGAGATGCAGTCCACCGAGTTCCTGGCCCTGGAGCACCGCACCGTCGACACCCGGCTCACATGAAGAATTTCCTCGTCCTGGTCCTTGCCTTTTCCGCCACGCCCCTGGCCTCGGCGCAGGAGGACGCCGCGGAGCGCGCGCGCATCGCCGGCGAGCGGGCGGCGGCCGAAGCGCGCTTCACCCAGCGCCAGCGCGAGTGCAACGCGCTGTTCGCGGTGAACGACTGCGTGAGCAAGGCCACGCGCGAGAAGAATGCGGCCCTCGCGAACCTGCGGCGGCAGGAGCAGGCGCTCGACCAGGCGGAGCGCCGCCGCAGCGCCGCGGAGCGCCTCGAGGCGCAGCAGGAGCGCTTCTCGCCGGAGCGCCAGCGCGAGGAGCAGGAGCGCCGCGCGCGCGCCCTCGAGGACCACCGCGAACGCCAGGAGCGCGCGGCGGAAAAGGCCGCGAAGCGCCCCCCCGCCGCATCCGGCGCGCCCGCGGCAAACGAACCCAAGGCGCCGCCCCAGCCGCAGGGCCAGGCGCGCGAGCCGCGCAACGCCGCCGCGGCGCAGGTCAGCGCCGAAGAGGCGGCGAGGAACCGCGCCGCCTTCGAGCAGCGCGTGCGCGAGGCCGAGGAGCACAAGGCGGAAGTGCGCGAGCGGATCGCCAAGCGCGCCAAGCCCGCCGCCTCGGGCCTGCCGGTCCCGAAGTGAGTGGAGGGCGCCGGGCGCCCCGGGCTCAGGCTGCCAGCGGCTCCAGCTTCACGATCACCAGCGACAGGTTGTCCCCGCCACCGTGCGCGCGCTGGCGCGCCTTCTCGATCAGGAACTCCGTCGCCTCGCGCGGCGACAGCGACGACAGCACGGAACCGAGCTCCTCCGCGCTGAAGTAGTGCCACACGCCGTCGCTGCAGGCGAGCAGGGTGTCGCCGGGGCGCAGCTGCTCGATGACGTGCACGTCCGCCGGCGGGTCCTCTTCGGCGCCCAGGCAGCCCATGAGGATGTTGGACTGCGGATGCACGTTGGCCTCGTCCTCGGTCAGCTCGCCGCGGTCCACCAGCGTCTGCACGTAGGAGTGATCCATGGTGCGCTTCACCAGCCGGTTGCTGTGGAAGTGGTAGATGCGCGAATCGCCGGCGTGCACCCAGTGGCACTCGCCGTTGGGGTTGATGATGAAGGCGGCGATGGTGCTGTGCGGCTCCTGTTCGGAGGAGATCGCCGTCAGCTTGATGACGAGGTGCGACTCCTGCACCATCTGCCGCAGCACGGCGGGCGGATCGTCGTGGTCGGGCGAATAGCGCTCGAACAGCTGCTTGCAGGTCATCATGACCTGGTCCGAAGCCTTGCGGCCGCCGCTGCGCCCGCCCATGCCGTCGGCGACGACCCCCAGCACGCAGCCGTTGATGCGCGGATGCGAGACCAGCGCGATCTGGTCCTGCTGGTATTCCCGGTCGCCCTTGTGGATGCCGGTGGATGCGGTGAGGCGGTAGCCCTTGCTGGTCATGAAACGGTTGGCCTTCCCAAGGCTGAGAACGCTCGATTATCTCCCTTCGAAGACGTATGATCGAAGTCCCTCGGAGCGGCGCCCCGCTTTTCACACTTGGACTCGAACCTGCATTCCCCCGAAAGGCGCCTGATCGAGCTGCGCATGGAGCACGCCGACCTCGACGCCCTCATCGACCGGACGGCGGAGCAGCAGCCGGTGGATGAACTCATGATCCGGCGCCTGAAGAAGCGGCGCCTCGCCCTGCGCGACCACATCTCGCGGCTCGAACTGGTGCTCGATCCCAAAGAACCGGCCTGATGACCGACTCGGCTGTCCCGTCGCCGGAGCGCCACGACGCGCCCGGGCCGGCCTGGCCCGCGCCCGCGCAAGGCCTGGAAGAGATCGCCCGCGAGGCCTTCGTGCCCGGCGGCGTGCTCTCGCGCGCCGCCGAAGCCTTCCGGCCGCGCCACGGGCAGACCGAGATGGCCGCCGCCGTGGCGCGCACCATAGAGCAGGGCGGCGCGCTCGTCGTGGAAGCCGGCACCGGCGTGGGCAAGACCTTTTCCTACCTCGTGCCCGCGCTGCTCAGCGGCGAGCGGGTGCTGCTCTCCACCGCCACCAAGACCCTGCAGGACCAGCTGTTCGGCCGCGACCTGCCGCGGCTGGCCGAGGCGCTGGGCCTGCCCGTTCGCATGGCGCTGCTGAAGGGTCGCGCCAGCTACCTGTGCACGCACCGGCTGGACCTCGCCCGGCGCGATGCCAGCCTGCCCGATCGCAGTGCGTTGCGCACGCTCGCGAAGATCGAGGAATGGGCGCAGGCCACGCGCACCGGCGACCTGGCCGAAATGCCCGGCCTGGACGAGCGCTCGCCGGTGCTGCCCCTGGTGACCTCCACGCGCGAGAACTGCCTGGGCTCGCAATGCCCGAAGTTCCGCGGCTGCCACGTCAACAACGCCCGGCGCGAGGCGCTCGCGGCGGACGTCGTGGTGATCAACCACCACCTGTTCTTCGCCGACCTCGCGGTGCGCGATTCGGGCATGGCCGAACTGCTGCCGACGGTGCGCGTGGCGATCTTCGACGAGGCGCACCAGCTCAATGAGACCGGCGTGCAGTTCCTCGGCGCGCAGGTGGGGACCGGCCAGGTGCTGGACTTCACGCGCGACATGCTGGGGGCCGGCTTGCAGTTCGCCCGCGGGCTCGTCGACTGGCAGCAGCTGGCCGGCGCCACGGAGCGGGCGGCGCGCGAGCTGCGCCTGGTCGTCGGGCGCAACGCGGCCGGCAGCCGCCTGCGCTGGACCGGCGCGGCCCCCGAGGGCGTGCCCGAGGCGACCTGGTGCGAGGCGCTCGAGGACCTGCAGGCCGCGCTCGCGCAAGCGGCCGAGGGCATCGCCACCGTCAGCGAGATCGCGCCCGATTTCGTGCGCCTGCACGAACGCGCGGCCCTGCTGGCGCAGCGCCTGCAGGCCTTCACGCGCGAAGCGGAGCCCGGCGCGGTGCGCTGGGTGGACGCCGGCACGCACCTGCGCCTGGTGGAGTCGCCGCTGGACATCGCCGAGGCGGTGCAGGCCAAGCTGCTGAAGACCGGGGAAGCGGAGGATCCGGAGGCGCGCCGGCGCGCCTGGGTCTTCACCTCGGCCACGCTGGGCGACGATGCGCGCCTCACCTGGTTCACCGAACCCTGCGGGTTGCAGGATGCGGAAGTGCTGCGGGTGGCGAGTCCGTTCGACTATCCCTCGCAGGCCGCCGTGTACGTGCCGCGCCAGCTGCCGCGCCCCAACGATCCGGGCCACAGCGCCGCCGTCGGCGCGCTCGCCCAGCATGCCGCGCTGCGCCTGGGCGGCCGCACCATGGTGCTCACCACCACGCTGCGCGCGCTGCGCGCCATCGGCGAGCAGCTGCAAGCCCGCTTCCAGGGTTCGACCGAGATCGAGGTGCTGGTGCAGGGGCAATGGCCCAAGCGGCGGCTGATCGAGCGCTTCCGCGAGGGCGCGGGCGACGGCCGGCCCGGCTGCATCCTGGTCGCCTCGGCGTCGTTCTGGGAAGGCATCGACGTGCCGGGTGATGCGTTGCAGCTCGTGATCATCGACAAGCTGCCGTTCCCCCCGCCCGGCGATCCGCTGGTGGAAGCGCGCGGCCAGCGCCTGGAATCGCAGGGCCGCAGCCCGTTCAACGATTACTTCGTGCCGGAAGCCGCCGTGGCGCTCAAGCAGGGCGCGGGGCGCCTGATCCGCCGCGAGAGCGACCAGGGCCTGCTGGTGGTGTGCGACACGCGCCTGGTGCAGATGGGTTACGGGCGCCGCCTGCTGGCGGCGCTGCCGCCGATGCGGCGGCTGGCGGACGAGGCGGAGTTCGAGGACGCGCTGCAGCGGCTGGCGGCGGGCTGAAGCCCGCCGCGGCGCATCACCAGACCATCCACCAGGGCTTGCCGGAGCCTTTGCCGCCGCGCGTGAGGTATTCGCTCTTCGGGTAGTTCTTCTCCAGCACGCGCCGCGCGTCGTCGCGCAGCTGCGCCATGCCGAGGGCGTCGTAGGAGCGCACCAGGATGAACAGGGCCTCCTCCAGCGCCGGCACTTCGCGGTAATCGGCGATCGCCGACTGCGCGCGGTTGATCGCGGCCACGTAGGCGCCGCGGTTCATGTAGTAGCGCGCCACGTGCACCTCGTACTGCGCGAGCGAGTTGACGATGTACGTCATGCGCGCGCGCGCATCCGGCGTGTAGCGCGAATCGGGGAAGCGGTTGACCAGTTCCCGGAACGACTCGAACGATTCCTTGGCCGCCTTCTGGTCGCGCTCGGAGAGGTCCTGCCGCGTGAGGAAGGAGAACATCCCCAGGTTGTCGTTGAAGTTGACGATGCCCTTGAGGTACAGCGCGTAGTCGAGCGCGGGGCTGGTGGGGTGCAGCTTGATGAAGCGGTCCAGCGTGGCGAGCGCCTGGGCCTGCTCGCCGGCCTTGTACTGCGCATAGGCGCGATCGAGCTGCGCCTGCTGCGCGAGCGGCGTGCCGGCCGCGCGGCCTTCGAGTTTCTCCAGCAGCGGCACGGCCTTGTCCCAGGCGCCGCCATCCATCTCGTCCTTTGCCTCGGCGTAGATGCGGTTCGGGCTCCAGCCCGTCGTGCGGTCTTCTTCCTTGGTCGTGCCGCAGCCCGCCAGCACGGCGGCGGCGAGGAGCACGGGGAACACCGATAATTGGGTCGGAACGCGCACGCTGAAACTTCCTTCCTGAAAGGGCGAGGCATTATATCGACCGACCCATCGCAGGCGTCCACCGAGGACCTGCTCGACGAAGCCGGCCCCGAGGCGGAGACCCGGCCCTTCACGGTCGGCGCCGCGCTGCACGGCGAGCGGCTGGACCGCGCGCTCGCGCAGCTGGTGCCCGAATTTTCCCGCAGCTACCTGCAGCAGCTCATCGAGTCCGGGGCCGTGCGCCTGCAGGGCGGCGCGGCGCTCAAGGCGGCGCAGAAGGTGCGTGCGGGCGAAACCGGCGAGATCGAGCTGCGGCCCACCCCGCAAAGCCAGGCCTTCCAGCCCGAGGCGATGGCGCTGCCGGTGCTGTACGAGGATGAACACCTGCTCGTGGTGGACAAGCCCGCGGGCCTGGTGGTGCACCCCGCGCCCGGCAACTGGAGCGGCACGCTGCTCAACGCGCTGCTGGCACGCGATCCGGCCGCGCGCACGCTGCCGCGCGCCGGCATCGTCCACCGCCTCGACAAGGACACCAGCGGGCTGATGGTCGTGGCCCGCACGCGCGCCACGATGGACCGCCTGGTGGAAATGATCGCGGCGCGCGTGGTCTCGCGCCAGTACCTCGCGCTCGCGCACCGCGCCTGGCAGGGCCCGGCCGAGCGGCGCGTGGAGGCCCCCATCGGGCGAGACCCGCGCAACCGGCTGCGCATGGCGGTCGTGGACCTGCAGCGCCATCCCGGCAAGCCGGCGGCCACCGTGTTCCGCCTGCTGGAGCAGGCCGAGGCGGGCTGCGCGCTCCTGTGCACGCTGGAGACGGGACGCACGCACCAGATCCGCGTGCACGCCGCGCACCTCGGCCACCCGCTCGTGGCCGACCCGCTGTACGGCGGGGCGCCGGCCGCAGGGCTGCAGCGGCAGGCGCTGCATGCCGCACGCCTCGCGTTCGCGCACCCCGTCACGGGCGCGCCGCTGGCGTTCCAGGCGCCCCTGCCGGCCGACCTGGGCGCGGCGTGGGCCGCCTGGGGGCTGCGATACAATGAATGCGAATGGCTCACGAGCCAGCCCGCGCGGCAGGCCTGAAGGCCCGCCGGAGCGCCGGGCCCCAAGGCGCCCCCCAGGAGGGGACGGCGCCGCGGCGACAACGACGACCCAGCCCTTGGCCCTGAAAAGCAGCGCTCCCGTGAGCGCCCCTTCCACGACGAGACCATGAATACGGCGGATGCCAAGCGCGTCCTCGAGACCGCGCTGATCTGCACCCAGCAGCCGCTCGCGGTGCGCGAGCTGCGCGTCCTCTTCGACGACGAGCTGGGCGCCGACACCATCAAGGAAATGCTCGGCGAGCTGCAGGACGACTGGGCGCAGCGCGGCGTCGAACTGGTCTGCGTCGCCACCGGCTGGCGCTTCCAGAGCCGCCCCGACATGCGCGAGTACCTCGACCGGCTGCACCCCGAAAAGCCGCCGCGGTACAGCCGCGCCGCGCTGGAGACGCTGGCGATCATCGCGTACCGCCAGCCCGTCACGCGCGGCGACATGGAAGACATCCGCGGCGTCACCATCAACACGCAGATCCTCAAGCAGCTCGAGGATCGCGGCTGGGTCGAGGTGATCGGCCACCGCGAGGCCGTCGGCCGGCCGGGGCTGTACGCTACCACGCGGCAGTTCCTGGACGACCTGGGCCTCGCCTCGCTCGACCAGCTGCCCGAATTGCAGAGCCCCACGCAGGAAGGCGTCTTCGAGCGCCTCAACGGAGGCGCCCAGCCGCAGCCCGAACTGGCGATCGACGCGGGCGGCGACGAAGCCGCCGCCGTGGCGGACGCGAACCCTGCAGGGCCGGGCAGCGCCGCGCCCGGCAACCCCGGCGACGGCGATCGCGACGCCGAGCCAGCCATCGAGACCTGAGACACCCATGACCGACTCCAACGAAGCGATGGCGCGCACGCCCTCCGACGACGACGAGGACGACGCCCGCAAGCGCGAGTTGCAGGCGGAAGCCGATGGCCTGTCCGGCGCGGAGGCATCCGGCGACGATGAGGATGAAGACGAGGGCGAGGGCGAGCGGATGCCGGCGCGCGCCCCGGCCGCGCCTACTGCCGCCGCGCCTGCGGTGCGTTTCGAGGACGTGATCAGCGGCCGCTTCGATGCTGACGAGGAATCGGCCGAGACGGCGCTGCCCAAGCGGGTCCTGGCGCCCCAGCCCGAAACGCCCAAGCTGCACAAGGTGCTCGCGCAGGCCGGCCTCGGCTCGCGCCTCGAGATGGAGCAGCTCATCATGGAAGGGCGCATCTCGGTCAACAACGAGCCCGCGCACATCGGCCAGCGCATCCAGTTCGGCGACCAGATCAAGGTCAACGGCAAGCCCATCAGGGTGCGCATCGCCCCGCCGCCGCCGCGCGTGATCGCGTACCACAAGCCCGTGGGCGAGGTGGTGACGCACGACGATCCGCAGAACCGCCCGACGGTGTTCCGCAAGCTGCCGAAGCTGCAGCAGGGCAAGTGGCAGTCCGTCGGCCGCCTCGACCTCAACACCGAGGGGCTGCTGCTCTTCACCAGCTCCGGTGAACTCGCCAACAAGCTCATGCACCCCCGCTTCGGCCTGGAGCGCGAATACGCGGTGCGCGTGCTCGGCGCGCTGTCGAACGAGGAGCGGCAGCGGTTGCTCGATGGCGTGGAGCTCGACGACGGCCGCGCCCAGTTCGGCTCCATCGACGAGGGCGGCGGCGAGGGTTCCAACGTCTGGTACCGCGTGACGATCAGCGAAGGCCGCAACCGCGAGGTGCGCCGCCTGTTCGAGGCGGTGGGCCATGCGGTCAGCCGCCTCATCCGCATCCGCTACGGCGCCATGGTGCTGCCGCGGGGCCTCAAGCGCGGTGCCTGGATGGAACTCGACGAACGCGACATCGACTCGCTCACCCAGGCGGCCGGGGGACTCACCCGGGTGCAGGGGCGCGCCGAGCCCGAGGCCGGGCGGGGCGGCCGCGGCAACAAGCGCCGCGCCGGTGCGCGTGGCGACGGCCCGCGGCCGCAGGGCGGGCCCTCCGGCCGCCAGGGCAACGCGCAGGGCCAGGGCCAGGGCCAAGGCCAGGGCCGCCGCAAGGGCGGCGGCGGCCAGGGCGGCGGCGGCGGGAGCAACCAGCCCGACCCCATGAAGACCTCGCTGGGCTACATCGGCGCCGACAGCTTCAACCGCCAGCGTCGCGGCGGCCCCGGCGGCATGCCGGGCGGCGGTGGCGGTGGTGGCGGCCGGGGCGGTCCGCGCCGCGGTGGCGGCGGCGGCGGCGGCGGTCGCGGCGGCCGCTGAAGCAGCGACATCCCTTCGTCACGGAAGGTAGGGGCAGGCCCGCTAGAATTGCGGGCTTTGCCGAACTTTTTGCCTCCGGCAAAACCCTAAAACATCAAGCTCAGGAAATCCGACATGGCTATCGAACGCACCCTCTCCATCATCAAGCCCGACGCCGTGGCGAAGAACGTGATCGGCCAGATCTACGCGCGCTTCGAGGCCGCCGGCCTGAAGATCATCGCCGCGCGCATGGCCCACCTGTCGCGCCAGGAGGCGGAGCAGTTCTACGGCGTGCACAAGGAGCGTCCCTTCTTCAAGGACCTGGTGGACTTCATGATCTCCGGCCCCGTGATGATCCAGGTGCTGGAAGGCGAGGGCGCCATCCTGAAGAACCGTGACCTGATGGGCGCCACCGACCCGAAGAAGGCCGCCCCCGGCACCATCCGCGCCGACTTCGCCGACAGCATCGACGCGAACGCCGTGCACGGCTCCGACGCCGCCGAAACCGCGAAGAACGAAGTCGCCTTCTTCTTCCCGGCGATGAACATCTTCTCGCGATAAGAAGACCCATGCGATGACGGCCAACCTGCTCGATTACGACCTCGAGGGTCTGGCCGCCTTCTGCGCCTCGCTGGGCGAGAAGCGCTTCCGCGCCACCCAGCTGTTCCGGTGGATCCACCAGAAGGGCGCCCGCGACTTCGCCCAGATGACCGACCTGGCGAAGTCGCTGCGCGAGAAGCTCGAAGGCAGCGCCCGCATCGAGGGCCTGCCGGTCCTCACCCAGCACGAATCCGCCGACGGCACCATCAAGTGGCTGTTCGACGTCGGCAACGGCGACGCGGTCGAGGCCGTGTTCATCCCCGAGGACGACCGCGGCACGCTGTGCGTCTCCTCGCAGGCCGGCTGCGCCGTCGGCTGCCGCTTCTGCTCCACCGGCCACCAGGGCTTCTCGCGCAACCTCTCCACCGGCGAGATCCTCGCGCAGCTGTGGTTCGCCGAGCATTTCCTGCGCGCCCACCTCGAGACGCATGGCGAGCGCGTCATCTCCAACGTGGTGATGATGGGCATGGGCGAGCCGCTCCAGAACTATGCCGCGCTGGTGCCGGCGCTGCGCGTGATGCTGGACGACCACGGCTACGGCCTGTCGCGCCGGCGCGTGACGGTTTCCACGTCCGGCGTGGTTCCCATGATCGACCGGCTCGGCGAGGACTGCCCGGTGGCGCTGGCCGTCTCGCTGCATGCACCGAACGACGAATTGCGCGACAAGCTCGTGCCGCTCAATCGAAAGTACCCGATAGCGGAGCTGCTGGACGCCTGCAACCGCTACCTCGAACACGCGCCGCGCGACTTCATCACCTTCGAGTACTGCATGCTCGATGGCGTGAACGACCAGCCGGAGCACGCGCGCCAGCTGGCGGACCTCGTGCAGCGGCATCGCGGGCGCGGCGTGTCGTGCAAGCTCAATCTGATCCCCTTCAATCCTTTCCCCGCCTCCGGGCTGGTGCGTTCGCCGCAACAGAGCGTGCAGGCTTTCGCGAAAATCCTGAGTGATGCTGGTATCGTCACGACGGTGCGGAAGACGCGCGGCGACGACATCGACGCCGCCTGCGGCCAGCTGGCCGGCGACGTCAAGGACCGCACCCGGGTCGACCGCCGCATCGCGCAGCAACGCACGGTGATGCTCAAGCAGGTGCCCGCGGACACAGCGACGAAGGAGGGTTAGGGGATATGAAAAGGGCCATGGCGGCGCAAGGCCGCTCCAGGGCGGGATGGATGGTGGCCGCGGCTTTCGCGGCCGTGCTGGCAGGAGGCCTCGCGGGCTGCGCGGCGCCGCAGCAGGGCATGACGGCGGATCCGACGCCGGCCTCCGAGGAACCCGACAGCCGCCGGCGCGCGCGCATCCGCCTCGAACTCGCCAGCAGCTACTACGCCGACGGCAAGACCGACGTCGCGCTCGACGAGCTGCGGCAGGTCGTCGCGACCGATCCCACCTTCCCGGACGCGTACAACCTGCGCGGCCTGATCTACATGCGCCGGGGCGACAACCGCGAGGCGGAGGAAAGCTTCCGGCGCGCGCTGGCGCTCAACCCGCGCGACCCGGACACCGCCCACAACTACGGCTGGCTCCTTTGCCAGATGCAGCGCTACCCGCAATCCGTGGCCACCTTCCAGCAGGCGCTGGCCAACCCCCAGTACGGCGACCGCGCCAAGACGCACATGGCGCTGGGGCTGTGCCAGGCCCGCGCCGGCCAGCTGCCCGAGGCCGAGGCGAACCTCGTGCGCTCCTACGAGCTCGACCCGGCCAGCCCGATCACCGGCTACAACCTGTCCCGCCTGCTGTACCAGCGGGGCGATTACCAGCGCGCGCAGTTCTACATCCGCCGCCTGAACAACAGCGAACTGGCCAACGCCGAAACGCTCTGGCTGGGCATCCGCGTCGAGAACCGCATGAACGACCGCGCGGCGATGGGCCAGCTCAGCGACGTGCTGCGCCGCCGCTTCCCGCAATCGCCCGAGCGTGCCTTGCTGGACCGGAGGGCGTTCGATGAGTGAGAACGCCGCTCCCGGGGCAATGACCGCCGACGGCGTGACCGCCGGCTCGCTGCTGCGCGAAGCCCGCGAGGCCGCCGGCCTGCACGCGTCCACCCTCGCCGCCAACCTCAAGGTGCCCGTGCGCAAGCTCGAGGCGCTGGAGGAGGACCGGTACGACCTGCTGCCCGACGCCGTGTTCGTGCGCGCGCTGGCCTCCAGCATCTGCCGGTCCCTCAAGATCGATCCCCAGCCGGTGCTGGAACGCCTGCCGCAGAGTTCGCAGCCGCGCCTGCCGCAGGAGGGCGACGGCATCGGTGCGCCGTTCCGCGCCCCGAGCGACGGCCCCGGTCCCGGCCTGCTGGACCACGTGTCCAAGCCGGTGGCGCTCACGGTCCTGGCGTTGCTGCTGGCCGCGCTCGTGCTGGTCTTCCTGCCGGAACGCCGTGACGCCGCTCCCGGCGGCCAGGCCGGCACCGCCGATCCGGTGATGCCGCCCCCGGGCGCATCGCCCCTGCCGGCCCAGGTCGCGGCCGTGCCGGTCGAGAGCGCGGCGTCGCCGGCTCCCGGCGAGACCACGCTGGCGGCTACGCCTGCGCTGGCGGCGCCCGGCGCGTCCGTCGCGGCCGTGCCGCCGCCGAACGGCGCCCCGCCGTCCTCCAACGGTCCTGCCATCCTTGCCGTCACGCCCGCCATGGCGCTGCCCGCCCCGGCTGCGAGCGCGCCCGCCGCCAGCGGCGTGGTGGTGTTCCGCACCCGCGGCCCGTCGTGGATCGAGGTGACCGATGCCGCCGGCGCGACCCAGCTGCGCCGGCTGCTCGGCCCGGGCGAGAGCGCCGGCGCCAGCGGCCGCCTGCCGCTGTCGGTGACCATAGGCGATGCCAGCCAGACCGACGTGCAGGTCCGCGGCAAGCCGTACGACCTGAGCGCGGTCGCACGCGACAACGTCGCCCGTTTCGAAGTGAAGTGATGACTGCTGCCTGCCTCCCCATCGAATCCGCGGCGCCGAAGGCGCGCCGCTCCGCCCAGGCCCGCGTGGCCTGGGGGAGCAACGTGGTCACGGTGGGCGGGGACGCGCCGGTGCGCGTGCAGTCGATGACCAACACCGACACGGTGGACGCCGTCGGCACCGCGATCCAGGTGAAGGAACTGGCGCTGGCCGGCAGCGAGCTGGTGCGCATCACGGTCAACACGCCCGAGGCCGCGCAGCAGGTCCCGTACATCCGCGAGCAACTCGATCGGATGGGCATCGCCGTGCCGCTGATCGGCGATTTCCACTACAACGGCCATCGGCTCCTCACCGAATTCCCCGACTGCGCGCAGGCCCTGTCGAAGTACCGCATCAACCCCGGCAACGTGGGCAAGGGCGACAAGAAGGACCGCCAGTTCGCGCAGATGATCGAGGCGGCGCTGAAGTGGGACAAGCCGGTGCGCATCGGCGTCAACTGGGGCAGCCTCGACCAGGAACTGCTCGCGCAGCTGATGGACGAGAACGCCGCGCGCGCCCAGCCGTGGGACGCGAAGCAGGTGATGTACGAAGCCCTCATCACGTCCGCCATCCAGTCCGCGCGCCTGGCCGAGGAACTCGGCATGCGGCACGAGCAGGTGCTGCTGTCGTGCAAGGTGAGCGGCGTGCAGGACCTGATCTCCGTGTACCGCGAGCTCGCGCGCCGCTGCGACTACCCGCTGCACCTGGGCCTCACCGAGGCGGGCATGGGCACCAAGGGCACCGTCGCTTCGTCGGTGGCGCTGGGCATCCTGCTGCAGGAAGGGGTGGGCGACACCATCCGCGTCTCGCTCACGCCGCAGCCGGGCGAATCGCGCACGCAGGAGGTGGTGATCGCCTCCGAGATCCTGCAGGCGCTGGGGCTGCGCAGCTTCGTGCCCAGCGTCACGGCCTGCCCGGGGTGCGGACGCACCACCAGCACCACCTTCCAGGAACTGGCCAAGCAGATCGACGACTACCTGCGTGCGCAGATGCCGGTGTGGCGCGCGAAGTACCCCGGGGTCGAGAAGATGAAGGTGGCCGTGATGGGCTGCATCGTCAACGGCCCCGGCGAGAGCAAGCATGCCGACATCGGCATCAGCCTGCCGGGCACCGGCGAGGCGCCCGCCGCCCCCGTCTTCATCGACGGCCAGAAGGCGCTCACCCTGCGCGGCGACAACATCGCCGCCGAGTTCCACCAGATCGTCGAGAACTACATCGAGAAGCGCTTTGGCCACGCGGTGGCCGAAACCGCCTGAGCGACATGACCACTGAGATCCAGGCCGCCGCGAAGAAGGCGGAGAAGCTCGCTGCCGTCAAGGGCATGAACGACATCCTGCCGGCCTCCGTGCCGCGCACGGAGAAGCTGCCCGATTCGCACCTGTGGCAGTGGTTCGAGACCGCCGTGCGCGCGGTGCTGGGGCGCTACGGCTACCAGTACCTGCTCACGCCCATCGTGGAGCCCACGGCGCTGTTCGTGCGCGGTCTCGGCGAGGTGACCGACATCGTCGAGAAGGAGATGTACTCCTTCGTCGACTCCATGAACGGCGACCGGCTCACGCTGCGGCCCGAGGCCACCGCCGGCATCGTGCGCGCCATGATCGAGCACAACGCGCTGTACAACGGCCCGCTGCGCCTGTGGACCATAGGTCCGATGTTCCGCCACGAGCGCCCGCAAAAGGGCCGCTACCGCCAGTTCCACCAGCTGGACGTCGAGGCGCTCGGCTTCGGCGGCCCCGACGTCGATGTGGAGATGATCCTCATGGCCCGCGCCCTGTGGCGCGAGCTGGGCCTGGTGGAAGGCCGCGACGTGCGGCTGGAGATCAACAGCCTCGGCCAGCCTGATGAACGCCGCGCCCACCGCGATGCGCTGGTGGCCTACTTCCAGCAGCACCAAGCTTCGCTGGACGAGGACTCGCAGCGCCGCCTGCACAGCAACCCCCTGCGCATCCTGGACAGCAAGAATCCGGCGATGCAGGCCATGATCGAAGGCGCGCCCAAGCTGATCGACTTCCTCGGCGAGGCATCGCGCGCCCACTTCGATGCGGTGCGTGCATCGCTCGACGCCGTGGGCCTCGCCTACCGCGTCAATCCGCGCCTGGTGCGCGGCATGGACTACTACAACCTGACGGTCTTCGAGTGGATCACCGAGCAGCTCGGCTCGCAGGGCACGGTGTGCGGCGGCGGCCGCTACGACGGGCTGATCGAGCAGCTCGGTGGCAAGCCGGCGCCCGCGGTGGGCTTCGGCCTGGGCATCGAGCGCCTGCTGCTGCTGCTGCAGGAGCTGAAGGTGCCCGTGCCCTCCGCCGCGCCCGACGCGTACGCCGTCGTGCCGCCCGGCGCCCCGCTGCCGCAGGTGATCGCGACGCTGGAGGCGCTGCGCGCCGCGGGCGTGCGGGTGCTGCAGCACGCCGGCGGGGCGGATGGCCCCGGCAGCATGAAGTCGCAATTCAAGAAGGCCGATGCGAGCGGCGCCCGCTTCGCCCTGATCTTCGGCCCCGACGAGGTGGCGCAGGGCCAGGTCGCCGTGAAGGACCTGCGCGCCGGCACCCAGGCGCTGCAGCCCCTGGCTTCTCCGGACGCCTGGGCCGACGCACTAAAACTACAATCCGCGGCTTGACCTGAGCAATAAATGGCACGACACCTCGACCTCGAAGAACAGGAACAGCTTGA
>SEAY01000057.1 GCA_004144865.1 Comamonadaceae bacterium
CACCACGGGCGGCGGGGGCGGGGGAGGCGGCGGCGGAGCCGGCTGTTCGCGCGGAGCCGCCTGCTGCGGCAGGGCCGACCAGAGCTCCGCCTCCGCCACGGCGTTCTCGCTCTCGCGCTGCCACTGCAGCCCGTGCATCAGCGCGAACACCAGCACCAGGTGCGCCAGCACCGCCAGCGCGAAGCCCCGTACCAGCCCCGGCTGGGGCGGCGGCGCGAATTCGGGGCGGTCGGCGGCGGCGTGCATGGGCGCTTACTGCGGGGCGACCTGGACGGAGAGGCCGACGCGCTGCACGCCGGCGCGCTGCAGCGTGTCCATCACCTTCACCACGGTCTCGTACTTGACGTTGCGATCGGCCGCGATGACGACCGCGACGCTGCCGGGTGGCTGGCCGGACTGCGCCTGCAGCACCGCGGGCGCGATGTCCTTGAGGTTCATCCCCTGCGTCTTGTCACCGTTCTTCATCTCCAGCTTTTCGTCCTTGCCCACCAGCACCTGGACGATGCGGTCCGGCTGCTTGGCGGCGCGGCCCACGCTGGGCAGGTCGATCACGCTCGGCGTGATCAGCGGCGCCGTGACCATGAAGATGATCAGCAGCACCAGCATCACGTCGATGAACGGGACCATGTTGATCTCGTTCATCGTGCGGCGGCCGCGGCCGCGGTGCGCGACGGACGGCATGTCAGTGGCCCGAGGCGGACTGGGCGCCGAGGTTGCGCTGCAGGATGTTGGAGAACTCCTCGATGAAGGTCTCCAGCTTGATGGCGACGCGGTCGATGTCGCGCGCGAAGCGGTTGAAGGCCACGACGGCGGGGATCGCCGCGAAGAGGCCGAGGGCTGTGGCCACCAGGGCCTCGGCGATGCCGGGCGCCACGGTGGCGAGCGTCACCTGCTGCAGCGCGCCCAGGCCCGTGAAGGCGTGCATGATGCCCCAGACGGTGCCGAACAGGCCGACGTAGGGCGACACCGAGCCGACGGAGGCGAGGAACGACAGGTTGGTCTCGACCGCGTCGAGCTCGCGCTGGTAGCTCGCGCGCATGGCGCGGCGCGCACCATCGAGCAAGGTGCCCGCGTCCGCGATGCGGCGCTCGCGCAGCTTCTGGTATTCGCGCATGCCCGAGGCGAAGATGCGCTCCATGGGGCCGGCGGTCTTGGCGTTCTGGGCGGCGGAGGAGAACAGGTCGTTCAGGCTGGTGCCGGACCAGAAGTCGCGCTCGAAGTCGTCGTTGAGCGCGTTGACGCGGCGCAGGGCGAACAGCTTGCGGAAGATGGCGGCCCAGCTCGTGATCGACACGAGCAGCAGCAGCAGCATCACCAGCTGCACGACCCAGCTGGCCCCCAGCACGAGTTGCAGGATCGAGAGGTCTTGGTTCATTCGCGGTGGTTCAGGACGGCAAGGATGGCCGGCGGGATGCGGCCGGGGCGCAGGGTCTGGTCGTCGACCCATCCGATGCGGATGGTGCCTTCGGCGAGCAGCGTGCCGCCGCGCAGGGCCTGCTGGGCAATTATGAGAGACGCGCGCCCCGCTGCTTCGAGCCGCGCCGTAACAAGAAGTTCATCGTCCAGGCGGGCCGGGGCGAGGTAGCGCACGGAGGTTTCGCTCACGATGAACATGCCGCCGGCGCTCTCGCGCAGGCTGCCTTGCATCACGCCCATCGCGCGCAGCCACTCGGTGCGGGCGCGCTCGAAGAACTTCAGGTAGTTGGCGTAGAAGACGATGCCGCCGGCGTCGGTGTCTTCCCAGTAGACCCGCACGGGCCATTGGAAGGCCGCCTGCGCGGTCATCCGAGCAGGCCCTTCAGGCGCGCTGCCGCTTCCTGCAGCTGCGCCATCGAATTCGCCGTGGAGAAGCGGACGAAGCGCGCCGTCTCCGCCGTGCCGAAGTCGCGCCCCGGCGTCACCGCCACGTGGGCGCGGCGCATCGCCTCGAAGGCGAAGTCCCAGCTGCCCTCCACGCCCAGGCGGCGGGCCGCCTCGCTGCAATCGGCCCACGCGTAGAAGGCGCCGTCCGGCATCACCGGCACCGGCAGCCCCATCGCCCGGAGCTGCGGGATGAACCAGTCGCGGCGGGCGCGGAACTCGGCCCGGCGCCGTTCGTATTCGGCGATGCTCTCCGGCTCGAAGCAGGCCAGCGCCGCGTGTTGCGCCACGGTACTGGGGCAGATGAACAGGTTCTGCGCGAGGCGCTCGATGGCCGGCACCAGGGCGTCCGGCACCACCATCCAGCCCAGGCGCCAGCCCGTCATGTTGAAGTATTTCGAGAAGCTGTTGATGCTGACGACCTGGGCGTCGATGCCCAGCGCCGTGTGGCCGAAGGTATCGTCGTAGGAGAGGCCCAGGTAGATCTCGTCCAGCAGCGTGATGCCGCCGCGACCCTGCACGAACGCATGGATGCGGCGCAGTTCGTCGGGATGGATCGACGTGCCCGTGGGGTTCGACGGCGAGGCGAGCAGCACCCCGCGCGTCTTCGGTCCCCAGTGCTCCTCCACCTTGGCGGCGCTGAGCTGGTAGCGCTCCGCCGCCGTGGTGGGGATCAGCACCGCGTCGCCTTCCGCGGCACTCACGAAATGCCGGTTGCACGGGTAGCTCGGGTCCGGCATCAGGATCTCGTCGCCGGCCTCGATCAGCGCCAGGCAGGCGAGCTGCAGCGCCGCCGAGGCGCCTGCGGTCACCACGATGCGCCGCGCCGGCACGTCCACCCCGAAGCGCTGCGCATACCAGCCGCTGATGCGCTCGCGCAGCGCGTGCAGGCCGGTGGCGTCGGTGTACTGCGTGCGGCCGTCGCGGATGGCGCGTTCCGCGGCTTCCTGCACCAGCGGCGGCGCGGTGAAGTCCGGCTCGCCGATGTTCAGGAAGATCATCGGGTTCGCGCTGCCCGCGACTTCGCGCGCGAGCTGCGAAGCGGCCTTGGCCACTTCCATCACGTAGAAAGGCTCGATGCGTTCGGCGCGGCGCGCAATCCTCATCAGGGCCGCGCCTTCCCGGTCGCGCGATCCGCCTCGACCTCCACGGACCGCAACTTCGGCGCCAGGCCATTGAGCACGCCGTTCACGTACTTGTGGCCGTCGGTGCCGCCGAACTCCTTGGCGAGCTCGATGCATTCGTTGAGCACCACGCGCCACGGCACGTCGGGCGCGTGCAGGAATTCGTACGTTCCGATCCACATCACGGCGCGCTCGATCGGGGAGATCTCCTCCAGCTTGCGATCCAGCAGCGGCACGATGAGGGCGTCGAGCTGCGCCGCCTCGCGGATGCAGCCGTGGAGCAGGGCGTCGTAGTGCACGGAATCGGCCTTGTGGAAGCCCGAGAGGCCGCGCGTGAACTGGTCGATGGACTCGGCGTCCTGCTTGCCCACCAGGTGCTGGTAGAGCGCCTGCACCGCGAACTCGCGGGCGCGGCTGCGCGGCGGCTTGGTCGCGGACTTGCGCGGCGGGGTCGTCGTGCTCATTCCATGTCCGCCAGCAGGTTGGCCATCTCGATGGCGACTTGCGCCGCGTCGCGGCCCTTCTCGACCTGGCGGGCCTCGGCCTGCGCCATGTCCTCCACGGTCAGGATCGCGTTCGCCACCGGCAGCTGGTAGTCCAGCGACACGCGCGTGACGCCGGCGCCGGACTCGTTGGCCACGAGCTCGAAGTGGTAGGTCTCGCCGCGGATGATGCAGCCCAGCGCGATGAGCGCGTCGAAGCCGCCTTTTTCCGCCATCGCCTGCAGCGCCACCGGCACTTCCAGCGCGCCGGGCACCAGCACGTGCTCGATGTTCTTCTCCGGCACGCCGCGCGCCAGCAGCTCGTCCCGGCACGCCTTCGCCAGCGCGTTGGTCACGCCCTGGTTGAAGCGCGCCTGCACGATGCCGATCACCAGCTCCCTGCCGTCCAGCCGGTCGGCTGCGCCCTTGTCTGCACCAAACATTGGATTCCTCAGGTATTGGGGTGGGGCGTGTAGCCCGCCACTTCCAGGCCGTAGCCGGCCATGCTGGGCATGCGCCGGGGCGTGCCCATCAGGTTCATGCGCTGCACGCCGCACTCGCGCAGGATCTGCGCGCCGACGCCGTAGGTGCGCAGGTCCATGCGTCCGCGCTCGGGCGCCTGCGAGGCGCGCGCGGTGCCTTCGAACTGCGCGAGCAGCTGGTCGGCCGTTTCGCCGCAATTGAGCAGCACGGCGACGCCGCGGCCGGCGGCCGCGATGTGCCGCAGGCTGGCGTCCAGGCTCCAGGAGTGCATCGAGCGGTCCTGCTCCAGGGCGTCGAGCACCGACAGCGGCTCGTGCACGCGCACCGGCACGGCGTCGCCCGGCTCCCAGCTGCCCTTCACGAGCGCCAGGTGCAGGCCCTGGCTGGGCTTGTCGCGCCAGGCGCGCGCGGTGAATTCGCCGAAGGCGGTGCGCAGCGGACGGGCGCCCAGCTCCTCCACCAGCGTCTCGGTGCGGCTGCGGTAGCCGATCAGGTCGGCGATGGTGCCGATCTTCAGGCCGTGTTCGGCGGCGAACAGCTGCAGGTCCGGCAGGCGGGCCATGGTGCCGTCGTCCTTCATGATCTCGCAGATCACGGCGGCCGGTTCCAGGCCGGCGAGCGCGGCGAGGTCGCAGCCGGCCTCGGTATGGCCCGCGCGCATCAGCACGCCGCCGTCCACCGCCTGCAGGGGGAAGATGTGGCCCGGTTGCACGAGGTCTTCGGCCCGCGCATCGCGCGCCACCGCGGCCTGCACGGTGCGCGCGCGGTCGGCGGCGGAAATGCCGGTGGTCACGCCCTCGGCCGCCTCGATGGAGACGGTGAAGGCCGTGCCCATCTTGGTGCCGTTGCGCGCCACCATGGGCGGCAGCTGCAGCCGTTCGCAGCGCTCGCGCGTGAGCGTCAGGCAGATGAGGCCGCGGCCGAAGCGGGCCATGAAGTTGATCGCCTCCGGCGTGACATGCTCGGCGGCGAGGACGAGGTCGCCTTCGTTCTCGCGGTCTTCCTCGTCGACGAGGATCACCATGCGGCCGGCCCGCATCTCCTCGACGATCTCCTCGACGGAAGACACGGGGACGGGAGTGAGGGGGGTGCGCGCGTTCATGCAGGAACCTTTCCGGCGCCCAGCATGCGCTCCACGTAGCGGGCGATCAGGTCGATCTCCAGGTTGACGCGGTGGCCGGACTGCAGCGCGTGCAGCGCCGTGTTCTGCACCGTGTGCGGGATGAGGTTGATGCTCAGCTCGGTGCCTTGCGCCGTGTCGGCGACGGCGTTCACCGTCAGGCTCACGCCGTTGACCGTGATCGAGCCTTTGTAGGCGAGGTACTTGCCGAGCGCTTTCGGCGCCAGGATGCGCAGCTCCCAGCTCTCGCCCACGGGTTCCATCTTCAGGACCGAGCCGACGCCGTCCACGTGGCCGGCGACGAGGTGGCCGCCAAGGCGGTCGTGCGCGCGCAGGGCCTTCTCGAGGTTGACGGGCCCCGGCCGGTCGAGGCCGGCGGTCTTGTCCAGCGATTCCGCGGAAATGTCGATGCTGAAGCGGCCGGCGCTGGCGTCCAGCGAGGTCACGGTCATGCAGGCGCCGTTGAGGGCGATGCTGTCGCCGAGGCCGACATCGTCCAGGTAGCCGGCGGGCGCCGTGACGGTCAGCCGCTTGCCGTGCTGCTGGGAAGATGGTCCATTTCCTCCAGCGGGCCGATGTTCACCATGCCGCGGCCGGGGCCGAGCAGCGTGGGCGCGAGGTACACGAGGAATTCGTCCACCAAGCCCTCGCGCAGCAGCGAGCCGTTGAGCTTGAAGCCGGCTTCGACGTGCAGTTCGTTCACACCGCGGCCGCCCAGGTCCTTCATCACCGCGGCCAGGTCCACCTTGCCGCCGGGCCCGGGGAGGTGCAGCACGGTGGCGCCGCGCGCTTCCAGCGCGGCCTGGGCTGCCGGATTCGATTCGGCCGCATAGATCCACACGGGCCGCTGCGGCACCTCGAACAGGGCCGCGCCGGGGGAGGTCTGCAGCCGGCTGTCCACCAGCACCAGCGACGGCTGCTTGCCCACCGGCGCGAGGCGGACGTCGAGCCGCGGATCGTCTTCCTGCACCGTGCCGATGCCGGTGAGGATGGCGCCGGCGCGCGCCCGCCAGCCGTGGCCGTCGGCGCGAGCCGCCTCGGCGGTGATCCACTGGCTGCGCCCGTTGGCCAGCGCGGTCTGGCCATCGAGCGAGGCCGCGATCTTCATGCGCACCCAGGGGCGGCCGCGCACCATGCGGCTGAAGAAGCCGATGTTCAGTTCGCGCGAGGCGGCGGCGCCGGGCCCGATTTCAACCGCGACGCCCGCGGCGCGCAGCCGGGCGAAGCCCTGGCCGGCCACCAGCGGATTCGGATCCTCCAGGGAAGCGACGACCCTGCCTATGCCTGCGGCGACCAGCGCGTCGCAGCAAGGGCCGGTGCGGCCGTGGTGGGAGCAGGGCTCGAGGGTGACGTAGGCGGTGGCGCCCTTGACGTCGAGGCCGCGGGCGGCCGCGTCGCTCAGCGCCATGATCTCCGCGTGGGGCTGGCCGGCAGGCTGCGTGTGGCCCTGGCCCAGGACCGTCCCTTCGGCGTTGGCGATCACGCAGCCGACGCGGGGGTTCGGCTCGGTGAAGCCGGTGGAGCGCCTCGCCAGGGCGAGGGCCAGCTCTATGGATTCGGCATGCATCGCCGGGGACGGCAGGCGGCGGGGTCCACCCGCCGCTTCCGCTCATTCGCCATTCAGCTCGCGCCAGGAGATGCGGCGGCTCGGGCCACCGGCGCCGGAGTAGGGCAGGTCCTGCAGGTCCGTGTGGGCCATGTCGGTGCCACCGTCGCCGCCGCCGCCGCCACCGCCGGTGGTACGGGTCAGCGCCTGGACCTTGCCGCCCTGGGTCTTCACCACCGAGGGACGGGTCGACACGCAGGTGCACAGCTCCTCGCCGATCACGCCGCGGGTGCCTTCCACGGCGCCGCCCGTGAGGTAGTTCAGGTAGTACAGGTTGGACTTGGCATCCACGCCCTGTTCCTCGCTGTCGCAGCCCATGAGGGTGCTGGCGCTCAGCGCCTGCGGGCGGATCGTGGTGAAAGCCAGCGTACCCAGGGCCAGGACGGAGTCCGTGACCGAGCGCTCGCCGGCGCTCATGAAGTCGAGGTACCAGCCGTCCTTGGTGCCCCAATCGACCGCGTTGCTGGTGCCCAGGCGCACGGTCTGCGTCGGGCTGCAGATCGTGATGGGAGTGCCTTCGGGGCAGGGGCCGCTCGTCATGGTCTGCTGCACGAATTTGTTGTTCAGGTCGCGCGGGGACACCAGGGTGGTGGTGCTCAGCTTGTCCTGGATGCCGTACACCGTGTTGGTCGTCGTCGAGCTCAGGTCGGTCAGGCCGAGGTACTTGCCCGTGCCCACGATGACCAGGGGGTTCACGCCCACCTGGGCGACGGTGGGTTTCACCGTGATCGGCTGCGTGTTGCCGCTAGCGTCCTTGAGGATGATCAGCTTGTGGGCATCGTACCCGGTCGCGCCGAAGCTGTCGTTGACGTCGAAGCGCCAGACGTTGCCCAGCAGGTCGCCGCCGTACACCTGTTCGACCGTGTTGTTGGTCTCCGAGGAGGGGGACCGGGCCGAGATCCTCGCCAGCCCGCTCGGGTTGGTGGCGTCGCCGGCGCCGGTGGAGATGGTCGTGATCACCGCGCCGGTGTTCGCGTTCAGCACGAACAGGCGGCCTACCCCGTCGGCGTTGTTGTAGCCGGAGGCGATGATCACCACCCAGCGGCCGTCGCGCAGCTTGGTGATGCGGGGGTTGCTGTAGGTGAAGCCCAGGTCGGCATGCGTGAACTCCCACAGCAGGGCCGGGCTCGCGGGGTTCGTGATATCGAGCGCGAAGTACGACTTGCCACCTTGGTTGAGGCCGCCCACGATGATCGTCTTCCAGTCAGTGCGCGAGCAGGCAGCCGGCGCGCTGGGGCAGATGTCGCCCACTTCAGGCGTGCCGTCCACGAAGTAGCGGTGCTTCGTCTCGTAGTTGATGTCCGCGAGCCGGTACATGTCCGGCAGCACCGCGGTGGGGACGAACGCCCAGCGCTCCTGGCCGGTGAGTGCGTCGAAGGCATGCAGCATGCCGTCGTTGGCGCCCACGTACACCGTCGCGGCGCGGCCGGCCTTGTCCTGCTTGAACTCGGCATAGCCAGGGTCGAGGTACTTCTGCTGCGGCTGCTTCACGTAGCGTGCCTCGGAGGCGACGATGTCGCCCAGCACGCGGGCGCGGGTGCGGAAGTAGCTGCTCTCGTTGGTGCGGTCGCCGCGCAGGAAGTTCACCATCGCCTCGCCTTCGGCGGCGGTCATGGCGGCGTCCGTCAGGCAGGTGGCGCCGGTGGTGCAGAACTGGGTGAGGCCCTGGCTGGCCGACACGTAGCCGATGTTCGGGCGCTTGAAGTAGTTCTGCTGCGTGGTCGTGAGGGAGGCCCAATCGAAGGAGACGAGGCCCGTGGCGCCCACCGTGTACACCGTCCGCGTGTTCGGCGTGGCGTTGGGAATCTGGGTCGTGTTCTGGCCGTCCACGCCGCTCGCGTCGAACGAGGCGCCGCTGGTGTAGTCCGCGTTGACCGCGTAGCACGCGCCGCCCTGCTGGAACGCTTCACCCTTCTTCATGGCGCGGGTGGCGCGCCAGGGGGTCGTGGCGCAGTCCAGCATCTGCATGGCGGACCACTGCTGCGGGCCCAGCTCGCCGTTGTCCTCGAACTGCTGCATGATCAGTTCGCCGAACCAGTCGATCGAGCGGTAGGACGAGCTGAACACGTAGTTGTCGGCCGGCGTGATGTTCGGGTTGCTGCTGGCCGCCGCCGCCGCGGTGCCGGGGCGGGGCGTGTGGGTGATCTGGCTCAGCACGTTGGTCAGGGCGTCCGCCAGCGACTGCGGGTCGGTCGCGCTGAAGTAGGTGCCGTGCCCGTTGACGGCCGCGTGCCACAGGTCGTCGATGTTGGCGGTGGAGTCCGCCGACGGCGTCGACCAGGTGCAGGTGTCGCCGCTGTTCATCCACGAGCAGATGCCGGTCGAGGGGCTTGCGATGCTGCCGTTGGCCACCGCGTAGAAGTCACCGGAGGGCTGCGTCCAGTAGTCCGGGTAGTAGGTCCGCTGGCCGGTCAGGTTGTTCTGGTACTGCGAGTACACCATCCGGCCCTGCACGCCCAGGCCCAGCGTGTGGGTGGTCATGTGCTGGGCCGGGTTGTTGTCGCGGCCGTAGGCGATCACGTTGTTGTCGCACAGGTCGTTGGGCGTCGTCGAGGGCGAGATGATGGGGCCCGTGCAGGTACCGGTGGCGTCCACGCCCGTGGCGGCGGCGTTGCGCAGGTCGGTGTTGTAGTAGTAGGCGGCCACGTCGGCCAGGGTATCGCTGGTGCCGCCCGCGGGGTTCGAAGTGCATTCGCGGGCCACGTCCACGGTGTAGTTGGGACCCGTGCTCTGCGCGCGCGCCGTGCACGAGCTGGCGTTCGACCAGCCGCTCCAGGCTTCGTAGCCGCACTCCGTGTACTGGCCATTGGTGCCGGGCGCCGTGGTCGTGCAGCTCGTTGCGTAGCCCCAGTTGCCGGTGTTCTGACCGCAGTTGCGGTAGACGGCGGCCGCCGTGAAGTCACCCGCCGCGTAGGCCGGCGCGCAGGTCTGCGTCGCCGCCGACGAAGCGAAGTTGTAGCGGCATTCCGTGGTCACGCCGGTGCTGGCGTCGAACCCCGGCGTGCAGAGCGGCGCGTTCCCCCAGCCGTTCAGCACCGTGGTGTCGCAGTTCTCGGCGAGGCCCACCGTGTAGGGATCGTTCCAATCCCGGCCCTGCCCGGTGCAGGAGCCGACCGCGGTATAGGCTGACCAGGCGGTGTACTGGCAGCGCGTGCGGTCCTTGCCGTTGTTGTCGGGATCGCAGTAGTTGGTGTCCGACCAGGCCGTCCAGTTGCCTCCCCAATCGCCGGAGGTCGAGATCTGCAGCTGGGAGGTCTGGCGCATGATGCGCAGGGTGCGCTTTTGCAGGGTCCCCTTCTCGGCGTACTGCGTGACCGTGCGCTTGCGCAGCTTCGAGGTGCGCTGCTGCGCCTGCTGCGTCGCGCCGTCGTTGTACGGGCGCGGCATCGCGCCGTCGATGTTGCCCACGGCCGTGCTGCCGTCGAGCTTGGTGCCGGCCGAGCCGTTCCAAAAGCCGTCGGTGGAGAGGATCGTGTAGTTCTTCTGGCAGGAGAACTGCATCGGGTCTTCGACGCTCACGCCATTGAGGGTGCCGCCGTTGTACTTGCCGCCGTACAGGCGGCCCGCGCGGGCCAGGGCCTGGCGCAGCGGCGTGCCCGAGTTCGGGATCGCCTGGAACATCTTGGTGAACCAGGTGAATTTCTGGGTGCCGTCGAAATCCTTGACGTTGACGAAGTCAGCGTTGGTGTTGTTGTTCAGCGTGAGGTAGCCGACGCGATAGCGGGTGGTGCCCGCGGTGATGTCGGCGTCGCTGTCCAGCGAAGAGAAGGCGCGCGAGGTCGCGGTCTTCATCATCTGCATGCGGGTGCGGTAGTACGCCCACCAGTTGGCGTAGTTGGTCATCTCCTCCTTGTACGTGCACGTCTTGGTGGTCGCGTCGTTGGTCGTGCAATCGGTGCGCGCGGCGTGCTTCTGGGTCGAGCCCGGGTAGGGATAGCTGTTGACCGACGCGGTGATGACGGTCATCAGGTTCTCGCCGGGAACCGGGTTGGTGCTCTGGCCGTCTCCGTCGTGCCAGTCGGGAAGCGGGACGCGGGACCTGGCGAAGCCCCCCGCCGTGCCGGTGTCGCCCGAGGTGATGGAGACCGTCGTGGTCCCCGTCTTGGTCACCACGGGTGTGTCGGAAACTGCGCCCGGCGCGTAGATCCGCACCGACGTGCCGCTCCTGCGGGCGAAGTAGCCCACGGTGGTGCAGTTGCCCGTCACGCCCAGCGTGCAGGCATTGATCTTGTCGACCACGGCCTGGGCGAGGTTGCTGCTGTCGCTGTAGCTGCCGGTCTCGCTCGGGATGATCTCCGCCGTGCCCACCTTGATGCTGGTGACCTTGGCGCTGCTCGAACTGGAGAAGGTGACCACGGACAGGCGCGGCGCCGGGATGCGCATGTACTTGTACGTGCTGGTCCAGAGCCCGCGGCAGGTGGTGAGCGCGCGGTTGCTGCACCAGCGCAGGGGCGCTGCGTACTGGTAGTTGCCGGTGGGCGCCGCCGCCGTGACGCAGTTCGACAGGGCCGGGGAGTCGCAGTACTCGCCGGCAATGGCCGTGTAGAAAAACGCGCCGGCCTGCAGGTCGGTGCGCGGCCGGTTGCCGCTGGAATCGCGCTGTACGCCGTAGCCGTCGTACACCACCGATTTCCAGTTGGGGGCCGCGGCCGTGGCCGTCGCGTCGCCACCGGCGGTGGCCGAGGTGCCGTCCATGCTGGGATAGGTGGTCGTGTCCTTGGCGCCCGCCGAAGTGAAGGTCACCGGCGGGCGATAGCGCACGGCCGGGTTGTAGGCCACGCCGTTGAAGGTCGCGTTCCGCCTGAGGTAGTCGGGCAGAGAGGAATAGTTGTCCGGCCGGTCGTTGGCCCAGTCCGGCAGGTAGTCCCAGTCCATGGAGCCCGAGTCGTCGAGCACCATCAGGATGTTGGGCTTCACGTCGACGGCCGAGCCGACGGAGTAGGTGGGCAGTGGATCCGAGGAAAGGTCGGTGGCTGGCAGCGCGGCGAGCGGCGCCGCTGCCAGCAGGCCGGCTGCGAGCTGCGCGAGCATTCGTTTTCGCGCGAACCGGTGGGTGCGCGCCACGCCGGCGTCACATTGCGATGTGGGATTGAACATAGCTTTCCGTCCTTCTGGGGCCCGAAACGCGCACCGTGATGCGGTAATAGATCTGGGAAGAGGATTCGAGCTGCAGTTCGC
This sequence comes from Comamonadaceae bacterium, assembly GCA_004144865.1. Lineage (GTDB taxonomy): Bacteria > Pseudomonadota > Gammaproteobacteria > Burkholderiales > Burkholderiaceae_C > Ramlibacter. Next base: position 11,854 of record SEAY01000057.1, read on the forward strand.
CCGCTTCCTGGGAGTTGCCTTGCGCCTTGGTGACCGAGGGAGAGGCCACGCACATGCCGCCGGATCCGGGGGGCTGCGGGTTGGCGCAGAGCCGGTGCACGACGTAGAAGACGCGGTTCTTGAACTGGTCTTCGCCGAGGTCCGCCGCCGAGTCCGCGAGGCTGGCGGTCCAGAATGCCTGCCAGCCCTGGCCCGCCGCGGGGCTGTCGGTGTCGCGCATGGACGCGAAGTAGCCGTTGGTGTTGTCGTGCTCGTCCAGCTTGCCGTCGACCTGCTTCTGCCTGAGCATCACCATCGCGGCTTCGATGCCCTTGTCCGCGGCGTGCGTGGCGGCCTGCTGGAAGGCGAGGTTGCCGGCGACCAGCGTCGCCGTGTCGACCGAGCGGATCATGCCGATGCCGGCCACCGTGATGGCGACCAGCACGATGAGGGCGACCAGCAGCACGACGCCATGCTGGGCGGCGCGCCCGATGCGGCGCGTGAGGGGGTGGCGGCGGTTCAGCATCCTGCTTGCGCTCCCATCCAGACCACGTTGCGCGTGGGTGCGATGTTCTCGAAGGTGCGGTAGCGGTAGCACTGCCAATCGGCGTTGGCGGTGCCATCCGGCTTCTTCGTGAGGTCGATGGGCGCCGCGGAGGCGGCGTCGATCGGCGCGATGGCGTCCGTGGCGCCGTTCCAGCCGGGTGCAGCTCCCGTGACCGTGTCGCACTCGCGCTGTCCGGTGCCGGTGTTGATCCTGGACTCGTACTGGCTGCTGCGGGCGACCAGTGCGAATCGAACGGCGGGTGTGCGCGCCCAGCTGCAGGACGCGTTGACGGCGGCCGCGGGGGCCCTGACGTCCCAGTCGTCGATGGCGCCGTCCATCGCGGCCGTGGTGTCGTGCCCGTACTGCGCGCGCAGGCTGACGATGTCGCCGGCCACGGCGGACCAGTTGGCCGCGCCGTTGCTGCTGCAGTCCGCGGTCATGTAGTTGCAGGCCTGCAGCGAGTTGTCCTTGACGCGGTAGGCGACGATGCGGGGCGGATTGTTCACCTTGCCCACGTTGTGCAGCACGGTGGCACCGGCCAGCGCCGTGTCCACGGTGACCGCCAGCGCGCTCACGTCCGTGACGCGGGCCAGTGACAGGGCAGTCGGACACCCGCCGGGGCTCGCGATGACGTAGTCGTCCACGGCGAATGCGGAAGGCGCCTGCATCGTGTACTCCAGGCCATCCACCGCGTAGACGATGTTGCCCTCGGGCTGCCCGTTGTCGCTGCTGTAGAAGATCAGCATCGTCTCCGTGTTGGGATCGCCCGCGGCGACCAGCGCGACGGCCGGGTTGATCACGACGGGCGCCAGGGGGATGACCTTGGCGTTGGGCAGCGTGAGGTTGCAGCCCAGCAGGCTCATGCTGTTGATGCCGTAGCCGGCCTGCACCAGGTCGCGCTGCATCATGTGCATCATCACGGCGCCGCTGCTGAGCGCGTCGTTGCCCGTCGTGGTGGTGCGGGTGCGCTGGTCGGAGGTGAGCAGCACCTCCATCATGATGACCACGCCGATCATGGCGATGAGCATCCCGATGAGGATTTCGACGAGCGAGAAGCCTCGCTGGCGGGAGATGTGCGGGGTTCTCATTGGCCGATCTGCGCCTGGACGTCGAAGCGGTGCGGGCCCTCGGCGGCCGAATCGCCGGGGGATCGCCAGAAGAGGGTGATGGTCACGATGCCGGTGCCGTCGACACTGACCGAGGGTTCGGTGGGGGTTGCGGCGACCACCCCGGGCAGGGTGGCGCTGACGCGGGTGAACCACGCCTGGTAGCCGCTGCAGGTCGCGGCGTCGGCACAGGTGTTGAACTGGGCCTGCAGGGCGGCGAGATTGCGGTTGCTGGTCCACATGGTCCCGATCAGCTGCTCGGCCAGGTGGGCGGCTTCGGAGCGGTAGCGCGCCTCCGTGGACTGCTTGACGGCGGTGGCCTGGAGGCCCACCACGCCGAGGATGCCGATCGAGAAGATCAGGATCGCGATCAGCGCCTCGAGCAGCATGACGCCGCCCTGGTGCCTGCGGGTGCGGATCGGGGTCCGCGGGGGGCGGGTCGCTGGCATGTCGCTTCTCCTAGCAGGCACGGGGGTCGCCGGCGACGGCGGCGGGGTCGCACATTCGGACCTGGCCGGACGACGTGGCCACCACGTTGAGGCAGCGCATCTCGCCGCCGGCGGCCTGGCAGGTGCCGCCGTTGGGATTGGTGACGCGGAAGACGGCGCGATGGCCGCCCGGCAGGGTGTCGGGCGTCGTGCGGCCCAGGGCGGTGAAGCGCAGGGTGCCGGTGAACACCGGGGTGCCGACTTCGGCGCCGGCGGCATCGAGCTGGACGTTGGCCAGCACGGCGTTGGCCGAGCCGTCCCCGGCGTTGCGGGTCTGCAGCGTGCCGGGGCAGTTCTCCTCGCCGTCCACCACCGTGGCATCGACCGGGTCGCAGCCCACCAGCCATCCGCCGGCGCCCGCGATCTCGAACTTGACGGTGCGGTTGCGGCGCAGCGCCTCGGTGCGCGCCAGCGTCAGGCCGTTCTGGATGGCGTCGGCCGCGGAGCGGATCTGCCGGTTGTGCGCGGCCGTCGTGAAGGACGGAACGGCCATCAGGATCAGCATCGCCACCAGCGCGAGCCCGATCAACAGCTCGATCAGGGTCATGCCGCGCTGCTGGTGGCCGCCCCTCAGCACTGGCCCCCCTGGCGGGTGATCCAGCAGGTGGCGTTGCCCGCCCAGCCCGGGCGGCCCGCGACCGCGGACGTGCGCACGTTGGCCTGGTTCACCGTGTAGGTGAACCCGGTCATCGCGCCCTTGCCCCGCGCGAAGAGGGTGTAGCCGCTGGCGGTGCGGGTGTCCGCGCCGCCGTCGTCGATCGCGGAGAAATCGAAGAACTGGCTGCTGCCGGTGTCGAGGGCCCCGGCGTTGGTCGCAGGAGCCACGGGAAGGTAAGTGCGGTTGTCCTGGAAGAACTGCTCCATGCGCACGCGCTTGGCCGCCAGCTGCGTCGTCGCCTCCGGGATGCGACCCCGCGTGATGTACGAGGTGTACTGCGGCAGCGCCACGGCCCCCAGGATGGCGACGATCGCCACCACGACCATGAGCTCGATCAGCGTGAAGCCCGAATGTTTTTTCATGGAAAGTCCCTGCTCCTCTGCCACCACCACGGGGCGCGTACGTTCCGGTTTGCGGCGCAGCATATGCTGTAATCCGCCGGCCCCAGAACACACATGCGATGAGTGGGTCGGGGTGCCTGACGGACGGACGGCAGGGGATCGCAGGGAAACTGGACGTGGGCAAATCACCTCTGAACGGCGCGGGAGCGATGGCGCGCAACGCGCTTGCAGGGCCACTGCGCTCGGAGTGGAAGCCGCTGCTGCTCGCGGGCGCCGTGTCGCTCGCCGCCCATGTGCTGCTGCTTGGCGCGCTGCGCGCGGCGCGCGAAAGCGAGGTGCCGTCGCCGCGCTTCGTGGTGCGCTTTACGGAGGCACCTGCGCCCGCTTCCCCGGCGGCGCCAGCCCCTCCGGTGGCGGCGGAAAATCCGGCGCAAGCCGCCGCGGCCCCGCAGCCCGCGCGGGCCGCCTCCGAGCCGGTGGCCGGGCGCAGGACGGCCCAGGCGAGCGCCCCGAAACCCTCCGTGTTCCACCCGCCCGAGGAGGTGAGCCGGCCGCCGCTTGCGCGGTCCGCACCGCGCACGGGAGAGGCCGGGGCGGCCCTGAAGGCGAGGCGACTGGCGGTGACGCTGTGGATCGACGCGGCCGGCCGGGTGCAGCGGGCCGAGGTCACCCGCAACGAGGTCAGCGCCGGGCTCGCGCAGCAACTGGAGAGCGCCGTCCTCGGCGTGCGCTTCGTCCCTGCGCAGCGCGAAGGCGAGCGCGTGGCGGCGGAGCACCGCACGATGCTGTGCTTCGACGACGCGGGGCACCTCGACACCGCCAGCGAGGAGTGCTGGCAGGTGGAGGGCACAAAGCCGCGGTGAAGATCGTCCGCTCCGGCGTTGGCGCTACATCACTGCTGCGTGACGCATTCCTTGCTGGGAAGCGCGTCGCGGCGCTCGTACCGTGGCGGGCATGGAGAACACCCCCGCCCGGCGCCAGTGCGGCGCCACAGTCACCGAGGTCGTCGTCGGACTTGGCATCGCCGCCGGCGCGGCCGGCCTGGCCGCGCCCTCCATGCAGGAGTTCCTGCGCGCCTCCGAGCTCACCACCGCCTCCGGTGAGTTGCTGGCTGACCTGCACCTGGCGCGCTCCGAAGCGCTCCAGCGCAACCGGCGCGTGGCGCTGTGCAAGTCCGCCGACGGCCTGCAGTGCACCGGGCAGGGCGGCTGGCAGCAGGGCTGGCTGGTTTTCCAGGACGAGAACAACAACGGCGTTCTCGACGACGGGGAGGAGAAGGTCGCGGTGCACGGCGCCCTCCAGCAGGGCATGCGCGTGACGGGCAACCAGCACGTGGCGCACTACATCTCGTTCAACGCGCTGGGCGCGACCCAGCTCACGGGCGGCGGCTTTCAGGCGGGCACGCTGACGCTGTGCCGCGCGTCCGCCGCGCCGACGCCGTCGCGCCAGGTGATCCTCAATGCGGTGGGGCGGCCCCGGGTGCAGCGCGCCACGGTTCCCGTGTGCGCCTAGGAGGCTCCTAGCGGCGGATCTCGTCCACCACGCTCTTGAAGTCGTCCACGTCCTCGAAGCTGCGGTAGACGCTGGCGAAGCGCACGTAGGCGACCTTGTCCAGCTTCTTGAGTTCGCGCATCACCAGTTCGCCGATGCGGGAACTGGGGATCTCGCGCACGCCCAGGTTGAGCAGCTTCTCTTCCATCCGCTCCACCGCGCTGTCGATCTGCTCCGTGCTCACGGGGCGCTTGCGCAGCGCCAGGTTCATCGAGGCGAGCAGCTTGGTGCGGTCGTACTCGATGCGGCGGCCGTCCTTCTTCACCACCGCGGGGAAGTTGACGTCCGGCCGCTCGTAGGTGGTGAAGCGCTTCTCGCAGTGCGCGCACTGGCGCCGGCGCCGGATGAAGTCCCCGTCCTCCGCCATCCGGGTCTCCACCACCTGGGTGTCGGCATGGCCGCAGAACGGGCACTTCATGGCGGGCCTACTTGTAGACCGGGAAGCGGCGCGTGAGGGCGTGGACCTGCTCGCGCACCTTCTCGATGTTGCCGGCGTCGCGCGGGCGGTCCAGCACGTCGGCCACCAGGTTGGCGGTGAGGCGCGCTTCCTCTTCCTTGAAGCCGCGCGTGGTCATCGCCGGCGTGCCGATGCGCACGCCGCTCGTGACCATGGGCTTTTCCGGGTCGTTCGGGATGGCGTTCTTGTTGATCGTCATGTGCGCTTCGCCCAGCACCGCCTCGGCTTCCTTGCCGGTGATGCCCTTGGAGCGCAGGTCCACCAGCATCACGTGGCTTTCGGTGCGGCCGCTCACGATGCGCAGGCCGCGCTGCTGCAGGGTCTCGGCGACGACCTGCGCGTTCTTCACCACCTGCTGCTGGTAGGTCTTGAACTCGGGGGAGAGCGCTTCCTTGAAGGCGACGGCCTTGGCGGCGATCACGTGCATGAGCGGACCGCCCTGCAGGCCGGGGAAGATGGCGCTGTTGATCGCCTTCTCGTGCTGCGACTTCATCAGGATGAAGCCGCCGCGCGGCCCGCGCAGGCTCTTGTGCGTGGTGGAGGTCACCACGTCCGCATGCGGCACGGGGTTGGGGTACACGCCGGCGGCGATCAGGCCCGCGTAGTGCGCCATGTCGACCATGAAGATGGCGCCGACGTCCTTCGCGACCTTCGCGAAGCGCTCGAAGTCGATGCGCAGCGCATAAGCCGAGGCGCCCGCGATGATCAGCTTGGGTTTCGACTCGTGGGCCTTGCGCTCCATCGCGTCGTAGTCGATGGCTTCTTCCCTGTTCAGGCCGTAGCTCACGACGTTGAACCACTTGCCGCTCATGTTCAGCGGCATGCCGTGGGTGAGGTGGCCGCCTTCGGCCAGGCTCATGCCCATGATGGTGTCGCCCGGCTTGAGGAAGGCGAGGAAGACGGCCTCGTTGGCCTGCGCGCCCGAGTGCGGCTGCACGTTGGCGGCGTCCGACCCGAAGATCTGCTTGATGCGGTCGATGGCCAGCTGCTCGGCGACGTCGACGTTCTCGCAGCCGCCGTAATAGCGCTTGCCGGGATAGCCTTCGGCGTACTTGTTCGTGAGCTGGGTGCCCTGGGCGGCCATCACGGCGGGCGAGGCGTAGTTCTCGCTCGCGATCAGCTCGATGTGCTCTTCCTGGCGGCGGTTCTCGGCCTGGATGGCGGCCCAGAGTTCGGGGTCGGTCTGTTCGATGAGGATTCGGCGGTCGTACATGGCAGTCCTTCGGACGAAATCCCTGTCTTCAAGGACAAGGGCTGCCCAGGCGAACGGCGGAACACGGCCCCGACGAGGTGCAACACCCTCCGCAGGCCGCGGCACGCTTCCCAGTGGTTGATCGGGGCAGGGCCCCGGCGGATTCCACGTCAGCGCCCCTGGGGCGGGGCACCTATCGCCAGTCGCGTACGGGGGCTAGTGTACCCGCGTCAGACGGCGGGAGCCGGCTCGGCGGGCAGTGCCGGGACGGGCTCGGCCGGCGCGACGGTGCGCACCGTGGGCGGCACGAACAGGGGTACCGCGCGGCCGGCGGCGACTTCCTTCAGCCGTCCGTATTCGCCCAGCACCTTGGCGCCGTAGCCGCCGTCGTCCGGGTGCAGGGCCGCGCCCACGTAGAACTTCAGGCCGGCTTCCACCGAGCCGGCGCGCTGGATGCACTCCTGCAGCACCTTGGCGCCGACCCGCAGGTTGGTCACCGGGTCGAAGGCGGCGAGCTTGCCGCCGAAGTTCTCGTACTTGTCGCTGTGGATGCCGGTCATCACCTGCATCAGGCCCTGGGCGCCCACCGGGCTCTGGGCGAAGGGGTTGAAGCTGGATTCGATGGCCATCACCGACAGCAGCAGCAGCGGGTCGATGCGGGTGCGCTCGCCCACCTCGTACGCCTCGGCGACCAGGGCCGACAGCGGCTCCGGCGCCACGCGGTATTTCTTGCTGAGCCAATAGGCCACGGCGGCCTGCTGCTTGGGCAGGTTCTTGGGGTTGAGCGCGGTGGCGCGGTCGATCGCATCGAGTTCCGGCACGAGGCCCAGCGCCTGCGCCTGGCGCGCATGGAGCCAGGTCATGAGCTGGGACTCGCCGACCGCGCGCAAGTCGGGGCGGGCGAGCAGGGTGAGGGTGGAGAAGACCGTCGCCAGTCCCACGACCGCGAAGCCGTTGTGCGTGATCTCGAAAAAGCCTTGGGCCACGTCGCCGACGAATGTCTGCACGGCCCCGGCCAGTTTTCCTAACGCTGTCATAGCACTTCCTTTCTACGCGGGGGGTTCGGAGCGGGCTGCTCAAAGCAGCACCGCCATCGGCGCCCCGTTTGGATTGGCACGCCATCGGTCCGCAGGAGCCTTCCTCGAAAGGGCGCCTGGGTCCCGACTTCGCCGGGTTCGGCAGCGGGTTTCCTGGTCGTTCCCGGGAGTCGGGTTCGGGAACGGGCGGATTCTAGGCAGCCGCTAAATTCCAGGTCAAGGATATTTGCAGCAGTCCTTATGCGCGCCACTGCATAAGGAAGAGATAATTTAGGGCTGAGCCAGCCGGGAGTTCCGTAGTCGCATTCCACCGGCGCCTGTCAGCCATGCCTGACAGGCGGCCGGATGCTATGTTTTCGGTAGCGCTTCGCGCGGCTGCCAGGCCCTTGCGCCGTTCGTCGCGACGGGCGGCATGGCGCCGCCGTCCGTCAGGCCGGGGCAAGCGGTGTGGTCGAGCCACCCCTAATCGAAGCCGGCGGCTCCATTGAAAGCTCGCATTTGCAAAGCGCGCGGAGGTGGCCTAATTTGGAACGGCCCGAGCGATCGGGTGTCAGCCGGTAGGGCCACATTCCGTGGCAGCCCCGGCCCCACTTGGAAGCAATCTTTGCTTCCGGCGCGCCACGGACACCAGGTTCGTGTCGCGGACCCAGACGGCAGCGACAGTGGGTCGGTCCGTCCAGCCCGGCAGGCAGCTTCAGGCTCCTGGCCGGGCTTTCTCTTTCGGGAGGCGGCCCCGCGCCCGCCTCCCCGAATCGCGGCGAGAATACGGGCCCAGCCCCCACGAGAGGGGGCTTTCCTTTCCTAACGACAAGACCCGTGAGCAGCCTCAGAACCCATGACACCCAGGCGCTGGATGCGCTGACCGGGGGTGCCTTCTCCGCGCCGACGTCCGGCGAACGTGCCGCCCGCGTGCGCGAGTGGCTCGCCCGTGAACCCAGCGCCGAACAGATGCAGGAGGTGTTCCGCGAGCTGAGCGCCCGGGACAAGGGCGCCGCCCGCCTGCTGCGCGAGAAGCTGGATGAACTGCGCCGCGCCAAGGGCCAGGAAGCCATCGCCGCCGAATGGGCCGAGAAGGGCCGCGGCCTGCTCTCGCAACCGCGCCTGAACATCGCCGATGCGATGGCCTGGCAGCGCGACGCCGCCAAGGCGGGCGCTCCGCTGAGCCGCGAGCCGCTGGCCACCGTGAAGTCGGAACTGGCCGAGCGCGTCAGGGGCATCGAGGACCTGCAGAACCGCGTGCAGGTCCAGCGCGAGGCCGCCGTGCTGTTGGCGCAGCGCATCGAGGTGCTGTCCACCAAGTCATGGGAGGACGCCCAGGCCGCCGTCGACGCACTTCGCGTCGACGTGCCGCAATGGCACTCGCAGGCGCAGGAGCTGCTCGACGACCCCAACTGGGCGAGCGTCGACACGAAGTTCCCGCCGCTGCTGGAGGCCTCCCGCGGCCAGCTGCAGGTGGTGTGGGATGCCTTCCAGAATGCGCTCACCCAGGCCATCGCGGCCGCCGACGACGCCAGCGCGCCGCTGCCGCCGGTGCCGGTCTGGGCGGACGAGCTGCGCCAGGCGCGCGGGCTGCCGGCCGAGGCCGCCCCGCCCAAGCCGGCCAAGCCCAAGGTCGATCCGGAACTGCGCGCCCAGGCGAACAAGGCCGTGGGCGACGCGCTGGCCAGGCTCGAACAGGAAGTGGGCCAGGGCCACGGCAAGGCAAGCGCCGGTGCCGCCAACGCGCTGCGCAATGCCTTGAAGGAACACGGCAAGCTGGTCGACGACAAGCTGGAAGCGCAGGCGCATGCAGCGCTCGGCGCAGCCACCGAGCTGGAAGGCTGGCAGCGCTGGCGCGCCGACCAGCTGCGGCAGGAACTGGTCGCCAAGGCGGAAGCGCTGTTCGAGACGGTGCCGGCACGCCCGGCGCGGGCCGCAGCCGCGAAGCCTGCGGCGTCCGATGCGGCGGCGCCGGAGGTCGAGGCCAGTGCAGAGGCCGCAAGCCCCGCGGAAGGCGTGACCGCCCAGGAAGCTGCGCCGGTCCAGGAAAGTGGGCCCGCCCAGGAGGCTGCGCCCGCCCCGGACACGGCGGCCGCACCCGCGGCCGCGCCCGTACCCGCCCCGGCACCCGTGCGCAAGCCGCGTTACGGCGGCCGCAAGATGCAGGAGACCCTGCGCAGCCTGCGCGACCAGTGGAAGCAGGTCGACCAGGGCGGCCCGCCCAACCACGCGCTGTGGAAGCGCTTCGACGAAGCCTGCAACGAGGCCTACAAGGTGGTGCAGGAGTGGCTGGACAAGGTGAAGTCCGAGGCCGCCGAGCACCGCGCCGCGCGCATCGCGCTGATCGAGGAGGTCAAGGCCTGGGCCGCCGCCAACGCGGGACCGCAGAACGGCGACTGGAAGGCGTTCAACCGGGCGATCCACCAGTTCTCCGACCGCTGGCGCGAAGCCGGCCACCTGAGCGAGAAGGCCTTCGCCGAACTGCAGCCGCAGTGGAAGGAAGCCATCGGCCAGGCCGCCGCCCCGCTGGACCAGGCGCAGAAGCAGAGCATCGAGCGGCGCCAGGCGCTGATCGAGGAAGCGAAGCAGCTGGGCGAGGCGCCGTCGCTGCGCATCGACGCCGTCAAGGCGCTGCAGCAGCGCTGGCAGGGCGAGGCGCAGGCCGTGCCCCTGGACCGCAAGCAGGAACAGAAGCTGTGGGACGCGTTCCGCAAGCCCATCGACGAGGCCTTCAACCGCAAGACCGCGGAGCGCGAGAAGGCGGCCTCCGCCATGAGCGCGCGCGATCGCGCGGTGCTGGAGGCATCGAAGGCCGTGGAGGAAGCCACCGCCAGCGGCGATGCGCAGAAGATCCGCGCGGCGATGGCCGCTCTGGAGCATGCGCTGCGTGCGCGTGACGATGCGGCCGCTTCGGTCGGCGCGGCGCCGGCTCCGGCCGCTGCCGCCTCCACCGAGGGCGCTGGTGACGCGCCCGCCGAGCCGGCTGGCGCCGAAGGCGAGGGCGAGGCCCCGGCCCCGGCGCCGGCCAAGGCGCCCCCGAAGCCCGTCGTGGCGATGCGCGGGGACGACCGCCCGGGCGCGCGCCGCCCGGAGGTGGCCGCGCCGGCCCGGGGCGGCCGGTTCGACAGCCGCCGTCCCGGCCCTGGCGGGCGCGATGCGCGCGACGACCGCCGCGGCTTCGGCCGCGACCGCGACGACCGCGAGGAACGCGGCCCGCGCCTGTCGGACGCGGCGTTCCGCGCCCAGCGCGACGCCGTGGAACATGCGCAGGCCACCTTGCGAAAGCTGGCGGCGCAGGCGCACGGCGAGGCGCTCACGCAGCTCATGGCCGCGTGGGAGCAGCGCTCCGCCGAGCAGGTGCCCAGCCACCAGGAGCTGGGCCGCGGGGTGAGCCCGCAGGTGCGCCAGGGCTGGACGCAGGCGCTGGACCGGCCCGCCGGCGGTGACGCTTCCGAGGCGCTGCTGCGCCTGGAGATTGCCGCCGACGTGCCCACGCCGGCGGAGCAGATCCAGGCGCGGCGCGCCCTGCAGCTGCAGCTGCTCACCCGCCGCAACGATCCTTCGCCGCAGGAAACCTGGGGCGCCGACGTGGCGAAGGTGCTGGCGACCGGCTACGAGGCCGGCGCGGCGCGGCGCGTGCAGAACGCGCTGAAGGCGCTGCTGCGGAAGTAGCACACCGTCGTCCCCGCGCAGGCGGGGATCCAGGGCGCCCTGGATTCCCGCCTGCGCGGGAATGACGGTCCGCCGGGGTGCCCTGCGGGCAGCCCAGCCTACGGGGACGACCGTGGCCGGTAGAAGCTGTCGAACAGATCCACCAGCGCAGGGAACTCCCGCGTGAACCGTTCCCGGTTCACGAAGTAGGCCTCGCACGCCACCGCGAAGAACTCGTCGATGCTGCTCGCGCCGTAGTCGTCCAGCCAGGGGCGTTCCTCGCCGAAGCGCTCGGCCTTGATCACCGCTTCGCGGAATGGCTGGTACGCCTCGCCCATCACCCGCAGCCAATGCTCCCGCGCCTGGCGCGAGCGCAGGGGAGGGCAGCCGTCCGGCGCGCCGTCGCGCATGTCGATCTTGTGCACGAACTCGTGGATCACCACGTTGAAGCCGGCGTCGGCGGACGCGCCTGCATGCGCCACGTCGCGCCAGTTCAGCATCACCGGCCCGCCCTCCATCGCTTCGCCGGCGAGCACTTCCTCCCAGGCGTGCACCACGCCGCTGTCGTCCGTCTCGGTGCGCCGCGCGAGCACTTCCGCCGGGTGCACCACGATGCCGACGAAATCGTCGTACCAGCCCAGGCCGAGGTGCAGCACGGGGAGCACGGCCTGCGCGGCGATGGCGACGGCGATCTCGTCGGTGATCACCAGGCCGTTCGCGCCGTGGAATTCCTTCCGCGCCAGGAACTCGGCGCTCAGCGCGCGCAGGCGCTCCTGTTCGGCCGGCGCCCGGGCCGCGAGGAAAGGGTAGCGGGCGAGCGTGGCACGCCAGAGGTCTTCCGGGACGGCCGGCGCGGCGCGGCGGCGGCGCAGCCAGGCGAACATCAGGCGAGCCCGATGCGCCGCGCGTCCCCGGCGATGCCGATGCGCAGCGCCTGCAGGCGGGGCGGTGCGGCCTGCGCGTCCCAGTCGCTCAGCACGATGCGGCGGTGGTCCGCGTCCAGCGCATGGTCCGCCGGCAGGTGCGTGTGGCCGTGCACCAGCGTGTGCGCATCGGCCTCCCGCAGCCAGGCGAGCGCCGTCTCCATGTCGACATCGGCGTATTCGCGGTCGGTGCGCTTGCGGTCCTCGCTCTCGGTGCGCATGCCGCGCGCGATCGCGCGCCGCTTCTCCAGCGGCAGTGCGAGGAATTCCCGCTGCCACGCGGCCGCGCGCACCTGCGCGCGGAAGGCGATGTATTCGGTGTCGGCGATGCACAGCGCGTCGCCGTGCGAGAGCAGCCAGCGCGTCTCGCCGAAGGTGAAGACCGTGGGGTCCCCCAGCAGCACCAGGCCGGTCTGCCGCGCGAGCCCTTCACCCACCAGGAAGTCGCGGTTGCCCGCGACGAAGAACACCGGCAGGCGCTGCGCCGTGGCGCGCAGGATCTCCGCGCATTGCGCCTCGAAACCCGGCTCGCCCGTGGCGTCGTCACCGACCCAGGCTTCGAACAGGTCGCCCAGGATGAACAGGGCGTCGGCGCGCGTGGCCGCCATGTAGCGCCGCCACGCTTCGAACGTGGCGGGCTCGCTCGCCTGCAGGTGCAGGTCGGAAATGCACTCGACGGATCGCCAGCCGGGCGCGGCACGCAGTTCCTGCGCCCCGGGGGCGGCGGACGGCGCGCCTGCCGCCGTCAGACGACGACCGCCTTCTCGAGCACGACGTCGGTCTTCGGCACGTCGTCGTGGAAGCCCTTGCGGCCGGTGGGCACGCCCTTGAGCTTGTCGACGATCTCCTTGCCGCCCACGACCTTGCCGAACACCGCATAGCCCCAGCCCTGCGCGGTGGGGGCGGTGTGGTTCAGGAAGTCGTTGTCGGCCACGTTGATGAAGAACTGCGCCGAGGCCGAGTGCGGCTGGTTGGTGCGCGCCATCGCCACGGTGTACTTGTCGTTCTTCAGGCCGTTGTTGGCCTCGTTCTCGATCGTCGCGTCGGTCGGCTTCTGGGTCATGCCGGGGGCGAAGCCGCCGCCCTGGATCATGAAGCCGTCGATCACGCGATGGAAGACGGTGCCGTCGTAGTGGCCCTTCTTCACGTAGGCCAGGAAGTTGGCGACGGACTTGGGCGCCTTCTGCTCGTCGAGCTCCAGCGTGACGACGCCGTGGCCGGCGATGTGCAGTTCCACCTTGGGATTCATGGGAAAAACCTCTGTTGCTTACTTGACGAGCGTGGCCGACTGGATCACCACCGGCGTCAGCGGCACGTCGTCGTGCATGCCCGCGCGGCCGGTGGACACGCCCTTGATCTTGTTGACCACGTCCATGCCGCTCACGACGCGGCCGAACACCGTGTAGCCGGGGGCGTTGGGGCCCGGGGGGTCCAGCGTGCGGGTGTTGTCGGCGACGTTGATGAAGAACTGGGAGGTGGCCGAGTTCGGTGCGCTGGTGCGCGCCATCGCGATGGTGCCCGCCTCGTTCTTCAGGCCCTTGGCGTAGGCCGCCTGCCCCTCGTGGGCCACGGGCGCGCGGGTGGGCTTCTCGGCCATGGCGCGGTCGAAGCCGCCGCCCTGGATCATGAAGCGGTCGATCACGCGGTGGAAGATGGTGCCGTCGTAGTGCTTGTCGCGCACGTACTGCAGGAAGTTCTCCGCGGTCTTCGGCGCCTTGTCCGGATAGACCTCGACGACGATGTCGCCGGCGGTGGTGGTGAACTTGACCTTGGGGGCGGTCTGGGCCCAGGCGCCGCCGGCCGTGCAGGCCAGGGCAAGGACGAGCGCCGCGGAGCGGCGCGAAAGCGGGAACATCAGCCGATCACTCCTTCGAAAAAGATCTTCCACTGCGCGCCCTGCCGCACCCAGTACTGCCGCTTGACGGCGCCGGTGCGGGAGCCCGCGGGGACCTCTCCGAAGGTTACCACCATGGTGTCCGTGCTGTCGGTCCAGCGCAGCACCGAAAGATCCTTGAGCTCGATCTCGCGGCCACGCGCGCGGCTGAGCTCCACCTTCAGCAGCGGCGTCCATTGCTCGAGCGTCTTGCCGTTGATGGCGAAGTCGGGGGTGTAGAAAGCGAGCAGGCGGTTGAGGTCGCCGCTGGCCTTGGCGCTGCGCCACGCCTGCAGGACGTCGTTGAAGTGGCGGCTCTCGGCCTGCGCGCCCGCGGGCGGCACCCAGCGCAGCGAGGGCGCGATCACCACCGGCGTCGTGCGGACCTCGACGGTGCGGATGATGCGTTCCAGGTCGGGGTTGGCCAGCACCACGCAGCCGTCGGTGGCCTTGGGCGCCCGCGAGAACTGGTCCGGCGGCGTGCCGTGCAGCCAGATGCCGCGTCCGGTCTTGCCGCGCCGCGCGTCGTAGGGGTTGGGATAGTTGATCGGCAACGCTCCCGAGCCGTAGAAGTCCTTGAGGGTCTTCGGGTCGAGGTTGCTGGTGATGTAGTAAACGCCCAGCGGGGTGCGCGCGTCGCCTTCCACCACTTTTTCGATGCCGGACTTGCCCACCGAGATGTAGTAGTCGGCCAGCAGCTTCAGGCCGCCGGGACCGTTCTCGAAGAGGTACAGGCGCGCCCGCGAGGCATCGACGGCGATGGCGTGGCGCGTCCTGGGCGACAGCTGCAGGAATTGCGCCGGGATCGCGCCCGCGGGCGGTCGCTCGCGCAGGGCACGCATGCGCAGCTGCGACTCCTCGCGCAGTTCGGCCAGCGCCTGGGGCGCCGACTTCGCGGCGCTTTCCGGCACGTCGCCGAAGGCGCGCACGGGGCCCTGCTGCGCGAGCAGGAGGTCGCCGTAGGCCAGCTGGGCCAGCGCGAAATTGGGGTGGTCCTTCACCAGGGACTCGGCCTTGCGCAGCGCGTCCCGGGTCCGCGCCTGGCCGATCAGGCGGTAGATCTCGATCAGGCGGGCCTCGGCCTCGCCGTCACGGATGGCCGGCGCCTTCCGCGCGGAAGGTGCCGCGGCCTTGCGCGCCGGGCCGGCCCACGAGGGCGCCAGCACCGCGGCCGCGCAAAGCGCGAGCACGGCGCGGGCCAGGAATGGAAATCCGGAGGTGAGGTTCAACTGCACAACCTTCGCCGTCGGCCCGTCAGGCGCCGTCAGGCGCCGGTGCTTTCCCGCACGATGGTCCAGCGGTCGCCGTTCTTCACCAGCTCCAGTGTCTTGCGGCTGGTGACGTTCAGCGCGTCGGCGCGGTAGGCCTGCCGGAACTTGGCCACGGCCTTGCTGCCCTTCACCGAGACGTCGAGGTCGCTGACGTCCACGCTGATCTTCGACTTGCCGACGATGCGGGCGCGGCGCTCCTGCTCCCAGGCCTGGCGCGTCTGGCGGCCGGGCGGGTTGAATTCCTTGCCGTAGGCCGACAGGTAGTTGTTCATGTCCTTGGCGGCCCAGGCGGCGGCCCAGGCACGCACGGCGGCCTCGACTTCCTTCTCGCCGGCGGCCCCGGCGGCAGGGGCGGGCGCAGGCGCAGGCGCCGGTGCGGGGGCAGCAGCGGGCGCGGCGGCGACCGCGGGGGC
>SEAY01000165.1 GCA_004144865.1 Comamonadaceae bacterium
CACGAAGCCCACCACCATGTGGTTGACGATGAAGTGGTGGAAGTCGCACTGCCATTCGGCGCGAAAGATCGGCTGGTCCTTGCGGTGGGCGAAGAGCTTCTCGATGAAGATGAAGATCAGCGCGCTGCCCAGCAGGTCCAGGATGAACCAGTCCAGCCCGATGTAGGGCGTGTTGTCGGCGAAGTCGTGCACCGGCACCTTGTGCCCGCCCAGCATGGCCGACGACACCACCAGCAGGAACGCTACCGACGACAGCCAGCGCGAGCGGTTGAACAGAATGTTCACCAGCGACAGCCCGCCCGCCACCACCAGTGCCGCGAACATGATCATGCGGATGACGTCCACGTTGTAGGTCTTGCGCAGCTCTGGCGTGGTGAGGTACTGCGGAAAGTGAAACGCCAGCACGCCCAGAAAGCACAGGATGCCCAGTGTGAGCGCGATCACGCCCGATACCTTGCCCTTGCCGGTGCGCAATTCGCCATGGCTGGCGGTGAAATCGTTGATTTTGTCGAGCATGCCGTGTCCACGGGGTGGAAAGAGGAGGCGCGAGTGTAGCGAAGGCGCGTCACGGCGTCCTGTGCGGTGCGTGCGTCACGCATACGCTGCATGTGCGCTCCTAAAATTGACGCATGACAATGAACATCCCCGCGCACCAGATCAGCATGACCGTGCTGATGTCTCCCGACATGGCCAACTTTTCGGGCAACGTGCACGGTGGCGCCGTGCTCAAGTTGCTCGACCAGGTGGCCTATGCGTGCGCGGCGCGCTACTCCGGCTGCTACGCCGTCACGCTGAGCGTGGACCAGGTGACCTTTCTGCAGCCCATCCACGTCGGCGAGCTGGTGACCTTTCTGGCCAGCGTGAACTACACCGGCAATTCGTCGATGGAAGTCGGCATCAAGGTGGTGGCCGAGGAGATCCGCACGCAGGTCGTGCGCCATGTGAACAGCTGCTTCTTCACCATGGTGGCCGTGGACGAGGCGCGCAAGCCCACGGCCGTGCCGCAGCTGTCGCCGTCCACCCCCGACGAGCGCCGCCGCTGGGCTGCTGCGCTGCTGCGCAAGGAGCTGCGCAAGGAGCAGGCCGCGCGTTTCGAGCAGGTGCGCCTGGAGGCTGCGGGCCAAGCCACCGGCTGACCTCAGGGCGCCAAGGCGCTCTGCCGTGGCGTTTGGGGCGCTTCGGGCGCTTGGGGTACATGGCCGCTGGCGGCCGGCGACGGTCCGCCCCCTTGCCACAGCGCTGCCGCATACCGCTCGGCACCGAAGTCCGGCGCCACATCTGCGTCGATGCGCGCCTGGTGCAGCGCCAGGTCGGCATGCAGCAGGTCGTGGCCGATGCGGGCGACCGCCGCCGGAATGTCGCGCCGCATGCTGGGCACGTCCCCCAGCGGCACGCCCACGCTGGCGAAGCCGCCGGGGTTGTGCACGTGGATGTGGCGCAGCCAGGGCGCCGCGCCGGGCGTTTTCTCCTGCAGCTCCAGGCCCGCGCCCAGGAAGGGCGATGCGGCCAGCTCGTCGTCGCGCGCATCGGGCGGCGGCGTGTACTGGTCTCGCCAGCGGCGGATGTGCGGCGCCAGCGCAGCCAGTTCGGGCCGCTGCAGGGGCTCGCTGCTGTAGCCGGTGCCGGCGATCACGAAGTCGAACGGCAGGCTGCTGGCGCTTCCTGCGTCGGCCACCACCCGTGCGCCTTCGACTCGCGCCGAGCGCCACGGAGCCGACAGGTGCAGATGAAAGTGCGGATGGCGCAGCACGCGATCCAGCGCATCCGATGGCGGGGTTGAGCCCGCGCGGCGGTAGCGCAGGGCCTGGCTCCAGCGCAGCGCATCGGGCAGCGAGTGGTAGTGGTCGTACAGGCCCGGGTACGCGCGTGTGCGCGCCACGGGGCTGGCGGCGATGTGGTCCCTGCGCGCAAACAGGTGCACCGCGTGGGCACCGGCCTCCAGCGCCACGCCGGCTGCATCGAAGGCGGACGCTGCGGCGCCCACCACGGCCACGGTCTTGCCGCGCAGCGCGGCGAAGTCGATGGTGCTGGCGGTGTGCGCGGCCAGGCCGGCATCCACTGCAGCTTGCAGCACGGGCGGCACGAACGGCGCGCCTCCTCCCGACACACCGGTGGCCAGCACGATCTTGCGCACGGTCTCCACGCGCTGCTCGCCGCCGTGTTGCAGCGTCACGCGAAAGTGCGGCACCGCGCCGTCCGTCACGTGGTCGATGCGCAGCAGGTGCGTGCCCCAGCGCACCGCCACGCCGAGAAAGTCGCGCAGCCAGTCCACGTAGTCGGCCCAGGCCAGGCGCGGAATGCGGTCCAGCGCCGCGTAGGCTTTGGCGCCTTCGCGCGCCTCGTACCAGGCCTGGAAGGACAGCGCGGGCAGGCCCAGCTCCGGCCCCACCAGGTTCTTGGGCGTGCGCAACTTCTGCATGCGCGCGCGCAGCCGCCACGCGCTGGCCGCAGGGCCGCTGGCGTTGTCGATGACGGTGGTGCGCGCGATGCCGGCGCGGCGCAGCGCGAACGCGTAGGCCGTGCCGCTCTGGCCGCCACCCACCACCAGCACGTCGTGCGTGATGCCGGCGTGTTCGGGCACCCAGTTGTCGGGCGCGGGGCCGAGCAGGCGCAGGGTTTCGCGTGCCAGCAGGTCGGGGTCGGGAGAGGTGATGGCGTTCATGTCGTTCGCGATGCAGAAGGAATGAAGAAGGAATGAAGAGGGAACGAAGAAGGAATGAAGCAGTGGAGCAGCCAGGAGGCGAGAGGCGAGAGGCGGCGATGGCAGCACGCTGCCGTCAGGCCGCACGCGCCTGCACGGCCCGGCCCGCAGGGCGCGCGAGACCCAGGTGATCGCGCAGCGTGCGGCCGGTGTATTCGCGCCGGAAGATGCCGCGCTGCTGCAGCAGCGGCACCACGCCGTCGACGAACTGCTGCAGCCCGTCGGGCAGGGCGTCGGGCATCAGGTTGAAGCCGTCGGCGGCACCGGCTGCGAACCAGTGGGCGATGTCGTCTGCGATCTGCTCTGGTGTGCCGACGATCACGCGGTGGCCGCCGCCGCCTGCCAGCTCGCGCACCAGTTGCCGCACCGTGAGGTTCTTGCGGCGCGCCGTGGCAAGCGTGGCGTTGAAGAAGGTGTGGTTGCCGTTGCCGCCCGAGGGCAGGGCCAGGTCGTGGGGCAGGGCATCGTCCAGCCGCAGGCGCTCGGGCGCGGTGCCCAGGATGCCGGCCAGCCGCGCGAGGCTGTAGTCCCAGGGGATGGAGTCCACCAGGTCGTCGCGGCGGCGCAGGGCCTGGGCCTCGGTGGCGCCGATGATGGTGGTCAGGCCCGGCAGCACCTTGACCGCGTCGGGCCCGCGCCCCAGTTCTGCCGCACGGGCCTTGAGCGCGCGGCCGTAGGCCAGCGATTCCTCGAACGACTGCGAGGCCGAGAACACCGCCTCTGCGTGGCGCGCGGCCAGCTCGCGGCCGTCCGCCGAGCCGCCCGCCTGCACCAGAACGGGATGGCCCTGCGGCGAGCGCGGCAGCGTGAGCGGCCCCTGCACGGCAAAGAATTCGCCCCGGTGGGCGATGGCGTGCACCTTGGCCGGGTCGATGAAGCGCCCGCTCGCCTGGTCGCCGATGAAGGCGTCGTCCTCCCAGGTGTCCCACAGCGCCTTGACCACGTCGGTGAACTCGCTGGCGCGGGCGTAGCGGCGCGCATGGTCGGGCACGGCGTCGTGCCCGAAGTTGCGCGCGGAGGGCAGGTCGGCCGTGGTGACCACGTTCCAGCCGGCGCGGCCGCCACTCACGTGGTCCAGCGTGGCGAAGCGGCGGGCGATGTTGTAGGGCTCGTTGTAGCTGGTGGATGCCGTGCCGATCACCCCGATGTGCGTGGTGGCTGCCGCCACGCTGGCCAGCAGCACGGTGGGCTCCAGCGCGGTGATCGGGCGAAAGTGGATCTGGTCCACGATGGCCGCGTTGTCGGCGAGGAACACCGCGTCGAACCTGGCCCGCTCGGCGAGCTGCGCCACGCGCACGTAGTGCGCCACGTCGCTGAACGCGCGCGGGTCGGCTCCGGGCAGCCGCCATGCGGAGGGTACGAACCCCGAATGCAGGATGTTGGCGTTCAGGTGCAGCTGGCGGGGGCGCGGAGTGCTCATGGGCGGGCCTGGGTGCTGAAGGGCGTAGGGAAGGGCTGTGGCGAGGGCGCTTGCATGGGCGGCCCGGCAGCGGCTGCCCGCGTGTCGGTCAGAAGGAGCCGGTAGTGGGCGGCGCTTCGTTCTTGAGATACCAGGCACCCGTGACGGCGGCCTTCCACTGGCGCGGGTTGTGGTTGGCCACGGTGCGCGCGTTGCGCCAGTGGCGGTCGATGTTGTAGCGCCGGTCGGTGGCGGACGCGCCGCCCACGTCGAACGCCAGCTCCGACGCACGCAGAGCGGCCTCCACCGCGAAGTGCTGCGCCTGCGCCACCTCCACGCTGGCCTGGGTGAGGGCGGCGTCGCTGAGCTGGTCCGCCCAGGCGGCGTCGATGGCGTCTGCGGCGCGCAGCACCACAGCCTCTGCGGCGTAGGCCTGCGAGGCGATCTGCCCTACCGTCTCGCGCACGTAGGGGTCGTCCACCGACTCCGTGGCGCTGCTGTGGCGAATGGGCCGCGCCTTGTGCTGCGCGAAGTGCACGGCGTCGCTCAAGGCGTTGCGGGCGATGCCGGCCTCCACCGCTGCCAGAAAGAGCTGGAACAGCGGCGTGACCGGGTTGCGCCGGTCGCGCGAGAAGAAGCCGGCGCGCACCTCGTCGGCCTGCACCAGCGTGTGGTGAAAGCGCGTGGTGCCGCTGGCCGTGAGTCGCTGGCCTGCGGTGTCGAAGTCGTCCACCAGCTCCAGGCCGGCGCGGTCGCGCGGCACGATGAAGGCGGTCTCCTTGCCCTCGTCGTTCAGCGCGATGGACGAGACCCAGTCGGCATACAAGGCGCCGGTGCTGTAGTACTTGGTGCCGGTGACGCGGAAGTGGTCGCCCTCGCGCACCAGGCGCGCCGTGACGGCGCCGTGCGCGCCGCCGCGCTCCAGCCCGCCGTTGCCGAACAGGTGGCCCGCCAGCAGGCGCGGAAACCAGCGCTGGCGCTCGGCCTCTTCGCGCGATGCCAGCAGGCTCTCGATCAGCCCGAAGTTGGGCCGCAGCGCCTGCGCGATGTTGGAGTCCACGCTGGCCAGTTGCACGATGAAGCGGATGGCGTCGCGCATGCTGCCCCCGGGCCCACCGTAGGCCTTGGGGATGCGGAAGGTGAGCAACCCGGCCTCTGCGATGCGGCGCACCAGGGCGTAAGGCAATTGGCGCGCCAGCTCGCGGTCGGCGGCGCCCTGCGCGATGTCGGGCAGCAGCGCCTGTGCGCGGGCGAACAGCACCGCAGGGTCACCTGCCGGCGGCAGGGCCTGGCCCAGTGGCGCGGGGTGCGGGAGATGGGGGGCGGCGGCGGCAG
>SEAY01000236.1 GCA_004144865.1 Comamonadaceae bacterium
TTCTGCCGCTTGAACAACCCCTTGCGGTAGAACGGAAACAGCTGCAGCCAGGTGCGCACCTTCAACCAGCGGCCGTACAGACCCAGCGGCTCGAACAGCACGAACGCGATCAGCACCAGGCCGTAGACCAGCCCCTGCAGCCCCGGCGCCTGGCCGATGAACGCGGGCAGGTAGTCCTTGCCCAGCGAGATGAGCTGCGGCATCGCGATGAGGAAGATCGCACCGAGGAACGCGCCGTGCACCGAGCCCAGCCCGCCGATCACCACCATCAGCAGCAGGTCGATCGACTGCAGGATATTGAACTGGTCCGGCGAGATGAAGCTGAGCTTGTGCGCGTACAGCGCGCCGCCCACACCGGCCAGCGCCGCCGAGATCGCGAACGACAGCGTCTTGTAGCGCGCGAGGTGGATGCCCATGCTCTGCGCGGAAATCTCCGAATCGCGGATCGCGACGAAGGCCCGGCCGGTCGGCGAGCGCAGCAGGTTCAGGATGCCGAGCGTGGCCAGCACCGCGATGACCAGGCACAGAAAGTAGAAGCCCTCGCCCGAGCCGAGCTGCCAGCCGAACAACGACGGCGACTTGACGTGCAGCCCCGAGTTGCCGCCCGTGACGCTCTCCCAGCGCGCAAACACTTCCTCCACGATGAAGCCGAACGACAGCGTCGCGATGCCGAGGTAGATGCCCTTGACGCGCAGCGCGGGGAGCGCCACCACCACGCCGACGCCGGCCGACAGCGCCGCAGCCGCGAGCAGCGCGATCGGGAACGGCACGCCCATGTTGGTGAGCACGCCCTGCGTGTAGGCGCCGGTGCCGAGAAACGCCGCATGCCCGATCGAGAACTGCCCCGTGAAGCCGGCCAGCAGCATCAGCCCGAGGCCGACGATGCCGTAGATCAACACGAAGGTGAGCTGCGCGAGCCAGTACTCCGGCACCAGCCACGGCGCGGCCACCAGCGCGACGCACAGAAGCCCGTACCAGAAACGGTGCCCGCCATGCCTGGCGAGCGTGATGTCCTGTTCGTAGCTGGTCTTGAAGATGAAGCGCATGGCCGGCTACACCTTCTTGCGGAGTTTTTCGCCGAACAGTCCGTTCGGCTTGAT
>SEAY01000237.1 GCA_004144865.1 Comamonadaceae bacterium
CCGCATCGAGGCGCTGCCGGGCCTGCTGCGCGTCGAGGTCAAGGACAACGGCGTGGGCGCACCGACTCGCGCCTTCGAGGCCGCGACCGCGTACGGCGTACTGGGCATGCGCGAGCGCGCGCGGCACTTCGGCGGGCGCATCGACATCGCCAGCGCCGTCGGCCAGGGCAGCACCTTCGTGTTGCATCTGCCGCTGCCGGTGAGGGCCGCATGAGCCGCCCGATCCGCGTGCTGCTGGGCGACGACCACCGCATCGTGCGCGAAGGTCTCAAGCAGGTACTGGGCGACATCTCCAACGGCGCGCCGGAGATCGTGGTCGAGGCAGAGGCGCAGACCGGCCCGGAAGTGCTCGACACCGTGGCCGCGCTCGGCGGCGCCGAAGGCATCGACGTGGTGCTGCTCGACATCGCGCTGCCGGGCCGCGACGGGCTCGACGTGCTGCAGGCGCTGCGAAAGGCCTGGCCCGCGCTGCCGGTGCTGATGCTGAGCACCTACCCCGAGAGCCAGTACGCGGTGCGCTGCATCCGGCTCGGCGCCTCGGGCTACCTCAACAAGAGCGCGGACGCCGACGACATGGTGGGCGCCGTGCGCAAGGTGGCCGCGGGCGGGCGCTACGTGTCGGCCGCCACGGCCGAAGCATTGGCCGCTGCCGTCGGCCCGGCCGCGGGACAGGGCGCCGAGGCGCTGTCGCACCGCGAGCATCAGGTGTTCCGCCTGCTCACCACCGGTCACAGCGTGGGCGAAATCGGTGCACAGCTCGGCCTGGCGCCCAACACGGTCAGCACCTACCGCGCCCGCATCCTCGAAAAAACCGGGGCGCGCAACGACGTGGAACTCGCGCTCTTTGCCGAACGACACGGCGCGGCCCGCTGAAACGCGCCGTTTGTAGTGCTGCCCCTACAAGGCATCGACAGGCACCCCGCGATTTGGCGCCGCAGGCCGCCTGCCGGCGCTGACCGGCCCGGCCCTTGCATGGCTCCTGCATCTTTTCACCGAGGTGCACCATGTCCACACAGCCCGATTCGACCGCCTGCGACCTGTACGACGCCGACCGGCCCCTGAACATGCGCTGCGCCTGCGGCCGCAGCCACGGCCGCAG
>SEAY01000058.1 GCA_004144865.1 Comamonadaceae bacterium
GCGGATGGCGCTGCAATGGTCGCTCACGTAGAGCCAGTCGCGGATCTGCTGGCCGTCGCCGTACACCGGGAGCGCCTTGCCCGCGAGGGCGTTGACGATCATCAGCGGGATCAGCTTCTCCGGAAAGTGATACGGCCCGTAGTTGTTGGAGCAGTTGGTGGTAACGACTGGCAGGCCGTACGTATGGTGGTACGCCCGCACCAGGTGGTCGCTGGCCGCCTTGCTGGCCGAATAAGGGCTGTTCGGCTCGTAGCGGTTCTGCTCCGTGAAGGCCGGATCGGCCGGTGCGAGCGAGCCATAGACCTCGTCGGTCGACACGTGCAGGAAGCGGAAGCCCTCCTTCGCCGCTCCTTCGAGGCCGCTCCAGTAGGCGCGCACGGCCTCGAGCAGGCGGAACGTGCCGACCACGTTGGTCTCGATGAAGGTGCCGGGGGCATGGATCGAGCGGTCCACGTGCGACTCGGCCGCGAAATTGACCACCGCGCGGGGACGATGCCGCGCCAGCAGTTCGCTCACGAGTTGCTCGTCGCCGATGTCGCCCTTGACGAAGACGTGGCGCGCGTCGCCCTCGAGCGAACGCAGGTTCTCGAGATTGCCGGCGTAGGTGAGCTTGTCCAGGTTGACGACCGGCTCGCCGCCCGCCGCCAGCCAATCCAGCACGAAATTGGAGCCGATGAAGCCGGCTCCGCCCGTCACGAGAATCATTCGGAAAACTCCCCTCTGTCCAGCCGCGCCGGGGGTGCGCCGCTGGAGGCGGATTATGTCATCCCCGTGTCAGACGATTGCTTACAAGAGCCGGCCTCAAAAGTGGATGCCGCGCATCATCTGCTGCAGCGCCAGGGCCTCGGCGGACAGCTGCGGCCGGGCGCCCTTTTCACCCTTGGCGGCCGGCGAATCCGGGAACATCCGGAAACTCGTATTCATCACGATCTGCGCCACCCTCGGCGCCACGGCATGCAGCAGCTGGCCCGCGATGCCCAGGCGGGTGGCGATGCGCACGGGCTTGGCCACGCAGGCTTCGGCAACCAGGTCGGCGGCCTCCTCGGGCGATAGCGTCGGCACGTTGTTGTAGATCTTGGTGGGCGCGATCATGGGCGTGCGCACCAGCGGCATGTTGACGGTCGTGAAGGTGATGCCCTGGTCCTGGTATTCGCTGGAGGCGCAACGCGTCCAGGCGTCGAGCGCGGCCTTCGAGGCCACGTACGCGGAGAAGCGCGGCGCGTTGGTCAGCACGCCGATGGAGCTGATATTCACCACGTGGCCGTGGCGCTTCTCCACCATCGAAGGCAGCAGGCCCATGGTCACGCGCAGCGCGCCGAAGTAGTTCAGCTGCATCGTGCGCTCGAAATCGTGGAAGCGGTCGTAGCTGGACTCGATCGCGCGCCGGATGGAGCGCCCGGCGTTGTTGACCAGGAAGTCCACGCCGCCGTGCTCGGCCAGCAGCAACTGCACGAAGCGGTCGCAGTCCGCCATGTCCGCGAGGTCCGCCGGATACGCGATGAACGCGTGGCCGCGCGCCTTGGCCTCGTTGCACGCCTCGTCCAGCTTGTCCTGGTCGCGCCCGCAGATGACGGTGATGGCGCCCGCTTCGGCGAACTTGTGCGCCGCGGCCAGGCCGATGCCCGAGGAGCCCCCGGTGACCAGCACCACCTTGCCGCCGACCGTGCCGCGCAGGGAGCGGTCGATGTGCAGGTCCGGGTCCAGGTGGCGCTCCCAGTAATCCCACAGCCGCCACGCATACTCCCTGAGGTTCGGGCACTCGATGCCGCTGTCCTTCAGCATCGCGCGCGCCTCGCGGCTGTCGAAGCGCGTCGGGTAGTTGACGAACTCCAGGATGTCCCCGGGCAGGCCGAGGTCCTTCATGACGGCGTTGCGCACGCGGCGGATGGGCGCGATGGCCAGCAGGCCCTTCTTGACCCCGCGCGGAATGAATCCCAGCAACGCCGCGTTGATGAACAGGTTCATGCGCGGTGCATGCGCCGCGCGGCTGAAGATGTCCAGCACGTCGCCCACGCGGTAGCCGACCGGGTCCACCAGGTGGAAGCAGCGGCCGGCGACCGCCCCCTGGTGGGCGATGTGGTCGAGCGCATCCACCACGTAGTCGACCGGCACGATGTTGATCCGCCCGCCCTCGAGGCCGATGGCCGGCATCCACGGCGGCAGCAACTGCCGCATCCGCTGGATCAGCTTGAAGAAGTAGTACGGCCCGTCGATCTTGTCCATCTCGCCGGTGCGGCTGTCGCCGACCACCAGCGCGGGGCGGTACACCGTCCAGGGCAGCGCCGTCTCGCCGCGCACGATCTTCTCGCTTTCGTGCTTGGTCATGAAGTACGGATGCTCGATGTTCTCCGCTTCCTCGAACATGTCCTCCCGGAAGACGCCTTCGTAGAGCCCCGCCGCGGCGATCGACGACACGTGGTGGAAATGGCCCCCCCCGATCGCGGCCGCGAACTCCAGGGTGTGGCGCGTGCCCTCCACGTTCACCTGCACCTGGCTCTCCTCGTCCGCCGCCAGGTCGTACACCGCCGCGAGGTGGAAGAAGTGGTCGACCTGGCCCTTGAGCTTCTTCAGGTCGTCGGCCGAGACGCCCAGCTTCTTCTGCGTGAGGTCGCCGAACACGGGAATCGCGCGCGCGGCCGTCACGCCCCATGTTTCCCGCAGGCCGGGAACCTTGTCAGCGCTTTCCTCGCGGATCAGGAAGTGGACGACGGCGCCCTTGCGCTGGAGCAGTTTCCCGACCAGCCTCTTGCCGATGAAGCCGGTGGCGCCGGTGACGAAGTAGTGCATGGTCCCCTCTCCTTTTGCGGTTGGCGTCGCCGGATTCTTGCCGAAAGCCGCGCGCCCGTCTTCCCGCCCGGCCATGGGGTTAACATCGCCCCCGCAGTGCCGCCCGCCCTTCCCAGATGAGCCGTTCCTTCCTGACCTCCGGGCAACTCGCCGGCCGCTTCCGGTCCTGGGTTCGCCAGAACCCCACGCGCTTCGCCGCGTACACCCGCTTCCGTGAGGCCCTGCACTGGCTGCGCTGGATGCCGTACCACGGCGGCCGCGCGACCAAGCGACAGTTGCGGCGCGTCTGGAATGTCGTCTACTGGCTGCCGTATCGCGCCTATCCCGCCCACTGGCAGGGCACCCCCTACGCGCGGGCGGCCGAATCCGGCTTTCCACCGGCGCCGGTGCCGCGGTGGGCCCGGCGGCTCTGGGCCGCCATCACTCGCACCAACCTCGCCCGCATGGGCACGTTCATCCCCGTGCGGCACGCCGAGGCAAGCGACCTGGCCCACGGCACGATCCCGCTGGTGCCCGCCCAGGAAGTCGTGTTCCCCGCGCCCAAGGTGTTCGGGCCCCCGCCTCCGGGCTGGCCCGCCCCGTGGCCGGACCTGCGCGTGCCGATGGCGCCCATTACCGCGGCGGAATGGCGCGACGCCACCGTGGTGGGCAAGTTCGACACGGTGCTGGTCGGCACCCGCTGCATCGTGGGCGACCTGTGGCAACGCGACACCGAGCGCACCTTCGACGAGGTCCGCGACTATGCGCACGTGGGGCTCGAGAAGATCACCTACTTCCGCCGGCGCGGCCCGCAGCTCTCGCTCGAGCGCGCGATCGTGGTGGTCGGGGGTCCCACCGGCAACTGGGCTCACTGGACGACCGAATACCTGCCGAAGGTGGCCCTGATCGACGCCATCGAACAGTATCGCGACTGGCCGCTGGTGATCGACGAGGGCCTGCATCCCAACATCGTGGCCTCGCTCGAACTCGTGGCCCGCAAGCGCGAGCTGGTCCGGCTGCCGGAAGGCGTGCCGATGCGGTTGCACGAAGCGGTGACGGTGGGTTCGCCCGGCTATACGGCCTACGAGTACCGTTACGACTGGCACAACGGCCCGCCCGGCTTCAAGCGCGAGCACACCGTGTTTTCGCCCGCCGCGCTCGACCTGGTGCGGCGACGCGCCTGGCAGTCGGCGGCCGCGGCGCCTGCCCGCCAGCGCCTGATCTACATCACCCGTCCCAAGGGCAGCATGCGCCCTTTCGTCGGCGGGGAAGAGGTGGAACGCTTCTTCGCCGCGATCGGCTTCGAGATCCTGGACACCGGCAGCATGACGGCCGCCGAGCAGGTGCGGCTGTTCTCCCAGGCGCGGTGCATAGTCGGCCAGTCGGGGGCGGGCATCACCAATCTCGTCTTCGCGCCACCGGGCTGCCGGGTCATCGTCTTCGCTGCGAACAGCCCTCACAGCATCTTCCACTACTTCGCCAACATGGGCGCCGCCGCCGGGCACCGTGTGTACTATTGCTTCGGCGAGTCGATCTACGAACCAGGCGGCCACCCCGGCCATGCCGGCTTCACCATCGAGCTCGAGGACGCCAAGCGTGCCTGGCAATCCGTCGTGCAGGACGAACCGCCCCTGGGGGACCAGCAGACATGAATGAAAAGCCTTACTTCTGCCACCAGCTATCGGACGTGCAGTCGGAGAGCATCGGGGCGGGAACCCGCATCTGGCAATTCGTCGTCGTCCTGGCCGGCGCGCGGATCGGCCGCAACTGCAACATCAATGCGCACTGCTTCGTCGAGAACGACGTCGTGGTCGGCGACAACGTCACGGTCAAGTGCGGCAACTACCTGTGGGATGGCGTGCACCTGGAGGACAACGTCTTCGTCGGCCCCAATGCGACCTTCACCAACGACAAGCATCCGCGTTCGCAGGTGTACCCGGAGAGCTTCCCGAAGACCCTGGTCAAGCGCGGCGCGTCGATAGGCGCCGGCGCGGTGATCCTGCCCGGCATCACGGTGGGCGTGGGCGCGATGGTCGGTGCCGGCGCCGTCGTGACGCGCGACGTGCCGGACCACGCGCTGGTGGTCGGGTCCCCGGCGCGCGTGGTGCGCACGCTCGAGGAACCGGGCCGGGACGCTCCGGCCCCCTGAAGCGGGGCAGGCCGTCCGTCACTCTGGAGGCAGCAACCTAGACTGCATCGTGCGGGCGGCTTAAATTCGGGGGCATCCAGGCGACAACCCCAGGAGAACCACGATGGTGAAGAAACTGCAGAAGAAGTCCGGCGACGAGGCCGCCAGCGGCGCCTCGGCACAGCTCGCCAGCACCGTGAAGGAGTCCGCCCAGCAGATCTGGCTCGCCGGGCTCGGCGCCTTCTCCAAGGCGCAGGAGGAAGGCGGCAAGGTCTTCGAGGCGCTGGTGCGCGAAGGCGTCACGCTGCAGCGCCGCACCCAGTCGGCCGCGGAGGAGAAGCTGTCGGAAGCCACGACGCGCATGACGTCCATGGCCAACGACCTCTCGACCAAGGCCTCAGGGCAGTGGGACAAGCTGGAAACCATCTTCGAGGAACGCGTCTCGCGCGCCCTCAAGAAGCTGGGGGTGCCCACCGCGCGCGAGATCGACGAGCTCACGCGCCGCGTCGAGGAACTCAATCGCGCGGTCACGGCCACGCGCGGCACCGGCACCACGGGCGCCACCCGCAAGACCGCCGCCCGCAAGACCGCGGCCAAGCGGCCCACCGCCCAGGCCGCGGGCAAGCGCGTCGCCCGCAAGGCGGCGCGGTGACCCGCAGGCGCCTGCGCGCCTCCCGCCGCGCTCCATGAGCAGCGGGCGCCGGCCCCGCATCGCGCTGGCGCTGGCCGGCGGCGGGCCGCTGGGCGCGATCTACGAGATCGGCGCCCTGTGCGCGCTCGAGGAAGCGCTGGACGGGCTGGATTTCACCCGGCTGGACCATTACGTCGGCGTGTCGGCTGGCGGCTTCATCGCCGCGGGCCTCGCCAACGGCCTGGGCCCGCGCGACCTGTGCGCCGCGTTCATCGAGAACCGCGCCGCCGGCGGCGAAGTGTTCGACCCGGCCTGGCTCACGGCGCCCGCCTATGGCGAGTTCGTGCGGCGCGCCGCGCGGCTGCCGGCGCTCGCCGCCACGGCAGCCTGGCGCGCCACCTGGGGCCGCAAGCCGCTGCTGCAGGTGCTGGAAGGCCTGGCGCCCATGCTGCCCACCGGCCTGTGCTCCAACGAGGAAGTGCACACGCGTCTCGCGCAGACCTTCTCGCAGCCGGGACGCAGCAACGACTTCCGACAGCTGCGCAGCCGCCTCACGCTGGTGGCGACGGAGCTCGATACCGGCCGCCCGGTCGCCTTCGGCCGCACGGGCTGGGACCACGTGCCGGTTTCGCGCGCGGTGCAGGCGAGCTGCGCGCTGCCCGGCCTGTTCCCGCCGGTGCGCATAGGCGGCCAGGACTTCGTGGACGGTGCCCTCAGCAAGACGGTGCACGCATCGGTGGCCCTGGAGGACGGCGTGGACCTGCTGCTGTGCGTGAACCCGCTGGTGCCTTTCACCGCGCCGGGCATCGCGCGCGGCGGCCTGCCAGCCGTCCTGAGCCAGAGCCTGCGCACCATGATCCATTCCAGGCTGGCGCTGGGCATGAAGCACTATGCGCACGCGTACCCCTCCACCGACATCGTGCTGCTCGAGCCCGACCCGGCGGACGCGCAGCTGCACGAGGCCAACATCTTCAGCTACGGGCAGCGGCGCCGGATGGCGGAACACGCCTACCAGCGCACGCGCGCCTGGCTGCGCGAGAACGAGCCGCAGCTCGCATCGACCTTCGCCCGCCACGGTGTTCACCTGCGCACGCGCGTGCTGCACCAGGCGCGCGTGCTGGTCCCCGCAGGGCGCGCGCCGCGCCTGGGCCAGACGGTGACGCGCCTGCAGCACGTGCTGGACGAACTCGACCACGCCCTGAAGCCGGCCTGAGATGGCGAAAAAGGCGCCGCGCCGCACCGCCGAGCGCATCCTGGAGGTGACGCTGGACCTGTTCAACCGCTTCGGCGAGCCGAACGTCTCCACCACGCTGATTTCCGCCGAGCTGAACATCAGCCCCGGCAACCTCTACTACCACTACCCGGCCAAGGACGAGCTGATCAACTCGCTCTTCGACCGCTACGAGGCATCCCTGCGCGAACTGCTGAACGCGGGCGGCGGCGTGCGCGACGTGGAGGATGCGTGGTTCTTCCTGCACTCGCTGTTCGAGCTGATCTGGCGGCACCGCTTCCTGTACCGGGACCTCAACGACCTGCTGTCCAAGAACCGGCGGCTGGAGACGCATTTCCAGGGCGTGCTGAAGGACAAGGCGCGCGCCTTGCGGGCAATGCTCGAAGGCATGAACCGATCCGGCGCCCTGCGCATCGATTCGCGCGAACTCGAGCCCACCGCGACCAGCATGGTGGTGGTGCTCACGTACTGGTTCAGCTACGAGTACGTGCGCGACCCGCGCCGCGCCCTCGAACCCGAAGGCGCGCAGCAGGCGCTGCTGCGCGGCGCGCACCACGTCCTCCATCTGCTGGTACCCTATCTCGAAACGGCACAACGCGCGCACCTGCTGCGGCTCGCCGGCGCCTATGGCGGCGGTGGCGGCTGAAAGTGCACGCAGGAGCAAGACGTGGCGCGATGGACGGCCTTCCCGCAACGGGGCGAATTCCGGCATGACCCGGCGAGCGTGGCGCGCGACTGGGCGCGCCTGCACGCCGGCGACGCCGAGCCGCCGCCGTCGGACGAGCGCGTGCTGGAGGCCTGGGTCCTGTTCCACAACGGCGCCTTCGAGGAGGCCGTCGAGGCCGGCGGCGCGGCCGGCGAAGCCGGGGCCACGGTGGCCATCAAGGCCCAGTGCATCTACGCCAACTATCTCGAACGCAAGGAAAAGCCCCGCCTGGACCTGTTCCTCGAAGCGGCGCAGCGCGCGGAGCGGCTCGCCGCGGAACATCCCGACGATCCGGCGGCCTGGTACTGGTACGCCTACGCCCTCGGCCGCTACAGCCAGGCCATCAGCGTCGTGCAGGCGCTGGCGCAGGGCCTGGGCGGCAAGGTGAAGGACGCGCTGGAACGCACCATCGCGCTGCAGCCCCGCCACGCCGATGCGCACGTGGCGCTGGCCACCTTCCACGCCGAGGTGATCGACAAGGTCGGCACGCTGATCGCGGGCATGACGTACGGCGCGAAGAAGGAAACCGGCTTGCGCCTGTTCGAGGAGGGCTTGCGCCTGAACCCGAAGTCCCCGATCGTGCTGGTCGAGTACGCCCGCGGACTGGTGATGCTGGAAGGCGAGAAGAAGCAGTCCGAGGCGAATCGCCTGTACGAGCAGGCCACTGCGCTGCAGCCCGCCGACGCCATGGAATGGCTGCAGGTGGGGCGCGCGCGCGAGCAGCTGGCGAACTAGGCCCTACGAACGCTTGAGCCTGCAGACTACAGGGCGCGGCCGCGCGGCCCGCAAGAATCGTCGGCCATGAACATCTTCGAAGCCCTCCGCCTGAGCCACGACACGCAGCGCGGCCTCGCCACCCGCATCCTGGAGACCCAGGGCGACGTGCCGGAGCGCCGCACCCTGTACAACGAGTTCAAGCACGAGCTCGCCGCGCACGCGGCGGCCGAGGAACGCTGCTTCTACGCGCCCCTGATCGCCTTCGATTCCACCATGGCCCAGGCCCGCCACGGCATGGCCGAACACCACGAGATGGACGAACTGGTGGACGATCTGAACAAGATGGAGTTCTCCTCGCCGGGCTGGATCGTCCAGTTCCGCAAGCTGCGCGACAAGGTGTTCCACCACCTCGAGGACGAGGAACACGCGATCTTCCAGCTCGCCGGGAAGGTGCTGCCCGAGGGTGACAAGACCTCGCTGGCGCGCGACTACGAGGAGGAGTTCGCGACCTTCCGGCTCGGCGAGATGCCGCTCAATTCGGCGGAGGGCTGATTTCCGGGTCGTCCGGCCAGGGCAGCATCAGCGCCAGCAGCGACAGCCGCTCGAACTCGGGCGCGAAGCGCTCGATGATCTCTTCCGGCCGCGGGCACAGCAGGGTGTCCGCCATCACGCCGAACTGCACCCCGCCCGCATAGCTGAGGATGGACACGCCCAGGCCGATGTCGCCGGACTGGGGCACCCAGAACATGCATTCCTCCAGCGTGGAGCCCAGGAACTGCAACCGTCCGCGCGGGCCGGGCACGTTGGTCATCACGGCGGTGGCCTTGCGGCGGAACAGGTCCAGCAGCGCATCCTGCGCCGGCTTCACCAGCAGGCCGGCGACGGCCAGCACGGCGAAGGCCAGCAAGGGCTGCGTGCTGCCCTTTAGCGCGTTCATGCGCCGGCGCACCTCGTACACGCGCTCCACGGGATTCGCGATGCCCACCGGAAGCACCAGCGGCACCAGCCCGAAATGATTGCCCAGCCGGTGCGCCTGCTCCGGCGCGCGCAGGTTCACCGGCACCATGGCGCGGATCTCCACCCCGGCCACGTCATCGCCCTGCGAGCGCAGGTACTGGCCGATCGCGCCGGCGACGCAGGCGAGCACCACGTCGTTGATCGAGCAGCCCAGCGCCTGGCCGACCACCTTCACCTCGTCCAGCGGCAGCGGGGGACACCATGCAACCCGCTTGGCCGTGCCCGGCTTGCCCTTGAGCCGGGTGGGCGAATCGTCGGGCATCAGCAGCAGCGCCAGCGCGTCGCTGGCCAGCCGGTAGCCGAGATGCGCGAGTTCCACCGAGGCGTGGGCGCCCTTCCTCGGATCGATCACCATGGCCAGCGATTTCGCCGCGTTCTCGCCGGCCGCTTCGAGCGCCTTCACGGCCAATCCGGCGAGCGGCTGCACCAGGTGCTGCGCCAGCCATTCCTCCGCGCCGTCCGCACGTTTGCGGCGCGCCCGGTGCGCGGGCGGCGTGCCCCCGTCGACCAGCGCCATGGTCACCAGGATCAGCGCGATGCCGTCGGCGATGCAGTGGTGGATGCGCACGATCATGGCGCTGCCGCCATCGTAGTTCTCGACCAGGTGGAACTGCCACAGGGGCCGGGCGCGATCCAGGGGCACCATCGCGAGCTCGCCGATGCGCTGCTGCAGCGCCGCCTGGGCGCCGGCATGGCGATGGTGCGGCAGCTTTTCGCGCACGACGTGCTCGTGGATGTCCACTTCGTGGTCCACCCAGCGGGCGCCGGTGGCGTCCTCCACCGCGCGCTGGCGGAAGCGGTCGTACTTCAGCAACCGCTCCTCCACCCGCTGGCACAACTCCTCGTAGCCGATGCCGGGACGCAGCGTCCAGACGCCCAGGATCGACATGAGGTTGCTGGCGGAATCCATGCGCAGCCAGGCCGTGTCGACCTTGGACATGCTCTCGCCCGCTGCCTTCTTCGCCACGCGATCCTCTCGTTCCCTGGGGTTGTGCGCCTATTCTCTGCCTTGCGCCGCCCTTAAGATTGCGAACTTTCCCGAGGAGCATCCCGCATGGCCGATCTGAACGCCGACTTCGAAGCCGCCGTCGCCAATTCCAAGAAGCTGTCCCAGCGTCCGGACAACACCACGCTGCTGAAGATCTACGGCCTCTACAAGCAGGCCACCACGGGCGACGTCACCGAGAAGAAGCCGGGCTTCGGCGACATGGTGGGCCGCGCCAAGTGGGATGCCTGGAACGCGCTCAAGGGCACCTCCAGCGACGATGCGAAGCAGCAGTACGTGGACCTGATCCAGTCCCTGAGCTGAACGTCGCCGCGTGCGAGTCGGGGTTCGGCTTCGCGCTCACCCCGACCTACGAGGTCTGATTTCCCCGTCATCCCCGCGCAGGCGGGGACCCAGGGCGCCCTGGATTCCCGCCTTCGCGGGAATGACGGAAGCCTACTTCGACTTGCGCGGCGCGTGACCCGGCGCCTGGGCGACGTGCGCCTTCGCATGCTTGGCATGCTTCGTGTCGTGCTTCGCCTCGTGTTTCGCCAGGCCCTGCTCGAAGGCGTGCAACGGATCCTCGTGGTCCAGCAGCTGGTCGAGGTTCTTCACGATCTCGCTCTCGATCTTGCCCTTGAACACGCCCAGCAGCAGGCCGAGGCGGGCATCCAGCACGAAGCGGTCCTTGGTGACCTTCAGCTCGCCGCTGGCGCCGGGGCGCTTGAAGCCCACCACGTCGGAAAGCTTGCCTTCCTCGTAGGTGCACTCCATCTCGAGCTTCTTCTCGGCCACCTCGGCCCAGCGGAACGCGAGCTTGCGCGCACCCGCGAGCCCCAGGGCGTGCTCGCGCACGATGTGGATGTCAGCCACCAGCGGCCTCCTTCAGTTTCTCGTGCCGCTCTTGTTTCGGCAGGGCGGCGAGCTGCCTGGCCGCATCATAGAACCGGTCCCAGTCGCCGCCCACCGAGCGGAACAGCGCCTCGAACCCCGGCACCAGCTCGTCGTACGCGGCCTGGGCGCCGAAGAACGCGTTGTTCGCCTCGCGCACCCAGCGGTCGTAGCCGCGCCAGGCGGAGGGCTCCAGCCCCGACGCCGCCTTCATGGCCTCGTACTCCGTGCGGAACTGCGCCATCACGCGCCGCTTGGCCTCTTCCTTGGCCTCGAACCCGATGCCGGGCGTCTCGTACACCGCCTCCAGGCGCTTGCGCGTGGCGCGCGAAAGCTGCTTGAACATGCGGCGGCGGCCGTCGAAGGCCGCGTAATCCTTGCGCGCCTTGTCGCCGGCATGCGAGTGCAGCCAGCGCGCGCCGCCCAGGCGCTCGACGGCCGTGGCGAAGGACTCGTTGAAGGTGGTGTCGTTCTTCACGTACAGCACCTGGTGCGCCAGCTCGTGGAAGACCAGCCGCGCGAGCTCGCCTTCGGGATAGTGGATGAAGGTGTTCAGCAGCGGGTCGCCGCCGGCCCAGTTCATCAGGCCCAGCGTGGAATACGCGGTGACCGGATAGACGTTGGTCTCGTAGCCCTGCAGCGCGAGCTCGCCGGCCTCGGCGCGCGCCTTGGCCTCGTCGTAGTAGCCGCGGTAGCCCACGCAACCGGTGACGGGAAAGCACCAGGTCTTGAGCTCCAGCGAGTACGCGGGCGCCGCGGTCACGTTGTAGACGGCGGCGGTGCGATGCAGGTCGGCATAGCGGCGATAGCTGGGGTTGTCCGGCAGCTTCAGTTCGCGGCTGGCGAAATCGCGGATGCGCTGCGAGAGCTCCAGCTTCGCGCGCACGCGGCTGGGTGTATCCGCGCCGTTCACCCAGTCGTCCACCGGGCGCGCCTGTTGCAGGATGTTGAGGTGGCCCACGGCCGACTGCCAGTAGTAGCCCACGCTGGAACACCCCGTCAGGCACAGCGTGGCCGCAACCGCCACGCCCGCCGCTCCTGCCAGTCCCATGTACAGCGCCTTCTTCCTCACGCCGGCTGGACTTCGACCAGGCAGTCGTAGAACACGGGCGCGCGGCCGAGGTCGGTCAGGCGCTGGCTGGTGAGCTGGTTGACGTTGGTGCCCGCGAGGCCCAGCTTGCGCCACCAGATGCCGAGGCCGTTCACCACGCCGGGGCGCGCCCGGCCGCCCACGCGGGCCTTGCACAGGTACTCGCCGCGGTCGTTGAACACCCGCACCACCTGGCCGTCGGCGATGCCGCGCGGCGCCGCGTCGTCCGCGTGCATCTCGAGCAGCGGTTCGCCCTCGATGTCGCGCAGGCTCTGCACGTTGACGAACGTCGAATTCAGGAAGTTGCGGGCGGGCGGCGAGATCATGGCGAGCGGATAGCGGTTGGAGCCTCCGGCCGGCTCATAGTTCGGCACGTGGTCCGGCAGTCCGTCGAGGCCCTGCCGCGCCAGGGCGGCACTGAAGAACTCGCAGCGTCCGGACGCCGTGGGAAAGCGCCCCCCGGCGAACGGCGCATCCGGCACCTGCAGGCTGGCGAAACCGTGTTCGAGCAGTTGCGCGAAATCGACCCGCTCGCCGAAGGCGCTGCGGCACAGGCTTTCATCGCCCTCGCGGAAGCACGGATCGGTGAAGCCCATGCGCGCGGCGAGGCCGCGGAAGATGTCGGTATTGGTGCGCGCCTGGCCGACCGGCGCCACGGCGGGCCGGTTCAGGAGCACGTCCGTGTGGCCGTAGGTCGCGTGGATGTCCCAATGTTCCAGCTGGGTCGTCGCGGGCAGCAGGTAGTCCGCGTAGTCCGCCGTGTCGGTGCGGAAATGCTCCAGCACCACGGTGAAGAGGTCCTCGCGCGCGAAGCCCTGCACCACCTTGCCCGACTCCGGCGCCACCGCCACGGGATTGCTGTTGTAGACGATGACCGCCTCGATGGCCGGGCCGAAGGCCGGCGAGGCGCGCCGCAGCAGGTCGTCGCCTATCGTCACCATGTTGACGGTGCGCGGCGTGCGGCCGGCCAGCAGGTCCGGCCGCTGCAGCGCCGCGCGGTCCACCGGGAAGAAGCCGGAACTCGAAAGCAGCAGGCCGCCGGCGCGGTGCCGCCAGGCGCCGGTGATCGCGGGCAGGCAGGCGACGGCGCGCACGGCGTTGCCGCCCCCGCGCACCCGCTGCATGCCGTAGTTCAGGCGGATCGCCGCCGGCTGGGTGGTGCCGTAGTCGCGGGCGAGGTCGCGGATCTGCTGCGCCGGGATGCCGCAGACGGCGGCGGCGCGCTCCGGGCTCCAGCGCAGCGCGCGTTCGCGCAGGCCCTCCCAGCCCAGCGCGTGCTGCGCGAGGTAGTCCTCGTCGGTCCAGCCGTTCACCACCAGTTCGTGCATCAGCGCGAGCGCCAGCGCCGCGTCGGTGCCGGGAAGCAGCTGGATGTGCTCGTGGCACTTCTCCGCCGTTTCGCTGCGGCGCGGGTCGATGCAAACGAGCTTCGCACCGTTGCGCTTGGCTTCCTGCGCCAGGCGCCAGAAGTGCAGGTTGCTCGCGATCGAATTGCTGCCCCACACCAGGATCAGCTTCGCCTCGGCGAAGAACTCCACCTTCATGCCGACCTTGCCGCCCAGGGTCTGGGTCAGCGCCTCGGCGCCCGCGGACGCGCAGATGGTGCGATCCAGCAGCGACGCGCCGAGCTGGTGGAAGAAGCGGCCCGCCATGCTCTCGCCCTGCACCAGCCCCATCGTGCCGCAGTAGCTGTAAGGCAGGATGGCCTGCGGGTCGCGCGCCGCGATCGCGCCCAGGCGAGCGGCGATGTCGTCCAGCGCCTCGTCCCAGCCCACCGGCTCGAAGCGGCCCGAACCCTTGGGACCCACGCGGCGCATCGGCTGCAGCAGCCGCTCGGGGTGGTACGTCCTCTCCGTGTAGCGCGACACCTTGTGGCACAGCACGCCCGCCGTCGGGGCATGCTGCGGATTGCCCTGCACGCGGACTGCCACGCCGTCCTGCACCGTGGTGACCAGGGCGCAGGTGTCGGGGCAGTCATGCGGGCAGGCGCCCCGGACGGTCTGGACGGGGGCGGGGATCGTCGCGGCTTCCATGGCCCCATTGTCGCGTGAGCGCGACTGCCGCGCTCCGGGGCGTTAAGCCGCTCGCCTAGCGCGAGTGCTTTTGCCTGACGCTGGACGCCCGCCTGAAAGGCAGCCGCAAGCAAGGGTTTACGAGAATGATCCGATGCTGAACCGCCGCACCTTCACCCGCGCCGCCGCCGGCGCCATCGCGCTCGTGGGCGCCCCGTCGCTGCGCGCGCAGTCCGAGCGCCTCGTGTTCGCCCAATCGGCCCCGTTCACGGGTCCGTCCGCGCAGCTGGGCATCCAGTTCCACCAGGGCGCCAAGCTGTACCTGGAGCAGGTCAATGCCCAGGGCGGCGTCCACAGGAAGCCCATCGAGATCGTCAAGCTGGACGACGGCTACGAGCCGGACCGCTGCGTGGACAACACGCGCAAGCTGCTCAAGGACGACCCGCTGGCGCTGTTCGGCTACATCGGCACGCCCACCAGCCTGGCCGCGCTGCCGCTGGCCACGGCCGACCGCGTGCCCTTCTTCGCGCCCTTCACCGGCGCCATGGCGCTGCGCCAGCCGTTCAACCGCTACGCCTTCCACCTGCGCGCCTCGTACAACGACGAGACCGAGCTGATCGTCAAGCAGCTCACGTCGCTGGGCCTGTCGAAGATCGCGGTGTTCTACCAGAACGACGCCTACGGCAAGGCCGGCCTCGACGGGGTGGAGCTCGCCCTGAAGAGCCGCAACATGAAGCCGGTGGGCCAGGCCCCGGTGGAACGCAACTCGGTGCAGGTCGCCCAGGCCGTCAGGGCGCTGGTGGCCGCCAAGCCCGACGCGATCGTGCAGATCGGCGCGTACAAGGCGTGCGCCGCCTTCATCCGCGCCGCCCGCGCGGAGGGCTTCGGCGGCACCTTCTTCAACGTGTCCTTCGTGGGCACGCAGGCGCTGGCCGACGAACTGGGCAAGGACGCCGCCGGCGTGGTGGTGTCGCAGGTCATGCCTTCGCCTTACAACGCCGCGCGTCCCATCACGCGCGAATTCAACGACGCCGTGAAGAAGGGCGGCGCCGACTACCAGTCCAACTTCTCCAGCATGGAGGGCTACCTGGCGGCCAAGGTGGTGGTGGAAGCGCTGCGCCGCGGCCCCGCGAAGCCCACGCGCGACACCCTGGTCGCCAGCCTGGAATCGCTCAACGCCGAATCGTTCGGCGGCTTCAACGTGTCGTTCTCGCCGAACGACCACGTGGCCTCGAAGTTCGTCGAACTGTCGATGCTGACCGGCGACGGCCGCGTCCGCACCTGACCCTGCCCCCGGCCCCCCCCCGGCCGCCGGCGGCGAGCGCTCAGGCCAGGCTGTTCGACCGCGCCAGCCCGTGCATGAATGCCTCGCAGCGCATGAGCTGCTCGAGGCTCACGTACTCGTCCGGCTGGTGCGCCTGCTCGATGCTGCCGGGCCCGCAGACCACGGTGGGAATGCCGGCGTTCTTGAAGAGTCCTGCTTCGGTGCCGAAGGCGACCAGGGTGGTGCGCTGCTCGCCGGCCAGCCGCAGCGCGAGGCGCGTCACGTCGTCGTCGGCCGAGCCCAGGAAGCTCGGGATCTCGCAGATGGTCTCGAAGCGAAAGCCCGTCTCCGGCGCGACGCGCTGCATCGCGGGCTCCAGCGATTGCGCGTACTCCACCACCTGCTGCTGCATGGCCCGCGCGTCCGCCGTGGGCAGGTCGCGGAACTCGTAGCGGAACTCGGCGTCACGGGGCACCACGTTGTCCGCGATGCCGCCGTGGAACTGGCCCACGCTGGCGGTGGAGAACGGCACGTCGAAGCCCTCGTAGCGCGGCTCCTCGCGCTCGAAGCGTTCGGCCATGTCCCGCACGCGGCCCACCACCCGCGCCGCCATCTCGATGGCATTGACCGAGCGCGGCGTCAGGGACGAATGCGCCTCCTTGCCGCGCACGCAGCACCGGTAGCGGTACACCCCCTTGTGCGCGATGGCCGGCACCATGCTGGTGGGCTCGCCCACGATGCAGGCGAGCGGCCGGATGCCGGCGTCGCGCAGGTCGGCGATCAGCTCGCGCACGCCGAAGCAGCCGATCTCCTCGTCGTAGCTGAAGGCGAAGTGCACGGCGAAGGGCGCGTCGCTCTCCAGGAACAGCTTCGCGTGGGCCACCGCCGTGGCGATGAAGCCCTTCATGTCCGCCGCGCCGCGTCCGTACAGGCGGCCGTCGCGCACCACCCCGCCCAGCGGGTCGACCGACCACGCCTGGCCGTCCCACGGCACGGTGTCGGTGTGGCCGGACAGGATCACGCCCGCCGGCTTGCCTTCACCGAGGGTTGCGAACAGGTTCGCCTTGGTGCGATCGGCGTTGTAGCTCAGCCGTGACTTCACGCCCAGCCGCGCCAGCTCGTCGCGGATGCAGTGGATCAACGCCAGGTTGGAATGGGCGCTCACGGTGTTGAAGCCGACCAGCGTACGGGCCAGTTCGAGGGCGCGGGGAGAGGGGGCGGATGCAGCCATCCCGGGATTGTCGCGGAACCCCGCATAGGCACGCCGCTTGCACGTAGGTAGACTGGCGCATTCACACCTGCAGTCCGAAGACACTCCCCCATGAAGCTCCTGGATTCCATCGTCACCGAGTCCGCATCCATCGTGGCGCTGCGGCGCGACATCCACGCCCATCCCGAACTCTGCTTCGAGGAGGTGCGCACCGGCGACCTCGTGGCCGCCAAGCTGGGCGAATGGGGCATCCCCGTGCACCGCGGCATGGGCAAGACCGGCGTCGTCGGCATCGTGAAGAACGGCACGTCCTCCCGCGCCGTGGGCCTGCGCGCCGACATGGATGCGCTGCCCATGCAGGAGTTCAACACCTTCGCGCACGCCAGCAAGCACGCGGGCAAGATGCACGCCTGCGGGCACGACGGCCACACCGCGATGCTGCTGGCCGCGGCGAAGCACTTCGCCAGGCACCGCAATTTCGACGGCACCGTGTACCTGATCTTCCAGCCGGCCGAGGAAGGCGGCGGTGGCGCCCGCGAGATGATCAACGACGGCCTGTTCGACAAGTTCCCCATGGAGGCGGTCTTCGGCATGCACAACTGGCCGGGCGGACCCGTGGGCACTTTCGCCGTCAGCCCCGGTCCCGTGATGGCCTCCACCGCGGAGTTCAAGGTCACCATCCGCGGCAAGGGCGGCCACGGCGCCATGCCGCACCTGGGCATCGACCCCGTGCCGGTGGCCTGCCAGATCGTGCAGGCCTTCCAGACGATCGTCAGCCGCAACACCAAGCCGATCGACGCCGCGGTGATCTCGGTCACCATGATCCACGCCGGCGAGGCGACCAACGTGATCCCCGACAGCTGCGAGCTGCAGGGCACCGTGCGGACCTTCAGCACCGAAGTGCAGGACCTGATCGCCAAGCGCATGCAGCAGGTGGCCGAGCACGTCTGCGCCGCGCACGAGGCGCGCTGCGAGTTCGAGTTCCAGCGCAACTACCCGCCGACGGTCAATTCGAAGGCGGAGGCGGAATTCGCGCGCGGCGTGATGGCTTCCATCGTCGGCGAGCAGAACGTCAAGGTGCAGGAGCCCACCATGGGCGCCGAAGACTTCGCCTTCATGCTGCAGGCCAGGCCGGGGGCCTATTGCTTCATCGCCAACGGCGATGGCAGCCACCGCGAGCTGGGCCACGGGCCGGGGCCGTGCGTGATCCACAACCCCAGCTACGACTTCAACGACGACCTGATCCCCCTGGGCGCCACCTACTGGGTGAAGCTTGCCGAGGAGTGGCTGGCGAAGGCGCGCTGATGCCGGGCGATCACTCTCCCTTTTCCTCCAGCTACGCGCAGGCGCGCCGGAAGTTCCTCGAAGCCGCGGACGCCGCCGGCCTGCGGGTCGAGACCAGGCCGCATCCCCTGCCCGGCCTGGAGGGCGAACCCCTGGCCATGGACGTGGCGCGCGACGGCCCTCCCGATGCCGCGCGGCTGCTGATCCTGTCGAGCGCATGCCACGGCGTCGAGGGCTTCTGCGGCAGCGGCGTGCAGGTGGCGGCCTTGCGCGATACCGCTTGGCGCCGCCGGGCCGCGGATGCCGGCATCGCCGTGCTGTACGTCCATGCGCTCAACCCCTACGGGTTCTCGCACATCGGGCGAACGACGCACGAGAACGTGGACCTGAACCGCAATTTCCACGATTTCTCGCAGGCCCTGCCGGTGAACGCCGCCTACCGCGAGGTGCACCCGCTGCTGGTGCCGCCGGACTGGCCCCCTTCGCAGGAGAACGAGCAGGCCATCGCGCGCTATCTCGCCGAGCACGGCGAGCGCGCCTACCAGGCGGCCGTCTCGGGAGGGCAATACGAATACGCCGACGGCCTGTTCTACGGCGGCCGCGCGCCTGCCTGGAGCAACCTGGCGGTGCGCGAAGTGCTGCGCACCCACGGTCGGCGCGCTGGCCGCATCGCCTGGATCGACGTCCACACCGGCCTGGGGCCGAGCGGCGTCGGCGAGCGCATCTTCGCTGGCCGGGACGATGCGGCGTGCCTAGCGCGCGCCCGGGCCTGGTGGGGTGGCCCGCAGGGCAAGGGCATCACGTCGATCTACGACGGCACGTCGACCTCCGCCCTGCTCACGGGCCTGATGTTCACGTCCATCTACGACGAGTGCCCGCAGGCGGAATACACCGGCATGGCCCTGGAGTACGGGACGGTGCCCGTGATGGAAACCTTCCAGGCGCTGCGCGCCGAGCAGTGGCTGCGCCGGCATCCGGAGGTCCCGCGGGAGAAGGCGGACGCGATCCGCAAGCAGGTGCTCGCGGCGTTCTACACCGATACCGATGCGTGGCGCGAGCAGGTGCTGGGGCAGGCGCGGGAGGCCCTGGAGCAGGCGGCGGACGGGTTGGCGGCCTAGCTGCGCTCAATGCGCCGCAGCCGCCCGCGTGGCCGCGATCACCAGCAGCCCGTCGAAGATCAGGCTCTCCACCAGCTCGAAGCGCTCCATCATGTGCGGCGCCATCTTCCAGCCCGCTCCGCCGGTCATGTAGCAGGCGGGCTCCGTCCCGCAGTGGTCGCGCACGTGCTGCACCATGCGCTCGATGGCGCCGGAGATGGCGAAGGTGCCGCCGCTGGTGAGCGCGTCGCTGGTGTTGGTGGGAAATTCGCGCACTTCGCCGGTGGGAACGTGCAGGCCGGCGGTGCCGCTTTCCAGGGCGCGCAGCATGATGCCGTGGCCCGGCAGGATGAAGCCGCCCAGGAAGCGCCCCTGCGCATCGATGGCTTCCACCGTGACCGCGGTGCCGACCATCACCACCACCATGGGCCGCTGGGGCCCCTGCCCCAGCATGCGATGCCGCGCGCCTATCATGGCCACCCAGCGATCGGCGCCCAGGCGCGTCGGATGGTCGTAGCCGTTGACCAGGCCGGCCTCGGCGCTGCTGGCCACCACCCAGTGCGCGGGCACCAGCCACAGCTCCTCCATCTGTTCCTCGACGCGCCGCTTCACCGCGTCGCCGGCGACGCAGCAGCCCAGCATGCGGTCCGGATGCGGCAGCGAAGCCCACTCGCCGTCGGCGAGCTTGTCGATGTTCTCCAGGAATTCGGCGCCGCTGGCGAGAGGCTGCGCCCCCGGCGCCGCGTCCGGATAGAGCGCCCACTTCAGGCGCGTGTTGCCGATGTCGATGGCGAGGAAGGGCATGGCCGCGCCGCCTCAGGCAGCGGCCTGCAGGGGCGCGTCCAGGGCGGCGAGTTCGTCCGCCAGCTCCTGCCCGTGCCGCTGCAGGCTGGCGCATTCGCCGGCGGACTGCTTCAGCGCGGCCTGCAGGTCCTGCTGCGCGGTGCGGGCCCCATCGATCCCGTCGGACGCGGAGCCGCGCGACTTCGCCTCGTCGGCCACCGGTGCCGAACGCTTCTGCCAGGCCTTCAACGGCCCCTCCTGCAGCGCCTGCAGCGACTGGGCGAAGGCCGCGCGCTCGGTTGCGAGCCCCTTGCAGCGCTCCAGCACCTGCTGCGCCGCGCTGCTCACCGCGCGCAGCTGCTTGAGGCGCACGACCAGCAGCTCGCAGCGCTGCGTGTCTTCCTGGATCTGCCGCTGCGCGGCAGCGTCGCCCCCCTGCGCCTGGCGGGTCTTGAGCTGGCCGCGCATGTCCTGCAGCCAGCGGGCGCCCTGGTCCATGATCTTCTCGATGGCGCGCACTTCGACCTCGGCTTCCAGCACCGCGCGCTCCGCCGCCACGGCGCCGGCTTGCTTCCTCTGCTGGGCGCGCGCCTCGTCGGCGAGGTCGTCGCCGGCCTGGGCGATGCGGTCCACCTGGGAGACGAAGGCAGCCGCCGCGCCCTTGCCCCCGGCCAGGCGGGCAAGCCAGCCGCGCGGCTCCACCTGGGCGAAATCGAGCTTGCGAGCCGCCTCTTCGAGCGCCTGCACGGCCGCCGCCACCGGGGCGTAGTCCCACTCGCGCAGCTGCGCGCCGATCTGCCGGCGCAGGTCCGCCAGCCGGCGCACGTGGCCGCTGCCCGCGTCGGAGGCGAGCGCATCGAGCCATGCCGCCGGCGACGCCGCAGTCCTGGGGCGCTCCTGCAACTGCGCCAGCTTGGCCGGCGTCATCAGGGAGGCGGTGCGGTCTTCTTCGAGGTCGCTCATGGCGCGAATGGTAAGGGCAGCGGCGGGCCCCGGACAACCTTCTTCGGGTGGGGTCAGAGGGCGCCGAGCCAGCAGGCGCGCTGGATGGCGGCCATCTTGTTGTCCACCTTCAGCTTGCTCATGGCGTTGGCCAGGTGGTAGTTGACCGTGCGCTCGGTGCACTGGAGCGCCTGCGAGGTCTCCCGCGCGGTCTTGCCCTGGAAGGCGAGCTCCAGGCATTCGCGTTCGCGCGGGCTGAGCATCGAGCGGGCCGCGGCGATGCTTCGCTTCACGAGCGGCCAGATGTTCAGGGCGGACCAGGCGAGCATGGCGGCCTCGTTGCGCTCGGTGAGTTCGCGCGGGCTGAACATGAAGCACTCGAACGCCCGGCCGGCCGGCAGCGGGAACTCCACCCGCACCACGGTCTGGTAGCCGTGGGCCCGCCAGAGCATGCGCCAGCGGCTGGTGCCCTGCGGGTCGGACTTGCTGATGGTCTGCCAGGCCACGAGCGGCGCGTCGGAATCGCGCCAGCGGGCGCCGAAGTCGCGGCTCTCGGCCAGCGCGGTGGCGGCTTCGGCCACGACCGGCGGATGCGCGGCCACGACCTGGCGGTCGTCCGGGCCGCCGAACGGGTCGGGCCCGAGCACCACCACGGCCTCGACGGAAAACTCGCGCAGGGCCGCCACCCAGT
Organism: Comamonadaceae bacterium; assembly: GCA_004144865.1. Classification (GTDB taxonomy): domain Bacteria; phylum Pseudomonadota; class Gammaproteobacteria; order Burkholderiales; family Burkholderiaceae_C; genus Ramlibacter. The sequence goes on from SEAY01000058.1 coordinate 21,446, forward strand.
CGCTGAGGATGCCATCCAGGCTGACACTGTCAAAGTTAACAGGGATCCCCATGCGCAATCGTGAATGGCACACCGCCGGGCTGTGACAATATCACCTTCGGACCCACGCTCATGAACGAGGACCTGC
>SEAY01000238.1 GCA_004144865.1 Comamonadaceae bacterium
ACCGCCCTGTCGACCGCATTCGGCCAGGCCGTGCTCGATCGCGCCGTGCTCGATGCGCTGTGCCGCGCGACCGGCACGTCGGTGTACGCCGCGTTCCAGCGCAACCTGGTGGGCCTTGCACACACCGCCATCGCGCCGGACCTGGGCGATTGGGACTGGAACGCCTGGCTCGCCATGCTGGCGCCCGCATCCCGCATCGATGCGCGCCACACGGTCGGCATGCTCGACGATCTGGAGGGCGATGCCGTGGACGCCGGCGGCCTTCCGATGTCGCTGCCCGCCGTGGTGAAGCGCTACGGTCACCGCTGTTTCAAGATCAAGCTCGGCGGCGACCCGGTCACGGACCTGGCACGCCTTGACAACGTGCTGCGCGTGCTCGACAGCCTGCAGCCGGGGCACCGTTTCAGTCTGGATGGCAACGAGCAGTACGCCGATCCGGCGGCACTGCGCGCGCTGTGCGAAGGCTTGCGCCATCTGCCCGCGCTCGCGCGCCGGCCCGACGCGCTGCTCTACATCGAGCAGCCGGTTCCGCGCGACGCGAGTCTGGCACCGGCGCTCGCGTCACTCGATCCGCCGGCGCCGCTGCTGCTCGACGAGGCCGACGGCACGCTCGACGCCTTTCCCGCGGGCCGCGCGCACGGTTGGCGGGGCGTGTCGAGCAAGGCCTGCAAGGGCCTGTACAAAGCTGTCATCAATCGCGCGCGCTGCGACCGCTGGAACAGCGAACAGCCTGCCGCCGGCCGCTACTTCATGTCGGCCGAGGACCTCACCTGCCAGGCCGGCCTGGCCGTGCAGCAGGACCTTGCGCTGGCAGCGTTGCTCGGCCTGACCCACGCCGAGCGCAACGGGCACCACTACGTCGACGGCTTCGGGGAAGCGCCCGAAACCGAGCAATCGGCTTTCGCGGCTGCGCATCCCGATCTCTACGAGCTCGAAGCCGGTCGACCGCGCCTGGCGATCCGAGATGGCCGAATCGAGCTCGGCTCACTCGACCGCCCTGGCTTCGCGCACCACGCGGACCCCGACTTCGACAGCCTGCGCCCGCTCGGCGATGCCGCGTCGATGGTGCCGGCCTGACACACCGC
>SEAY01000166.1 GCA_004144865.1 Comamonadaceae bacterium
TCGCGGTGCTGATCGGCACCATCTTCGTGATGGCGCGGTTCGCGCAAAGTTCGGAATACACCATCCTGCGCACCAGCGGGCTGGGCCCCTGGCGCGCCCTGCGCGCCCTGCTGGTGCTGGGACTCGGCTTCACCATCCTCACCTTCGCGGCCGGCGACTACCTCTCGCCCCTGAGCGAGCGCACCGCGCAGATGCTGAAGGCGCGCTTTTCCGGCGGCATCTCCACCGGCACCACCGGCGCGTGGCTGAAGGAGCGGCAACGTTATCTTTCCTACAACGTGAACGTCCGGGGGCTCACGCCGCAAGGCCAGATGCGGGACGTGCGCATCTTCGAGGCGGACTCGCGCGGCTACCTGGTGTCCATCACGCAGGCGCGCGAGGGCACCTTCGCCGAAGGCGCCTGGGTGCTCACCGGCGTGAGCCGCACCGAGTTCAACGTGGCGGACACGAAGGCCGCCAGCGTGGAGCGCACCACGCTGGGCAACCTGCGCTGGCCGACCGAGATCTCGCAGGAGATGGTGGCGGTGGCGCTGCTCAAGCCCGATCGCATGAGCACCATCGCCCTCTTCCAGTACATCGGCCACCTGGAGGCCAACGCGCAGACGGCGCAGCGCTACGAGATCGAGTTCTGGCGCAAGGTGTTCTATCCGCTTTCCTGCATGGTGATGGTGGTGCTGGCCCTGCCCTTCGCCTACCTGCATTTCCGTTCCGGCGGGATCACCAGCTACGTGTTCGGCGGCGTGCTGATCGGCATCAGCTTCTTCCTGCTGAACAACGTGTTCGGCTACATCGGCAACCTGCGCAACTGGCTGCCCTGGATAGCGTCCGGGGCTCCGGGACTGATCTACATGGTCGCATCGCTCGCCGCCTTCGGCTGGCTGGTGCTCAGGCGCTGATGGACAAGGCCATCGTCCTGTTCGGCCATGGCTCGCGCGACCCGCTGTGGCGCCTGCCGATGGAGACCGTCGCCGCCCGGCTGCGCGCGATGAATTCCGGCGTGCCCGTGCGCTGCGCGTACCTCGAGCTGGACCAGCCCGACCTCCCCTCGGCCGCGGGGGAACTCGTCGCGGCCGGCGCCCGCCACGTCACCGTCGTCCCCATGTTCCTGGGCACGGGACGGCACGCCCGCGAAGACCTGCCGGCGCTCGTCCAGGCCCTCCAGGCGGCGCATCCGGAGGTGACGTTCGTGCTGCAGAAGCCAGTCGGCGAGGACGGGCGGGTGCTCGACCTCATTGCACAGATTGCGATGGAATAAAGAACGTCGGCATAATGAATTTCTTTCTTAGAAGAAATTCAGCATGAACCTGCATCAGTTTCGCTTCGTCCAGGAAGCGGTGCGGCGCAACCTCAACCTCACCGAGGCCGCGAAGGCCCTGCATACCTCGCAGCCCGGGGTGTCCAAGGCCATCATCGAGCTCGAGGAGGAACTAGGGGTCGAGATCTTCGCCCGCCATGGCAAGCGGCTCAAGCGGGTGACGGAACCCGGCCAGCACGTGCTGAAGAGCATCGAGCTGATCATGCGGGAAGTCGGCAACCTCAAGCGCATCGGCGAGCAGTTCAGCGCGCAGGACAGCGGCACGCTGTCCATCGCCACCACCCACACGCAGGCGCGGTACGTGCTGCCGATCCCCGTGGCCAGGCTGCGCGAGGCGTACCCCAAGGTCAGCATCAGCCTGCACCAGGGTTCCCCGGACCAGGTCGCCCGCATGGTGCTGGACGAAGTCGCCGAGATCGGCATCGCCACCGAATCGCTGTCGGACTACCCGGACCTGGTCACCATGCCCTGCTACGAGTGGCAGCACGTGCTGGTGCTGCCGCTGCAGCATCCGCTGGCGAAGAAGGAGCGCGTGACGCTGGAGGACATCGCCGGCGAGCCGCTCGTGACCTATCACCCATCCTTCACCGGCCGCACCCGCATCGACTCGGCTTTCGCGCAGAAGAAGCTGCAACCGCGCATCGCGCTGGAAGCGATCGACTCCGACGTGATCAAGACCTACGTGCGCCTCGGGCTGGGGATCGGCATCGTGGCGGAGATGGCGGTGCGCGACGACAACGGCAGCAACGCCGACCTCGCCGTGCGGCCGCTCGGCCACCTGTTCGGGCGGAACCTCGCCCGGATCGCGTTCAAGCGCGGGGCCTACCTGCGCAATTTCGTGTACCGTTTCGCCGAACTGCTGTCCGACCGCCTCGACCGCAACCTGATCGCCAAGGCCATGAGCGGCCACGGCTCCGACTACGATATGTGACCACCCCCGAAGCGGCCTGCGGCCGCCTCCCCCTCAAGGGGGCGCCACCCGCGGCCCGGCAAAGCCGGATCCGCGGTGGCACCGGAAAAGACCCGCAAGCATCACGCCCATCATGAACGTACGGACACCTCCCCTGCAGACCAAGTTCCCCACCATCGGGACGACCATCTTCACCGTGATGTCGGCGCTGGCCGCCGAGAAGGGCGCGGTCAACCTGGGCCAGGGCTTCCCCGATTTCGACTGCGACCCGAAGCTGGTCGACGGCGTCACGGAAGCCATGCGCAAGGGCCTGAACCAGTATCCGCCCATGACCGGCGTGCCGGTGTTGCGCGAGGCGGTGGCCGCCAAGATCGAGGCGCTTTACGGCCGCAAGTACGACGCGGCCACGGAGATCACCATCACCGCCGGTGCCACGCAGGCGATCATCACGGCGATCCTCGCCATCGTGAAGCCGGGTGACGAGGTCATCGTCCTGGAGCCCTGCTACGACAGCTACGTCCCGAACATCGACCTGGCCGGCGGCAAGGTGGTGCGCGTGCCGCTGACGCCCGGCACCTTCCGGCCCGACTTCGCCCGCATCTCAGCCGCGCTGTCGCCGCGCACGCGCGCCATCGTGATCAACACGCCGCACAACCCGAGCGCCACCGTCTGGACGCGCGAGGAGATGCTGCAGCTGCAGGACCTGCTGGACCCCACCGACGTGTTCGTCATCAGCGACGAGGTGTACGAGCACATGGTCTACGACGGCCAGCTGCACCAGAGCGCGGCGCGCTTTCCCGGCCTGGCCGCGCGTTCGCTGATCGTCTCCAGCTTCGGCAAGACCTACCACGTCACCGGCTGGAAGATCGGCTACGTGGCCGCTCCGGCGGTGCTGACGGCCGAGTTCCGCAAGGTACACCAGTTCAACGTGTTCACCGTGAACACGCCCATGCAGTACGGCCTGGCCAGCTACATGGCCTCGCCCGACCCCTACCTGCAGCTGCCGGCCTTCTACCAGCGCAAGCGCGACCTGTTCCGCGAAGGGCTGGCGCGCACGCGGCTGAAGCTGCTGCCCAGCGAAGGCACCTACTTCCAGTGCGCCGACATCTCCGGCGTGAGCGCCCTGAAGGAAGCCGAGTTCTGCAAGTGGCTGACCGTCGAGTTCGGCGTGGCGGCCATCCCGATGTCCGCGCTCTACGTGGACGGCGACGACCAGGGCATCGTGCGCTTCTGCTTCGCGAAGAAGGACGAGACGCTGCGCGCGGCGCTGGAGCGGTTGGCGAAGCTTTAGCCACCGTCATTCCCGCGCAGGCGGGAATCCAGCGCTCCCGCGTTCAATGCCCTGGGTCCCCGCCTGCGCGGGGATGACGCGGACTCAACACTGGATCGGGTTCTTGCAGAACTTCTCCAGCTCGCGCACCACGCTCTGCCCCGCCACCGCGTTGCGGGCCTTCGGCCCGACGTCGAGGCTGAGCTTCATCTCGTACTTGCGGAAGAAATCGTCGAACAGTTCGCCCCCGAGCGTGGCGTAGGCCGTGAGGGTGTCCGCGCCGGCGTCGTGCGCGAGGAGCACGGCGCACAGCGGCTGCCGGGCTGGACCCGAGAGGACTTCGGCGCCACGGGCGGGATCGTACTGGCTGTGCTCGGCGCAGCAGTGGATCAGCCCGTCCTGCACGCCCCGCTGGGCGCGCTTGCGGCGGAAACTGATGAAACTCACCTCCGGCGTGGGATACACGAGCTGGTGCGCGCAGATGGCCGAAAAGGCCACGATGCTGCGCCGCGCCCCGACCCCGCCCGGCCACTGGTAGGAATTGCGGTCCTGGGTGGTGAGCGCATTGGGCGACACCGCCTTGCCCAGGTCGAGCAGGAACACCGGCGTGGCCTCGAAGGGATAGTGGAAGACGTAGTTGGCCTGCGGCTTCAGCGCGGACGCCTTCAGCGGCGCGCCGCGGTCGTCCACCAGGAGCGCCTTCGCGTACGCCTTGGGCTTCGCATCGGCGGCCCAGGCCGGGAAACTGGCGGCGGCTGCGCCCAGTCCGGCGGCGGCCGTGCACGACTCGAGAAAACTGCGTCGGTCCATCGGATTCCCCTCGCAACGGAACGGAGGGAGGATAGCGCGGCGGCCGCCGGCCGGCATCCGGCTTTCTACCTCCGGGTCAGCCCTGCAGCTGCGCCCAGGTCTTCTCGAGCCGCTTGATGCTCACCGGCTGGGGGGTGCGCAGTTCCTGGGCGAAGAAGCTCACCCGCAGCTCCTCCAGCAACCAGCGGAAGTCCTCCATGCGCTCGTCGACCGCGCCCTTGCGCTCGGCCACGAGGCGCCAGTAGCGCTGCTCCTGCGGCTTGAGCTCGGCCAGCCGCGCCGCGTCGCGCGTGGCGTCCACGCGCAGCTTGTCGAGGCGCAGCACGATGGCCTTCAGGTAGCGCGGAAGGTGCTGCAGGCGCGCCCACGGCGTCGCGGCGAGGAAGCGCCTGGGCACCAGCCGCTGCAGCTGCTGCGCGGCGTCCGCCGTGGCATCCGGGTGGTTCCTCGTGTCCTTGACCTTGCGCGCGGCGGCCGCGTAATCCGCGAGGATGGTGGCGGCGAGCCGGGCCACCTCGTTGGCGATCAGCGTCAGGCGCCCGCGGCCCTCTTCGAGCCGGCGCTGGAAGGCGGCGGCGTCGCCGGGCAGCGGATCGAGCAGGAAGGCGCGGTCCAGCGCCACCTCGATCACCTGCTCCCGCAGCTCCTCCTGGGTACCCAGCGGCATGTACGCCACGGCCATCTTCTGCAGGTCGGGGATGTTCTTCTCGAGGTACTTGAGTGCGTCCTTCATCTGCAGCGCGAACAGCCGGCGCAGGCCGGTGCGGTGCTTCGCGGCCGCGACCTCGGGTTCGTCGAACACCTCGATGGTGACCGCCTCCCCCTTGTCGATCAGCGCCGGAAAGCCGATCAGGCTGGTGCCGCCGCGGCGGATCTCCATCAGCTCGGGCAGCTCGCCGAAGGTCCAGGCGGTGTACTTCTGTTCGGCCGGGGCGGACTTCGCCCCTCCCCCCTCTGGGGGGA
>SEAY01000059.1 GCA_004144865.1 Comamonadaceae bacterium
TTCTTCGGCGACGCCTACGTCATCAAGGGCGTCGCGGGCGCCATCCTCTGGAAGCTGCTGCGCGACCATGCCGCGCAGGCGCGCACCGAGTTCACCAACCGCGAACTGCGGCTCGACCCGGCGCTGCGGCTGCCGGACGTGACCGACAACCTCGAGGCACGCCTGCTGCTGTTGCAGCGGCGGCTGGGCGAACAGGGCGCAGGCGTGCGGATCGAGAAGACCGGGCGCGGGCGCTTCCGGCTGATCGTGCCGGGGCCGGTGGAGCTGGTCCCGTCCTAGGGCGCGTCCTAGGCGGAGGCCAGCGCGCCTTCGAGCTTTTGCCATTCGCGCGGCGTCAGGTGCGGCCGCACCGCCGCCAGCACCGCCTCGAACGCGGGCGCCGGCGCCTTGGCGCGCATGTCGGCCAGCAGGTGGAAGCGCTCCAGCGGATTCATGAACGGCACCAGCCAGCGCGCGAACCCCATCATTTCCTCCGGCGGGATGGAAGTGACCAACTCGTCGTGGATCGCCACCAGCTCCGCATCGGTGTAGCGAGCCCACAGCACGGCGTTGTGGGCGGTTTCCTCCACGTGCATGTGCTGCAGGTTCTCGGCGACGAACAGGGACAACGCGCGATACAGCGCGAGGGCCGCGGCGTGCCGGTGGTGCGCGGGCGCCGACTGCACGGCGGCGACCTGCGAGGCCAGGGCGGCGATGGCCTGCCGGTGTTCCGCATGCTCGTGGGCAATGGCATCGCTGGCGCCGGGCGCGCGCGCCTCGATGGCCCTGTGCACGAATGCGTTCTCGTGCGCCAGGTGCGATTCGCACATGCCCAGCAGCTGCAGCACGCGTTGCGAAACGTCGGCGAGCTCTTCTTCGTCGCCGGCATCCAGGCGGCCGAGCGCGAGCAGGGTGTCGGCCATCACGGCGCGCATGGCCTTGTGGATGCCGGTGTACATGTCGAAGCGCGGCGCCTCGGCGGCCGCGACCTGGGCGAGTTCTCGGGAGGTGATCTGCATGGTCTTCTTTCGTTGGGGACGGCAGGGACGCCGTGGAAAGAAGTCTAGGAACGCCCCCTCAGGCGCGTTCTGAAGAATCCATTAAGCAAACCCTCACGGAACCTTAAGCCGCCACCGGCTCGGCCGGAACGTGAAGCGGTTCACGCGGCGCACGCGCCGCCTCCTTCAGCAGGTCGGCCGCTTTCTCGCCGATCATGATCACCGGGGCATTGGTGTTGCCGCCGACGATGCTGGGCATGATGGAAGCGTCCACCACGCGCAGCCCATCGAGGCCGTGCACCCGCAGCTGCGCGTCCACGACGGCGAGCGCCCCGCTGCCCATGCCGCAGGTGCCCACGGGGTGGTAGATGGTGTCGGCATGGTCGCGCACGAACGCTTCGATCTCCGCGTCGGTGCGCGCCTGGCCGGAAGCGTCGAGTTCGCGGCCGCGGTGGGCCGCCAGCGCCGGCTGCGACAGGATGGCGCGCATCACCTTGAACCCGCGCACCAGCCGCTGCGTGTCGTCGGCGTCCGCGAGGAAGTTGGGGTCGATGCGCGGCGCATCGGCCGGGTCCGCGCTCGCGAGCGTCAGGCTGCCCCGGCTTTTCGGGCGCAGCAGGCACACGTGGCAGGAGTAGCCGTGGCCGAACACGGTCTTGCGACCGTGGTCCAGCAGCTTGCCGATCACGAAGTGCAGCTGCAGGTCCGGCAACGGCTCCTCGGGCGTGCTGCGGATGAAGCCGCCGGCCTCGGCGAAGTTGGTGGTGAGCAGCCCGCTGCGCTGGCGCCGCCACTCCAGGATGCCCTTCACCGCATTCACCGCGCCCCGCCACGACAGGCCGAAGAGATCGGTGAGGTGCGGCGCGTCGATGACCTGCACCACGTCGACGTGGTCGTGGAGGTTCCGTCCGACCCCGGGGAGGTCGTGCACCACGGGGATGCCGTGCTCGCGCAGGTGCGCCGCGGGGCCCACGCCGGAGAGCATCAGCAGCTGCGGCGAGAGCAGCGCACCTGCGCTCAGCACCACCTCGCGCCGGGCGCGCACTTCCTGCTCCGTCCGGCCCTTGCGGTAGGCAACGCCGACCGCGCGCCGTCCTTCGAAGAGCACGCGCGTGGCCTGGGCGCCGGTGAGCACACGCAGGTTCGCGCGACTGCGATTCGGCGCGAGGTAGGCTTTCGCGGCACTGAAGCGCTCCCCGTCCTTGTGCGTGACCTGGTACAGGCCCACGCCTTCCTGGGTGGCGCCGTTGAAGTCGCGGTTGACCGGGAAGCCCGCTTGCCGCGCCGCCTCGACGAAGATCGGGCCGAAGCGGTGCGGGCTGCGCAGGTCCATCACGTTCAGCGGGCCGTCCGCGCCGTGGAAGGCGTCCGCGCCACGCTCGTTGTGTTCCGCCCGCTTGAAGTAGGGCAGCACGGCGTCCCAGCCCCAGCCCTCGTTGCCCTCGGCGGCCCAGGCGTCGTAGTCGGCCCGATGCCCGCGGGTGTAGATCATCGCGTTGACCGAACTGGAACCGCCCAGCACCTTGCCGCGCGGCTGGTAGCCGCGGCGGCCGTTCAGTCCCGGCTGCGGAACGGTGTGGAAGCCCCAGTTCGCCTGCCCCGTCTTCGCCAGCACCGCCAGGCCGGCAGGACAGTGGATGAGGATGCTGGTGTCCGGCGGCCCGGCTTCGAGCAGCACCACCTGCACGGCAGGATCCTCGCTCAGGCGCGCGGCCAGCACGCAGCCGGCGGAACCGCCGCCGACGATCACGTAGTCCGCGCTGGGGGGATGGGTTGCGTCCATGCCGGGTCTCCTTGGAGCCAGTCTATGCAATCCCCCGCCCGGGATGCCGGGTGCTTGCTCTAATGTGCTTCGTGGAAACGCCGCGGGACGGCTGCCTCCCGGTTCCCGGTGATCCGGCACTCACCGTTAAGTTGCACGCAATTCAATTTCGAGCTACAGTTCCATCCATGCCGACCCGCAGCCCTTCCGCCGACGCAGCGCTGCTGCTGGACAACCAGCTCTGCTTCGCCCTGTACTCGGCCTCGCTCGCGATGACCAAGCTGTACAAGCCGCTGCTCGAGGAACTCGGCCTCACCTATCCGCAGTACCTGGTCATGCTCGTGCTCTGGGAGCGCGACGGCCTGATGGTCTCAGAACTCGGACAGCGCCTCAGCCTGGATTCCGGCACGCTCACCCCGCTGCTCAAGCGGCTGGAAGCAGCCGGGCTGGTGAGCCGGCTGCGCGACGTGGCCGACGAGCGCCGCGTGCACGTCCACCTCACCGCCGCGGGACGCCGCCTCAAGGTGCGCGCCGCCAGGGTTCCGGCCTGCGTGCTGGCCGCCAGCCAGTGCTCGCTCGAGGAAATCCGGCAGCTCACGGCCCAGGTGCACGCGCTGCGCGAGCGGCTCGCCGCCTGACTCTTTTCTCCCGTCCCGCTTCGCGAGAAGCACCCTCTCCCAAGGAACAAACAGCATGGCCACTTCCCTCGACAAGGTTCTCTACACCGCCCGGACGCACGTGACCGGCGGCCGCGAAGGCGAAGGCCGCTCCAGCGACGAGCGCGTCTCCGTCACGCTCTCCTCGCCGGGCGGCCCGGGCAAGGGCACCAACCCCGAGCAGCTCTTCGGCATCGGATATTCCGCCTGCTTCATGGGCGCGATGAAGGCGGTGGCGCCCAAGCTGCAGCTCACCGTGCCGCAGGACGCCGCGATCGACGCGGAAGTCGACCTCGGGCCCACCTCGCTCGGCTACGGCGTGTCGGTGCGGATGAACATCAGCCTGCCCGGCCTGGAGCGCGCGAAGGCCGAGCAGCTGGTGGCCGAGGCGCACAAGGTCTGCCCCTACTCCAACGCCACGCGCAACAACATCGACGTCCAGCTGAAGGTGGTCTGAGGCCGGGAGCAGACTCCTACCCGCGCGGCGACAATGCGCGCATGCCTTCCGCCGCCGCGCGCCACCCCTACGAAACCCTCACCCCCGACGCGGTGCTGGATGCCCTCGCGTCGGTGGGCCTGTACGGCGACGGCCGCCTGCTTGCCCTGAGTTCCTACGAGAACCGCGTCTACCAGGTGCACCTCGAGGACCCCTACGAGGGCGAATCGGTGGTGGTGGCCAAGTTCTACCGACCCAACCGCTGGACCGAGGGCCAGATCCTGGAGGAACACGACTTCGCGGCCGAACTGCTGCAGGCCGAAGTCCCGGCGGTCGCACCCCTCGCGCCGCAGGGCCGCACCCTGCACCGCCACGGGGATTTCTTCTTCAGCGTGTCACCCCGCCGGGGCGGGCGCGCGCCGGAACTCGACGACGCGGAGGTGCTGGAATGGATAGGCCGCTATCTCGCGCGGCTGCACCTGGTCGGCGGCCGCCGGCCTTTCGTGCTGCGTCCGGCACTCGACCTCGCGAGCTTCGGGGAGGAACCGCGCGACTGGCTGCTGTCGCACGACGCCATCCCGCTCGACGTGCAGGGCGACTGGGAACGCCAGTGTGCGCTGGCCCTGGCGCGCATAGCCACGGCCCTCGCGGCCTCGCGTGACGCCGGCGTCCGCCTGCTGCGCCTGCACGGCGACTGCCATCCCGGCAACATCCTCTGGACGCCCGATACCGGGCCGCACTTCGTGGACCTGGACGATGCGCGCACCGGCCCGGCGGTGCAGGACCTGTGGATGCTGCTGTCCGGCGACCGCTCCCAGCGCCAGCGGCAGCTGGGCGCCCTGGTCGATGGCTACGAGCAGCTGCGCGAATTCGACCGGGCGGAACTCGCGCTCATCGAGCCGCTGCGCACGCTGCGCCTGATCCACTACAGCGCGTGGCTGGCGCGCCGATGGGACGATCCGGCGTTCCCGCACGCCTTCCCGTGGTTCGGCAGCTCCGACTACTGGCGCGGGCAGGTGCAGATGCTCGAGGAGCAGCTGGAAGCGATGGACGAGCCGGCGCTGATGGTTTGAGTCTGGTGGCGTGAGTCACGTCGGGGTTCGGCTTCGCGCTCACCCCGACCTACGGACGCCCGCGTCGGCCCGGAGCTTTGTAGGTCGGGGTGAGCGGCGCAGCCCGAACCCCGACATCCATCGCCACGCTCAACGCAGCGGATTCTCCAGCACCCCGATGCCGTCGATCTCGATGCGCACCACGTCGCCCGACTTCAGGTATTTCGGCGGCTTGTAGCCGATGCCCACGCCCGCAGGCGTCCCGGTGGCGATCAGGTCGCCCGGGTACAGGGTGATGCCGGCCGAGATGCACTCGATCAGCGTGGGGATGTCGAAGATGAAATCCTTCGTGTTGGCGTTCTGGCGCAGTTCGCCGTTCACCCAGCACTTCACGTCGGTGTTCTGGCCATCCATCTCGTCGGCGCTCACCAGCCACGGGCCCATGGGGCAGAAGGTGTCGAACGACTTGCCCAGCAGCCACTGCGAATGGCGGCCCTGCCAATCGCGCGCCGTCATGTCGTTGATGATGGTGTAGCCCCAGACGTGCTTCATGGCATCGGCCTTGCTGATGCCCTTGCCGCCCCGGCCGATCACGACCGTCAGCTCCGCCTCGTAGTCCAGCGCATCGGACACCGAGGGGCACACGATGTTGTCGTTGGGGCCGATCACGGACTCGGGCACCTTGGAGAAGATGATGGGCGCGGACGGGATGTCGCCGCCCGACTTGGCGCTGGAGTCGAAGCCGCTGCCGGCGAATTCCTTCGCGTGCGCGTGGTAGTTCTTGCCCACGCAGAACACGTTGCGGCGCGGCCGCGGGATCGGCGCGGTCAGCTGCACCTGCTGCAGCGCGATGGCTTGTCCGGTGGGCGGCAGCGCGCCGCCCGCGGCCAGCGCTTCCACGACGGGCAGCGCGCCGAGCGCGGCCTGCTCCGCGCTGAGCTGGAACGGTTCGATCTGCTGGCCGTCGGCGGAAACACGGCCGACGCCGGCCTGGCCCTGGTAGCGGTATGCGGCGATCTTCATGGGGAAAACTCTCTTTTCGTGGGGGGACGGGTCTCGCGTAGCATGCTAACAAAACAACCCCCAGGAGTCCCCACCCATGTTCCGTCGCATCCTCCTTGCCGCGGGCCTTGCCGCCGCGGCCGGGCTTGCCGCAGCACAGGCCTTTCCCACCAAGCCCATCACCATGGTCGTGCCGTTCCCGCCCGGCGGGCTGGCCGACACCGTCGGCCGTCCCGTGGCCGAGGCAATGGGCCGCGAGCTCGGCCAACCGGTCGTCATCGAGAACCGCGGCGGCGCCGGCGGCGGCATCGGCATGGCGCATGCGGCCAAGGCGGCGCCGGACGGCTACACCGTCCTGATGGCGCTGTCCTCGTACAGCGTGCTGCCCGAGGCGGACACCGTGCTCGGCCGTCCGCAGATGTACGCCTACAACGCGCTGCGCCCCATCGCCCGCTTCACGGCCGATCCCACCGTGCTGGCCGTCCGCGCCGATGCGCCGTGGAAGACGGTGAAGGATTTCGTGGAGGACGCGCGCAAGCGCCCGGGCGCCATCAACTTCGGCTCCTCCGGCAACTACGGCACCATGCACGTGCCGATGGAGATCCTCAAGCAGGTCACCAACACGCGCATGACGCACATCCCGTACACCGGCGCCGGGCCCGCGGTGACCGCGCTGCTCGCCGGCCAGATCGACGCCGTGTCGACCGGGCCCGCGACGGTCGTGCAGCACGTGAAGTCGGGCAAGCTGCGCGTGCTGGCGCACTGGGGCAACGAGAAGCTCGTCGCCCTGCCCGACGTCCCTTCCCTGAAGCAGTCCGGCTACAACGCCGAGTACGCGCAGTGGTCCGGGCTCTTCGTGCCCGCGGGCACGCCCGATGCCGTGGTGCAGCGCCTGCGCGCCGCGGCCCGCGCCGCCGCCAACGATCCCAAGGTCAAGGACGTGATCCTCGGCGCCGGCAGCCCCATCCTCTACCAGGACACGCCGGACTTCGAGAAGTACGTGCAGTCCGACGTCAAGCGGATGGCGGGCGTCGTGAAGAAGATCGGCAAGGTCGAATAAGCGAGGAGCACCCGCCCATGAAGCGCCAACATTTCGTCCGCCTGCTGGCCGCTGCCGCCTGCACCGCTGCCGTGCTGCAGGCCGCGCCTGCCGCGGCCCAGAACTATCCGGCCCGGCCGGTGAAGATCGTCGTGCCGTTCGCGGTGGGCGGGCCGGCCGACGTGTTCGCGCGCTTCCTGGCGCAGCGGCTGCCCGAGCATCTTGGCGGGTCCTTCGTCGTGGAGAACAAGCCCGGCGCGGGCGCGGTGATCGGCACCGACCAGGTGGCGAAATCGCCGCCGGACGGCTACACGCTGCTGCTGATGTCGAACACGCACACCGTCAACGAGACGCTGGTGCAGAACAAGCCGTACGACCTCACCCGCGACTTTGTCGCCGTGGCCCCGATCAACTACTCCGACCTCGTGCTGGTGGCGCATCCGTCGATGGGGGCGTCCAACGTGCGTGACCTGGTGAAGGCGGCGCGCGAGCGGCCGGGGCGCATGAACTACGCGTCCTCCGGCACGGGCACGCCGTACCACATGGCCGGCGAGCTGTTCAAGAGCATGTCGGCCACCCGCATCGTGCACATCCCGTACAAGGGAAGCTCGGGCGCGCGCACCGACGTGCTGGGCGGCCAGGTGGACATGATGTTCGATGCGGTCACCACGATGACCGAGCACGTGAAGGCCGGCAAGGTGAAGGCGATCGCCACCACCGGCAAGGAGCGCTCCGCCGTGCTGCCCGACGTGCCCACGGTGGCCGAGTCGGGCGTGCCCGGCTACGAGGCGACCATCTGGCTCGGGCTGCTGGCGCCGAAGGGCACGCCGGCGGCTGTCGTCACGCGGTTGAACGAAGCGGTCACCAAGATCGTGAGCAACCCGGAGGTCCGGCAGGCCTGGGCCAAGCAGGGGGCCACGCCCCTCGTGATGAATCCCCAGGCCTTCGACAAGTACGTGCAGGACGATATCCAGAAATGGGCGAAGGTGATCAAGTCCGCCAACATCAAGGCGGATTGATGCCGCGCACCCTGCACATCCTGAGCGGCGGCGCGGCGCAGGCGCTGGTGAAGCGGCTGCAGCCCGCGTTCGAGGCCCGGCACGATTGCCGCATCGACGGCACCTTCGGCGCCGTGGGCCTGATGAAGGACAAGCTGCTGGAGGGCGCGCCTTGCGACCTGCTGGTCCTGAGCGAGGCGCTGATCCGCGACCTGGCCGCGCAAGGTCGCGCCGACGCGGCCACGGCGCATGCGGTGGGCCTGGTGCAGACCGGCGTGGCGCTCAAGGAAGGCCGCGCTCCGGTGGACCTGCGCACCGAGCAGGACCTGCGGACGCTGCTGCAAGGCGCCAGCGCCATCTACTTCCCGGACCCGGCCAAGGCGACCGCCGGCATCCACTTCATGAAGGTGCTGCAGGCGCTGGGCCTCGCGGGCGATTCCGCGCGCCTGCGCACGTTCCCGAACGGCGCCACCGCCATGGCGGCGCTGGCGCAGGCCGCGGAGCCCGATGCGGTGGGCTGCACCCAGGTGACCGAGATCCTGATGACGCGCGGCGTGCGCCTGGCGGGGCTGCTGCCGCCGCCGCACGAGCTGGCCACCACCTACACGGCGGCCGTCGCGGCGGGTGCGAAGGAGCCGCAGCTCGCGCAGGCGCTGATCGAGGCGCTGGCCTCGCCGGAGGCCGCGCAGGCGCGCAAGGAGTGCGGGTTCACCTGAACCCGCACCCCGGACTTCACGCCAGCAGCGCGTTCACCCGCTTCACGTACGCCGCCGGATCCTCCGGCATCCCGCCCTCGGCCAGCAGCGCCTGGTCGAACAGGATGTGCGCCAGGTCGTGGAAGTGCGGCGAGCCCTCCAGCTTCTGCACCAGCGGATGCGAAGCGTTCACCTCCAGCACCGGCTTCATGTCCGGCGCCTTCTGGCCGGCCTGCTTCAACAGGCGCGTGAGCTGCAGGCTCATGCCGCCCTCGGTGACCACCAGGCAGGCCGGCGAATCGACCAGGCGGGTGGTGACGCGCACGTCCTGCGCCTTGTCCTTCAGCGCCTCCTTCAGCTTGGCCAGCACCGGCTTGAAGGATTCGGCGGCTTCCTCGGCCGCCTTCTTCTCGGCCTCGTCCTGCAGCTTGCCGAGATCGACCTGGCCCTTGGCCACCGACTGCAGCGGCGTGCCCTCGAACTCGGTGAGGTGCGCGGCGGCGGCCTGCGTCTCGCCGGTGATGTAGTAGATGGCCTCCTGCCCCTCCTTCATCCGCGCCTTGTAGGCCGCCAGGGAAACGCTGGCGCTGTCGCTCTGCGTGGACGCGAAGCGCAGCAGCTTCGCCAGCCGTTCGCGGTGGCCGGCGTCCTCGCCCAGGCCTTCCTTGAGCACGGCACCGAACTCCGCGTAGAACGTCGCGAAGCGGCCCTTGTCCTCCTCGCCCGCGGCCTCGTCCTGCTCCGCCTTCGCCATGTCTTCCAGCATGGACAGCACCCGGCGCGTGTTGCCTTCGCGGATCGCCTTGACGTCGCGGCTTTCCTGCAGCAATTCGCGGCTCACGTTCAGCGGCAGGTCGGCGGAGTCGACGACGCCCTTGACGAAGCGCAAGTAGGCCGGCAGCAGCGCCTCCGCCTCGTCCATGATGAAGACGCGCTTGACGTACAGCTTGACGCCCGCCGCCTTGTCGCGGTTCCACAGGTCGAAGGGCGCGTGCGCCGGGATGAACAGCAGCTGCGTGTACTCCGTGCTGCCCTCCACGCGGTTGTGGCTCCAGGCGAGCGGATCCTCGTAGTCGTGGCTGATCGCCTTGTAGAACTCCCGGTACTGCTCCGGCGTGATGTCCTTCTTGGCACGCGCCCACAGGGCCGTGGCCTGGTTGACGGTTTCCCATTCGTCAGAGAGCACGTGCTCGCCCGGCTTGCCGTCCTCGCCTTCCTTCCACTCCTCCTTGCGCATGAGGATGGGCAGGGAGATGTGGTCGGAATACTTGCCGATGATGGACTTGAGCTTCCAGGTGGAGAGGTAGTCGAGGGCGTCGTCGCGCAGGTGCAGGATCACGCTGGTGCCGCGCTCGGCGCGCGTGATCGTCTCCACCTCGAAGTCGCCGGCGCCGCCGCTCACCCAGCGCACGCCCTCCTCCGGCTTCAGGCCGGCGCGGCGCGACTCCACGGCGATGCGGTCGCCGACGATGAAGCCGGAGTAGAAGCCCACGCCGAACTGGCCGATCAACTGGGCGTCGGCCTTCTGGTCGCCCGAGAGCCGGCTCATGAACTCGCGCGTGCCGCTCTTGGCGATGGTGCCGAGGTTGTCGATCGCCTCCTGTTGCGACAGGCCGATGCCGTTGTCGCTGATGGTGAGGGTGCGCGCGTCCTTGTCGAAGGACACCCGCACCTCCAGGTTGGGCGCGTCCTCATACAGGGCCGTGTCGTTCAGCGCCTCGAAGCGCAGCTTGTCGCATGCGTCGGAGGCGTTGGAGATCAGCTCCCGCAGGAAGATCTCCTTGTTGGAGTACAGCGAGTGCGTGACGAGGTGCAGCAACTGCGCGACCTCGGCCTGGAAGGAGAGAGTCTGTTTCTGGCTCATGGATGAGTTGTGTGGATGCAGCGCCCCCGAGGTAGGGCCAGGGCATGAACATTTCAAGGCGCGTGATGCTAGCGCACCCGGTCGTGAACTATTCGACGTTTCCTGCCGAGTATCGGCGCCGGAAGGCGCGGGACCCATGCAACCGGTGGTTACAGTGCGGACATGAGGATCGAACTGCCCCGCACATCGTGGGCCGACACAGTGCAACGCGCCGAGGACGACGCGCACACGCTCACCATGGCCGCGCAGGCGGCTGCGAACTGGGTGCGCTGGCCCCATCCCGCGGATCCCGCATCCACGGTGCGCGTGGAGGTGCCGGCCACGGAACCGGTGTTCTTCACCCTCACCTTCTGAAGCGCGCCGCGCGCGCATGAAAAAAGGGCTGCATCCGCAGCCCTTTTTGCTTCTTCTGGAGGAGGCGTTTCGCTTACAGGCTGCGCTCGCCGGACGGGATCTTGCCCAGGCGCAGGGCCTCGACGGCTTCGGCGCGCACCGCGTGCACGTCCAGGCCGGACTTCAGCGGGGCGGCCACGCGCGAACCGGCGGGTTCCTGGCTGCGGGTGGCGGACACCTTGGCCGCTTCGGCCATCACTTCGGCGCGCGTGCGGCTGCCTTCGAACTTGATGGCGAACTGCGAGGACAGGGGAGCATCGTCGGCGCGGGCAACGCCCGAAGCGGCAGCGGCGATGGCAACGGTGGCGAACAGGATCTTGGCGTTCATGGCGGGCTTTCAGTCAGTGAGTGAGGAAACGGGTTGGTTCGGTTTTCGCGGGCCCTTTGTGTGTCCCGCGTCAACCGTGATCTCACTGTAGAAGTCCGTCTTTAGGCGAGCCTTAGCGCTTTGTTAGGTGAGTCTTAGCGCGGGCGCGCGCCTCACGCCACCGGCTCGATGCGCGCGATGAGGCCGCTGCGGTCCTGCCGGTTGCGCAGAGTGAGCAGCAGGCCGGAGCGCTGCGCCGCCGCCTGCGCGATCGCGAGGCCCAGTCCGCTGCCATTGGCGCCGCTCCCCGGCACGCGGAAGAAACGGTCGAACACGCGCGGCAGCATGTCCTGCGGGATGCCGGGGCCGGTGTCCACCACTTCGACGGCCACGCGGCCCTGTTCCTGCACGAGGCGCACGTCCACCACGCCGCCTTCGGGCGTGTAGCGCAGCGCGTTCTCGATCAGGTTGTCCAGCAGGCTGCGCAGGTCGCCCGCCGCGCAGTGCAGCGTGAGCGATGACGCCGGCTGTTCGGGCCCCACCAGCCCGAGGTCGATGCCGCGCTGGTCCGCCAGCCCGATGAGGCCGCTCATGCTCTCGCGCAACTGCGCCTGCAGGTCGACGATCGCCGGGCCGTCCGCGCCGGCGGCCTCCTGCCGGGACAGGCGCAGCAGCTGGTCCACCAGGCGCTGCGCGCGCTTGACGCCGGCCTCGAGGCGGGCGAAGCGCTCGGCGGAGGCGGTGCAGTGCACGTCCTGCCGCATGTTCTCCACCTGCAGCCCGATGGCCGCGATCGGCGTGCGCAGTTCATGCGCCGCGTCCTGCACGAAGCGCCGTTGCGTGACGAAGGCGTCGCGCAGCCGCCGCAGCAGGCTGTTGAACGACTGCACCAGCGGCGTGATCTCGGCGGGCACGTTCTTCACGGGCAGCTCGGCGATGGTGTGCTCGTCCTGCTGCGCGGCCTGGCGGCCGATGTCCTGCAGCGCGCCCGACATGGCGCGCGCCACGCCCCACAGCGCGATCATCGACAGGGGCAACAGCAGCAGGATGGGCGCCGCGGCCGCGCCGGCGCGTTCCGCCGCGAGCTTGGAACGGAAGCTGTCGCTTTGCAGCACCTGCACCGCATGGCCCCCGGCGATGCGTGCGGGCAGTGTGTAGACGCGCCAAGTGCGCCCGCCGTCCTCGACGTCGTGGAAGCCTTCCGCCGCCTGCATGCCCACGCCCAGCTCGGGCCACGACGAGACCTCCAGCCGGCCTCCCTCGTCGTAGGTCTGCACCACGTAGGCGCCCCACTTGATCACCCGCTCCGCATTCATCGGCATGGGCCGGATGGCGCGGTTGTCCGACAGCGCCGTCGCGAGCTGCTGCATCTGTTCGTCCATGAACGCGTTGACCATGCGCGAGTACGACCACCACGACAGCCCCGCGCCCAGCGTACCGACCACCAGGAACAGCGGCACCAGCCACAGCATCATCGCGCGGCGGATCGAGCACATCGGCCCGTGGGGGAAGACCTGCCATTTCATGGCGACGCTCCCACCGAGCCGCCGGTCACGCGCCAGCCGAGCCCGCGCACGTTGCGGATGGCATCGGGCCCGAGCTTGCGGCGCATGCCGTGGATCAGGACGTCCACCGCGTTGCTGCTCACTTCCTCGCCCCAGCCGTAGATGCGGTTCTCCAGCTGCTCGCGCGAGAGGATCGCGCCGGGCCGCTCCAGCAGCGCGTGCAGCAGCGCGAACTCGCGCGCGGAGAGCTGCGAGCGCTCGCCCTGCACCATCACCTCGCGCGTGGTGAGGTCCAGCTGCACGCTGGTGTTGCCGATGACCGAATGCGCGCTGCCATCGCGACGGCGGATGACGGCACGCATGCGCGCGAGCAACTCGCGCATCTCGTAGGGCTTGAGCAGGTAGTCGTCGGCGCCGAGGTCCAGGCCGTTCACGCGGTCATCGACGCCGTCGCGCGCGGTGAGCACCAGCACCGGCGTGGAATCGCCACGCCCGCGCGCCCAGCGCAGGACCTCCACGCCATCGCGCTTGGGAAGCCCCAGATCGAGCAGCACGCAAGCGTAGTCGCCGTCGGCCCACGCGCTCTGTGCGAGCAGGCCGTCCTTCACCCAATCGACCGACCAACCCTGGGAAGACAGGGCCTCCCGCAGGCTGTGGCCGATCATTTCGTCGTCTTCGACCAGCAGGACACGCATACGAGAAAGGCCTCCAGTGGCAATTGGACGCACCTTAGCCGAGCCGAGTTAGGCGGCGCTTAGGAAGGATCGCTACGGCCGAGTTGGTCGATAGCGACATTCGTATTAACCCGCTGATCGGGCCCATCTGTCCATTCGTCGCGCGAAAAGCGGCGGGCCAGCCGCTCAGCGTGAAAAACCATCCATTTGTAACCATGGACCGCTCTAAGTCTTTGATTTGTCTGACGCGGAGGGTTGCTAAACGTTACAGCGGCACCTACAGTTGAGCCCGTAGTAAGGAATTCACGTAAGTCATGCAAGCCCACCGCCTAAGCCGGGGGCAGATTCTCAAGGAGTCGTTGGAATGAAAAAGCTCAGCCTCATTGCCGCCCTGGTCCTGGTTTCGTCGGGCGCATGTGCCCAAGCCTTGACCGGCGGCGTCACCGTCCAGGTCAGCCTGACGTCCCAGTGCCGCGCAAAGGCCGGCGCCGCCCCGGTGATCGATTTCGGCACCTATGTGGCCTTCGGCGCCGCCAAGAACCTGCCGTCCGCGGCAACCGTGACGTTCGAATGCACGCGCGGCTTTGGCGGAACGCCCGTAGCCGCCTGGGACACCACCAACGGCACGGCTGCGGGCGAAGGCGTCCTGGCCGGACTGCAGTACACCCTGTCCGTCCCCGTCGGTGCACGTGTCGGCGGCACGGCCGCCACGGCTACGGTGGCGGGCACGCCGGACGAGATGAGGTACACGGTCAACGCCGCCATGCCGGGTGGCCAAGCCGGTGCAGCCCCCGGCGCCACGCTGGCGGACAGCCACACCCGCACGCTGATGGTCACGTTCTGATCCGCCTGCGGATCCGCTCCGGGCCTGGCGCCCGGAGCTAAGCTGACATGAACGCCACAGCCCTGAAGTCCTTTGCACGTGCAAAGCTTGCCTGCCTGGCGGCCCTGGCCGCCTTGGCTGCGGGCACCGTGGTGGCAGGCCAGCTCTCCGCCGGCGTGACGGTCAAGGTCAAGCTCGTGGCCTCCTCGGGCGCGTGCGGTGCGATGTCCACGCCCCCCGCCGTGCACGTGGGCTGCCAGCCGCCGGGCACGCCGCGTCCGCCGCACGCGACTCCGTTGCCACCGCCAGCGAACGGACCGGCGGGCAAGCCCACGGAAGGCGGCCCGCTGCTGCCGGACGCCGGCGCAGTGCCCTACCAGAGGGTAGGCACCATCCGGGAGACCGGTGTTGCACCGCAGCCTCTCCCTGTCTACAGCGACGGCACGAAGATCACCAGCTGGCGCGTGGTTACGCTCGATAATGCCCGTTATGTCGAGCTGACCATCGCGTGGTGATATGTCCAGAAGCAAGAGTAGCGGCCCCCTCCTGACCTCCCTGGCCGCCTGCCTGGCGGCTGTGCTCAGCACGAACGTCCAGGCCGGATCCTTTTCGGTGAGTCCCGTGCGCATCTTCATGGAGGCGCGCGAGCGGGCCACCGGCGTCACGATCATCAACGAAGGCGACACCGACCTGGTGATGCAGGCGGAACTCTTCGAGTGGAAACAGAAGCCCGACGGAACCGACGATCTGCAGCCCACCCAGGACCTCGTGCTGGCGCCGCCCATCCTGCGGCTCGCCAAGGGCGCGCGGCAAGTGGTGCGGCTGGCCAACTTGCGGCCGCCGGTGCCCGGCGAGCAGTTGACGTACCGGCTGATCGTGCGCGAAGTCCCCGAGGCGCTGAAACCCGCGCAGCAGGGCGTGCAGGTGCAAGTGGCCCTGGCATTTTCCTTGCCGATCTTCATCACGCCGCCTGGCGCCAGGCGGGGCCTGGTCTGCACGGCCAGCCGCCTCGACCCGGGAGTCGTGCGCGCCACGTGCGAAAACCGCGGGCAAGCCTATGCGCAACCATCGAGCATGACGCTCACCACCCCCAGCGGGAACACCTTGCTTTCCAGCGAGGTCAAGGGCGGCTACATCCTGTCCGGCATCACGCGCAGCTTCGACCTCTCGGCCGACGGCGGGCGCATTCCCGGCGGGCCGCTCAAGCTGCAGGTTACGCAGGATGATGGCTCGAAGCAGGTCTTCGATGTCCGCTTGGCGGAGTAGCCGTCGGCGCGCTCCCCTCCTCTGGACCACCTTGCTGGCGTGCGCCCTCCTCCATTCCACGCCGGCCAGAGCGCAGAAAAAGGCCGTAGAAACCGGTGAACGCGTCCTGCCGGTCGACGTAACGATCAACGGCGGGGTCGGCGGCATCTGGCCGATCGTCAGCCGCGATGGTGTGCTGTACGCGCCGGTCGACGCCTTCGGCAACTGGCGGCTCCAGGTCCGGCCGGACACGCCCGTGATCGACTACCGCGGCTTCCGCTACTACCCGATCAGCGCGGTCACGGGCATCGAGGCCAAGCTCGATGCCGAGACGGCCACGCTCGAACTCGCGATCCCGCCAGATGCTTTCACCGCCACACGCCTCACGCGGGAACTGGGATCCGTCCTTCCGCGCTCACCCGTGGTGCCCGCAGCCTTCCTCAACTATGACCTGAACTACAGCCACATCGGCGGCCCGGTGCCGACCGACGGCCTGGGCCTGCTCGGGGAAGCGGGAGCAAGCGGCAGCTGGGGCGTGCTCACGCAGACCTTCGTGGCGCCCAACCTGGTGCGCGGCAACAAGCGCGGCGTCACCCGGCTGGAGACGAGCTTCCGGCGCGACTTCCCCGATCGCGGCTACACGTTCACTGCGGGCGACAGCATCTTCCGCACCGGCTTGCTGGGACGCAGCGCCTACTTCGGCGGAGTGCAGTTCGGCACCAACTTCAGTCTCGCCCCGCACATCAACCGCCAGCCCGTGCCCCTGATCGCGGGCGAGACCAGCACGCCTTCGACCGTGCAGCTTTACGTGAACGACGTCCTGCGGCAGACCAGCAACGTGCCACCGGGACCCTTCACCCTCGACAATCTCCCGGTCCTGAGCGGCAATGGCGACGTCAGCGTGCGCGTGCGCGACATCCTGGGGCGCGAAACGCTCATCACGCAGCCCTTCCTGATCACCGCGGACCTCCTGGCCCCCGGCCTGAACGACTGGAGCGTGGAGGCTGGCAAGCTGCGCGAAGACCTCGGCACCGAAAGCGGCAACTATGGCGAGCCGTTCGCGGCAGGAATGGTGCGCCGTGGCTTGAGTACCAGCACCACGGGGGAGCTGCGCCTCGAGCTCTCCCGCAACCTCTCGACTGCTGGCTTGGCTGCCGTCCACGCGATCGGCTCGAGCTGGGTCGTGCGGGCGGGGGCGACGGGCAGCCGGCACAACCGGCTGGGACAGGGCCACCGCTGGCTCCTGGGCTTCGAGCGTCCGGGTTACACCACCACGCTGGCCGCCACGCTGGAGGGCAACAGCCGCAGTTTCCGCAACATGGGAGAGGCGGACGCCAACCTCCCCGTGCGGTTCCAGGTCGCGGGGCAGGCGAGCTGGGCGGCGAAGTGGGGCCGCTTCGGAGTCGCCGTGGCCTACCAGGAACCTCACGAGGACGAAGCCGTGTCCACCTATTCGGTGAACTACGGCACGACACTGCGCGGGAACTGGCAGCTGAGCGCTTACTACACGCGCGCCTTCGGTCGGTCCGACGGCTACACGTTGGGCGCGGTGCTCGTCATCCCATTCGATCGCCGCACCAACACCGCCACCTCCGTGCAACTGCAGAACGAGCGTACCGAGTTCTACAGCAGCGTCACGCACAGCCCGCCGGGAAGCACGGGCTGGGCCTGGCGCGCCATGGCGGCGCACCAGGGCGAAGCCAGGGCAGAGGCGGCCGTGAACTACCTCTCTCCGCATGGCCTCCTCAGCGCCGAAGCCGCGGCACGCCCCCACCAGACCGACATCCGGCTGGGTGCGGTCGGCGGGGCGGTGTGGGCGGGGGACCGATTGTTCGCCGTCTCCCGTTTCGACAACGGTGCGGCACTCGTTTCGGTTTCCGGACAGGAAGGCATCGGCGTGGGGATAGGCGCGCAAGCCGGCCCGAAGACCGATGCACGGGGCGTCGCCTTGGTCAATCGGCTCATGCCGTACCAGGGCAACCCAGTCCGCCTGGACCCCAACGACCTGCCACTTTCTGCGGAAATCGAATCGATCGAGCAGGAGGTGGTTCCGTCGTGGCGGACCGTCGCCGCCGTGGATTTCAAGGTGCGCGGCGGCAGCGCGGCGCTGATCTCCATCGTCCTCGACGACGGCCAGCCTGCCCCGCCCGGCGCCACGGTGCAGATCGAGGGCGACGCGCAAGAGTTCCTCGTGGCCCGGCGCGGCGAAGCCTACGTAACCGGGCTCAAGCCATCGAACCAGTTGCGCCTGAAGTGGCGGGACCGCCAATGCAGGCTGGACGTGCTGCTGCCGCCTGGCACCCCCGACATCTCGCGCGTGGGTCCGCTGCGCTGCGCCGGAGTTCCCCGATGAAAGACCTGTGCCGACTTTTCCTCGGCCTGGCCCTCCTCCTGGGCGCTTTGCCCTCGCAAGGCGCGGTGAGCTGCTCGATCACGCCGAACCCCGAGCTGAAGGTGATCTACGCCGCCTTCTGGAACAACGCCAACCTCCCGGGCGTCCTCGAGATCACCTGCACCCGTGATCCTTCGGACCCTCCGAACTACAACATCTGGATCGGGATAGGGCAGGGTGCCAACGGCAACAGCGCCACGCTCGAGACCGGCACCGCGACCATCGACTACGAGCTCTTCCACAACACCGGCGCCTCAGGCACCTGGACCAGCGTGGGCGGGGTGGCGCCGGGATCGCCGAACGACGGGGCAGTCGACGACCAGTTGCGGTTCGGGCAGGCCACGACGATCACGGTCCCGTACTCGTACTACCTGCGCGTGCGTTCCTGGCAGATCTTCAAGCCTGCCGGGGTTTACACGGCCGCGCTGCCAATCACCATCCGCAGGAACAACGTGAACGGGACCATCGTGGCGGCCGATACCTTGCCGGTGCACATCAGCATTCCGCGCACGTGCCGCTTCAGCACCCCGCCCACTGCCATCGCCGTGACCTACCCGGCGTTCTCTCCGACGGCGGTGACAGGCACCAGCAACTTCGCCCTCACCTGCACGCAGGGCACCGACTACACGATAAGCCTGGATCAGACGCGCAGCGTGATTCCCACAGTGGAACTGTCGTACAGCCTGAGCCTGAGCCAGACGAACGCCACCGGTACCGCGGTGGCGCAGCCCTACACGGTGGACATCTCCGTGGACCCGGGCCAAGCGGGCCGGTGCAGCGGGTCGGTCTGCATGGGCACCGACACGCGCACGCTCACGATCGCCTACTGAGCTTCAGGCCGCCCCGGGCGGCAGCGCAGGAGCCGCTTCCGGCAGCGCCGGGCCTTCGCCGTACTGGTTCGGCCCCACGCTCGGCTGCACCAGCAGGTAGATCATGAACGCCCAGCCGAGGAAAGGGATCAGCCAGATCAGCTGGAACCAGCCGCTCTTGCCGATGTCGTGCAGGCGGCGCGCGCCCACCGCCAGGGACGGCAGCAGCAGGCCCAGGTTGACCAGCATGCCCAGGATGTCGCTGACCATGCCGAGTACCAGGCCGACGATCAGCGTGAACAGCGCGAACCACCAGAACTCGGGACGGCCGGCGCGGCCGCCGAACTCGGCGTACTTCTTGAGGCAGGTGGTGACCGATTGCTTGAAGTCCATGGGGTGCCCTCCTTCTTGTTGTGGCGCGGCCATGATACGAAGGCAGCAGGCAAACACAAGGCTAGGAGTTCACGGTTGGGCAGAATCATCCGGGGGAGTGCCTGCCTCAGAAACTGGTGCTCCAGCCCGCCTGTTCGCGCACCAGCGCACGCAGCCGCAGCAGCGCCTGCCGGTGGATCTGCGAAACGCGTCCCTTGGTGACCTGCAGGGTGGCAGCGATGTCGTGAAAGGACTGGTCCTGGAAGTAGTGCCCCTGCACGACCAGCCGCTCCTGCGGGGACAAGGCCTGCACCGCGTTGCGCAGGCCATCGCGCAGTTGCCGAAGTGCGGCCGTCTCGTAGAACGGCGCCGCGACCGGCGTGTCGCCGTTCTCCACCATTCCGGTTCCTTCGAGCATCCAGCACACGGCCAGCCCGAGGCCGACCTCGGACACGTAACGCAGGAGCTTCTGCGCATCGTGGGGGAGCTCGCGGGCATCGGCCAATGCCGAAGTCTTGACGTCCTGCAAGCGTTCAGCGCGGATGCGGCGGCGCGCGGCGATCTGCTGGTGCTTCTCGGTGAACCGTTCCAGGCCGTTGAGGATCGCGCCGTGCATGCGGCGCGCGGCAAACGTCCTGAACTGCACGCCGCGCCCGGGATCGTAGCGGTCCATGGCCTCGACGAGACCCAGCCGGGCGTACTGCAAGTAGTCGGAAAACTCGACGTCGTCGGAAAATCGGCGGCCGTAATACACAGCCGCCACGGTGCGGGCGTACGGGAGGTGCGTGTCGAAGAGGCGTTCCCGGGCCGACTCGTCCCCCTGCTCCCGCAGCCGCCGCCAGAGCGCGAGCTCCTGCACGCTGTCGGCATCGCCGGCCTCCACGCGGACCTCAATGGAAGGACCCGACGAGGGCCTTGAGGACCAGCGCCCATCCGTCGACGAGCACGAAGACGAGCACCTTCAGGGGCAGGGCCACGGTCGTGGGCGGCATCATCATCATGCCGAGCGCCATCAACACGGAGGACACCACGAGGTCGATCAGCAGGAAGGGCAGGAAAATCAGGAAGCCGATCTGGAACGCGGCCCGCAGTTCCGACAGCATGAACGCTGGGATCAGCTGGACGTTGCTCACCTCCTCGATGGCATGGGGCACCTTGGCCTTCGAGAGTTCGATCATCAGCGCCAGGTCCTGCTCGCGGGTCTGCCGCAGCATGAACTCCCGCAAGGGTTCGATCCCTTTGCCGTAGGCGGCTTCCATGCCCATCGCACCGCTCATGAAGGGCTGGAACGCCTGCTCGTTGAGCGTCTGCAGGACGGGTGCCATGGTGAAGAGCGTGAAGAACAACGCGAGTCCGATGAGGACCGGGTTGGGCGGCGTCTCCGGCATGCCGATCGCTTGCCGCAGCATCGACAGCACGATGATGATCCGGAGGAAGGACGTCAGGCACACCAGCAGCGCAGGAAGGACGGCGAGCACACTGAGACCGAGCACCACCCGCAGCGCCTGCGCTGTTTCCGTGGCCGCGCGCTCCGCCGCCACGGCGCGCATCGCGCCGCCCGGATCCCCTGCTGCGAAGGCTGGCGCAGAAAGCAGGGCCAGCCCGGCGGCGATTAGCACCCAGCCTGGCAAGCGCGCGGCCGCGTTCACCTTGCCTCCCCTTCGGTGGGCATCACCTTCCGCCGCGAAAGCAGGGTGACTTTTTGCGAGGTGCACCCGAGCAGGTACTCCTCTCCGTTCCATCGCACTGCGTGCACGCTTGCATGGGGCGTGAGGCCTTGGCTGGACAAGCGCACGATCGCTGCACCTTGGCCGGGGTAGTTGCGAAGCCTTCGGCGGCCAGTCTGTCGTGCCCAAGCCCACCACCCAGCGGCGCCTACGGCCAGAGCGCCCAGGCCGACCAGCGGGCTCCAGCCCATGTCGCCTGGGCTGTCGCCGTCGTTGCGCCGCACGGGTAGCGAAGTCGGCAGCTTGCCCTGCGAAGCCCGGGGCGCATCGCTCGCCACGACGGTCGAGGCGGTGCACTGGGCGCTCGCGAGCAGCACAGCGCACGAACAAGCGCCGGCGATGGCGCGCGGGTTCATCTCAGATCTTCAGGGCCAAGGGAAGCTCGGTGATGCGCAAGCCAAACGATCCATCGGCGACCGCGACGAGTTGGCCGCGGGCGACGACCTTGCCGTCGAGAGTCAGGTCCACCGGATCGTGCACGGTGCGATCGAGGACCAGCACCTCGTTCTCGCGCGCCGCCAGCAGCTCGCCCACGCTCATGTCGGCCTGCCCGACCCTGACTTGCAGCCGCACCTTCACGGAATGCAGCGGATGCACGTCGCCCACCAGCGACGGCCCCGGCTCCGCGCCTTGCCGCGCTTCCTCGAGTTCGACGTGCTGGGCGCGCAAGGGCTTGCCCGCCCCTTGGTTGAGGAACGACTCGATCATCTGGCTCATGGCTTTCCTTGGTGGGGATGACGTGCGAGTTCCAGCGCGCGCCGCGCGCCGCGGCGAACAAGGAATCCGCTGAACAGGACACTGCCGTCGCGCTCTCGCACCACTGCGGGTGCGTCGAGCCTCTGCCTCAGGCGCAGGACATCCCCGCGCTGGAGCTCCCGCAATGCGCCGATGCTGACCTCGCAGCCCTCCAGTTCGGCGTGCAGTTCAAAGGCGCTGGTTGACAACGCATCTCGGAGCGGAGCCAGGGGCGCGGCCTCCCGGTCCCCGCGCGGCGAAGGGTCGAGGTCGGTCCCCTGCAGCGTAGAAGCAACGGCCTCCGGTGAAAGCAAGATCCCGATTCCCAGCGGAAGCTGCGCCTGGACCCAGCCACTCCAGGGCTGTCGGCACCTGTCGGGCGGCACCGCATGCGCTTCGCCCGCGGCCAATCCCGTTGCGGCACGCAGGCGGGCGAGAAGATCCTTTTCGCAGGCGAGCGCAACCTCCTCCGCGATCGTGCCGATCGACCGTTCGCAGCCGAAGAGGAGGAGGTGGATGCGGTGCAGGAGAGCGGCGCCTCCGAGCATCCATGCAGCTGCGTCGCCACGCCGTCCGAGAAGGGTCGCGCGCTCGATGTCTGCATGCGGGCCTGACACGGCAAACGTGGCCCCGGCACCGGCGAGATCCAGTCCCCAAGCTGCCGCCCAGCCTTCCAGCGCGGCATCGATCGTGGCGGACCCACGCGCCAGCTGGCCCGCCGACCGGGCGTGGAGCGGGAATGCGGCGGCCTCGCAGAAGGCACTCATTTGCGCTTCATCCCGAACAGCTCCTGGAGCATGTCGTTCGCGGTGGACACCACCTGCGAAGACGCCTGGTACCCCCGCTGCATCACGACGAGATCGCTGAATTCGCGCGAGAGGTCGACGTTCGAGCCTTCCAGCATGCCGGCTTTCACGCCGCCGAACCCGCCTTCTCCGGCGGAGCCGACCTGCCACTCGGCTCCGCCGGCAGCGGCAAACAGGTTGCCACCGAGATTGCGCACCGCGTCGGAGGACGGAAAGCGTGCCAGGGCCAGGCGCGAGCCCTTCACCGTCTGCCCGTTCGTGTAGCTCGCGACCAGCGCGCCCGTTTCGTCGAAGGTAATTCCCGTCAGGTTGCCCGGCGCGTAGCCGTCTTGCGAAGTCATGGCCAGCGTGGACAAGGTTCCCGAGGCGAACGAGGTGGCATCGACGCCGAAATGGAGCGCCAGATCCTGCACGGGCCGTCCGGGCGGGGCATAGCTGAAGGTCAGCTTGCTCGTCGCGGCCGTCGCGCGCCCATCCACGAAGAGAATCTGCGACGTGCCCACCACCGTGGTGCCATCCAGCAGTTCCACCTGCCAGCCTCCAGGCGCTTGCGCATTGCTGGTGAACTGGAGAGCGAGGACGTGTTCCTGCCCCATCGCATCGAACACCTTCACGCCCGTTACGGTGTGTTCCGGCAGGGTGCTGGAAAGGTTGCCGGTGAATTGCAGACTCGCAGTCGCCTTCCCCGGAGCCACCCGCATGCCGGCAACCGATACGTCGGCCAGCTTGCCCTGCGCATTCCACCCCTGGACCTTGCTTCCGTCGGCACGGTGGACCAGCATGCCGGTCGAATCGAAATCGAACTGGCCGGCCCGCGTGTACCTGGCCTCGCCACTGCCATCGCGCAAGACGAACATGCCCTGGCCGTCGATGGCGAGGTCGAAATCGTTGCCGGTGGGGCGCAAGTCTCCCTGGCGAAAGTTCACGTGGGTACCAGTGGTCTCCAGTCCGTGCCCCAGATCGAGCGTCGCGCGACCTCCCGCAGGGGATCGGGCATAGAAGAGATCGGCGAACTGCAGCGTCGAACTCTTGTAGCCGGGAGTGTTCAGGTTCGCCGTGTTGTTGGCGATGACGCGCAGCCCCTGCTGGTACCCCAGGAGACCGGTGACGCCAACGTGGATCGAGTCGAGCATGATGTCTTCTCCGAGATCAGCGCACAGAAAGGATCCGGTCCAGCCCGACGTCGCGAAGGGTGCCCCCGCCGGCGACATTGAGCGTCAGCAAGGGGCCCGCGCCCTGGAACGACAACGCAGAGACCGTCCCAGTCGCTTTCCCTGAGCCCGTGCTGATTTCGACGGAACGGCCGATGAGACTCACCGACTGCAGGGCGGCCTGGTTCTCGATCAACTGCTGGACGCGGTCGTTCAGGCGCTGCGACTGCTCCAAGGCGGTGAACTGCGCCATCTGCGCCATGAACTCCTTGTTGTCCATGGGCTTGAGAGGATCCTGGTAGGTGAGCTGGGTCAGCAGGATCTTCATGAAGTCCTGCAAACCCATGTTGCTGAGCGATGTGCCCGACGTGGTGGGAGCGATGGCACCCAGGGTCATGGTGTTTCTCCTGAAGGCTTGGAGGAAAGGGGCGCGATCCCGGAGGAGCCGACGTAGATCGGTGTCCCGTTGCAGATCACGGCGGAGAGCAAATGGCCGGATGCCCGCGTTTCACGCAAGATCTCTTCCAGCAGATCCGCGGAGCGGATCGCGACGACGGCGGCATCTCCATCGATGCCGATCCACACTCTCACGCCCTCGCCGCCGGATTCGGCATGGATCCGGATTTCGGCGGGCCCCCCGGCGTCCGGTGCGAGGCGCGCGACCGTGCCCGCCCTGGCCGTGTCTCGGTCATCGCCGATCACCTTGCTGGCCGCGCCGCTGCGATGGACGTCCAAGGCCGCGCCTGTGCCACGTGGCTGCGATGTCGGCCCCACGGACAGTTCCGCGCGCGCTGGCGGCCGGTCCGACACGACCGAGAGGCGGGGAGGAGGCAGGCGGGTCCCGCGCAACGGCGGCGCTTCGGGGATTGCGGCAGCGCGCAGGGCCGGTCCAACGCAAGGCGGCGGCGTCGAACGCGACGCGGCTTCCACGGCGCGCGCCGGCAGCGGCGCAAGGGCACCGTGGAACCAGCTGGCGCTACACGCCCGGCCCAGCTCCTTCTGCCAAGCCGCGGTGTCTCGCGCCGATGGAGCCAACGGTGCGGCCGTGGGAATCGCCTCGGGTGACGCCGCGCCAAGCGAATTCATGGCGATCCTCCAGGTGTCATGGCTGGCTCGCTTCGGGAGCGGCTGGCCAGCCACGCGATGTCGGCTTCCTTGGCCGCGGCCCGCATTTGCTCCTGCGCGAAGAGCGCCTGCGCATTGCCGCGCAGCGTCTCGATGGAAGCGAGACGGCGTTCCGCGGTCATGCAGTCTTCGCGCGCGGCCGTGATTCGGCTGCGCAGCGCGGCGGCGTCCTGCCGGCGCGCCTCCAGGTCCCTCGCGCGTTCGACCAGGTAGTGCAGCGAGCGCGTTCGCCCCTCCGGCTCCAGGGGAGCATTCAGAACTCCCCTGGCATCCTGGAGAAACTCGGAATCGAGAATACGGATCGTCCCGGCCAGATCCCTCTCCTCCCGGAGCAGGGAGGCAAGGACGAACTGCGCGCCGTCGAGGTCTGCACGCAATTTGCGATGGAGCGGCACCAACCTCCAGCGGAACCCGCGCAGGTCGACCAGCGCCGAAAGCGGCATCTTCATGACGGGCCTCCTGGATGGAAGATCCGGCGGAGGGAAGCAAGCGCTTCACCACGGGGAACGCCGCCCGAATCCTGCCGAAGCCATGCGAACAGCGGCGCCTCGATGGCGAGCGCTGCGTCCAGGGCTGCATTCGTGCCCTGCACATAGGCGCCAAGCTCGACGAGTTGCCGGTTTCTTTCGAGCACGGCCAGGTTCCGCACCGCTTCGGCGGCGCCCGCGCGTTCATCTGCAGACGCGAGGTCGCCCATCAGCCGGCTGGCACTCTTCAAGACATCGACCGGCGGGAAGTGCCCCTGCTGGGCCAGGTCGCGGGAAAGCACGATGTGCCCATCCAGGACGGATCTCATGCTGTCTGCGATCGGGTCGTTGAGGTCATCGCCCTCGACGAGCACCGTAAACAGGGCCGTGATCGAACCGCCGGATGGCGCGGTCCCACAGCGTTCGCAGATCTGGGGCAACTCGGCGAACACGGACGGCGTGTACCCCCGTGCCGTGGCTGGCTCGCCTGCCGCGAGCCCGACCTCCCGCCGCGCCATTGCCAGCCGGGTCACGGAGTCCATCGTGAGCAGGACGTCGTTGCCTCGTTCGCGAAACCAGGCGGCAATCGCGACGGCTGCATGCGCTGCACGGATCCGTGCGAGCGCCGGTTGTTCGGAGGTGGCGACCACGACGACCGACCTCGCGAGCCCCTCTGCGCCAAGTTGCTCCTCGATGAACTCCCGCACCTCCCTGCCGCGTTCGCCGATCAGCGCAATGACATTCACATCGGCGCGCGCATGGCGCGTGATCATCGCCAGCAGGGTGCTCTTGCCCACGCCACTGCCGGCGAAGATCCCGACGCGCTGCCCCGCGCCGATGGTGAGCAGGGCGTCGATGACGCGCACGCCGGTTTCGAGGACGCGCCCGATGCGGGGGCGTGCCATGGGGGTGGGTGCCGGCGTCTCCAGCATCTCGCGTTCCTCGCAGGCGATGTCGCCGGCACCGTCCAACGCCTGGCCGAATCCGTCGATCACGCGCCCCAGCAGGGCCGTGCCGACGGGCACATCAGCGCGCCGGCCCAGCGCGATCACCTCGCATCCCGAAGCGACGCCGCGCAGCGAACCGTACGGCATGAGAATCACCTGCTCCGCAGCCAGGCCCACGACCTCCGCGAACACGCCCCCGGCGGCTGCCGGCAGCGCGATGCGGCACATTTCCCCCACTTCCGCGCGTGGACCTTCCGCCTGGACCGACAAGCCCTGGAGGCGACGTACCCAACCAATGCGGCGCCCGAGATCTCCGGACAGGACCGCCTCACGGTAGTCGGCCAAGTGCGTCATGGCTTCTGCCGCGCGCCGGCGCGTCTCCGGTTGCGGGCTTGCAAGAGCAGCTCCTTGCAGCGCTCCAAGGCTGTTTCGAGCCGCAGGTCCAACCCGCCGCCGCGTTGCACCACCTTGCAGCCGCCCAGGGTGACCTCCGGGTCCGCGACCCACGCGAGCGCAGGCGTCTCGTGCGTCCTGCTCAGCGATGGAGCGCCCGCCAGCAGCGCCGCGTCGTCCGGATGCACATGCAAGGCAAGCCCACCGCCCTCGCTTGCCTGGGCGCGGATGCTCGCGAGGTGGGCCCGAACGATCGCCGGACGAATCGCGCGCGCACCGAACACAGCGCAAACAGTCTCGTAGCACAGCGCCACCATCTCGTCCTCCGCGGCCAGGAGGCGCGAGCGCTCTTCCCCTTCGATGGATGCGACGAGCGCACGGAACGTCGCTTCCTGCTCCCGCAGGGGCGCGGTCGCTTCGGCGATAGCCTTCTGCAATGCGGCCTCCGCCTCCAGCCTGCATTCCTCCCGCGCCGCCAGGCCTCCCTCTTCATGGCCGCGCCGCAGGCCCTCCGCGTGGCCCCGCTGCAACCCGGCTTCGTACCCCTGGCGTGTGGCCGCTTCCTGCGGCGACGAATCGGGTGCTCCGCACTCCTTCGGCGTAGCCTGCCTCGTCCGGAGCAGACGGAACGGCGCGGCCTCGACATGCATTCCGCGCAGCACCTCAGAATGGTCGACGGGCATCACGCCGAGCCTCCCTTTGGAAAGCGCGAAGCGACCTTCTCCCAAAGGCTTGGACGCCGCGGACCGGCTTCGTCGGCAGTCGATCCCAGCCGATGCCGCACGGCGGCCACCACGGCTTCCTGCAGCGCCGGAGCACCATCCGCACCTTGCGGGCAAGCTGCGGTCTCGCCGACATCTGTCGTTCGCAAGCAGTCTCCCCAGGACGACGGATGCGCGCCGAGGAGCACGCTACGAATCCGGGGTGGTTCTGCCATGAGCAGCCTGGCCAGGTCCTTCGCCACCGCAGGAGTGAGCGGAGGAAGAACCTTGCACGGCTCGCTTGCCGGTTGCTCGGCGCGCTGCTGCGGCAGCAGTTCCTGCGCGGGTATCCCCAATTCCTGCAGTTCCCGCAAGAGATTGCGCAACGCGCTGCTTTGGTCGCCTGGCAGGGCGTGCAGGATCCAGTCCCGGTCTTCGGCTTCCAGGCCGTGCAAGGACAAGGCGGCGCGTCGCAGCGCGGGCCCAGCGGCGGCCGGCAGGGTCATGGCCTTCTCCCAACGGGCGCTTGCGCGCCCTCGTGCAAGGGCGGCGCCTCGAGAAGCCAGCTCTGGACGCGCTGGAGTGCGACATGCCGCTCGGCGTCGGAAAGCCGATGGGCACGGCCGGAACGCGATCGCTCCCTCTGGCTGGCCCAGCCGAGAGCCAACAGGATGAACAAGCCGCCTGCAAGCAACGGTGTGAGGGCGGACACGGACCGCGTCATGGATGGCGCCGCGAGGGCGTTCGGTTCCGCTGGCGGCATCGGCGCGGCATCCTTCGCCACGGCGGGATCGTGGACCTGCACCACCACCGCATCGCCGCGCTCCAGCGACGCTCCCGCGGCGGCCGATACCAGCTGCTGCAACTGGGAGCGCTGGGCCTCTCCGAGCGCCTGCCTCACCACGGCAACCACCTGCAGGCGCCGTATCGCTCCCGGCTGGCTCACGACCTGTTCGACCCGGCGACCCGCCTGGTATTCGGCATCTCGCTGCATGCTGCTCCCGCGCACCGGCCGCGCATCGGCGCCACCCGTCTCCTGAACCGCCCCGTCGCGTGCCGATTCGCGCTCGCGAACCAACACTCCCGTGGCGGAGCCGCCCCGGTTGTCCGGCGCAGCCAGGACATCCTCCGTGGTCACGCGCACCTGGTCCATGTTGAGCGTCACGTCGACACTCGCCAGCGCCTGTCCGGGCCCGAACGCCTGCTCCAGCACCAACCCGACCTTGCGCGACAGGTAGTTTTCGAGGTCCCGCTTGAGATCGAAACGGGAAGTCCCCATCGCGAGGTCCGCATCATCCGCCGCACGACTGAGGGCCGTGCCGTGCTGGTCGACAAGGGTCACCTCCTGCGCGCTCAGTCCAGGGACGGCCGCAGCCACCAGTCGCTGGATCCCGTTGACCTGCGCCGGCCGCAGCGTGGGGCCCTGCTTCAAGTGCAGGGTGATGGCCGCCTTGGCCCGGGCTGCGTTCTGGCGGAACAAGCCCTGCTCCGGCAAGGCCAGGTGAACCCGGGCGTCCCGCACTTCCGGGAAAGACAGGATGGTGCGCGTCAACTCGCCCTGAAGCGCCCGCTGGTAGTTGATCTTCTGCGCGAACTCGGTCATGCCGAAGTCGGTGTGGTTGAACAGCTCCAGCCCTACGGTTCCATGCAGCGGGAGCTCGCGCCCCATCAGCTTGAGCCGCACGGCATGGACCTGGGTGCGATCGACCAGAACGGTCGCACCCCCGTCCGCCAGCGCGTACGGCACCTTCAGCTTCTCGAGTTCGGCGGTCATGGTGGCCGCGTCCTGCGGCCGCAGCTCGGAGAACAGGACCGCGTGCTCCACGCGAAGAAGCCACCAGCCCGCCGCGACGAACATGGCAAGGAGCGCTGCCACTCCTGCTCCCAGCGTAGCCCGTTGCCTTGGTGCGAGTGCATGCCACCAGGTACTCACGACGACCGCCTCAGGTTGTTTCTCGCCATGTCTACACCTGCATCCGCATGACGTCCTGGTAGGCTTCCAGGACCCGGTTGCGCACCTGCAGCAGGAGCTGCAGCCCGGTTCGGCTTTCCTCCAGCCTGATCAGCATTTCATGGAGGTTCTCCACTTCGCCCGCGGCGAGTTGCTGCAGGTCTCTTTGGCTGGTCAGCAGCTGCCGGTTCACCTCCTGCAAACCATCGGCGATGCGGTCGCTGAAAGGCGTGGACGCCGTGGGCGCAACCGGAGTCGCCTGCGTTGCGGATGCGACCTCGTCATGGACTCCGACCGCGGGCACGGCGTCGATGCTCATGGCGTCCTCCCGATGTCCAGGGTCTTCAGGGTGAGGAGGCGCGCGGTGTTCATCGCGGAGACGTTGGCCTCGTAGGAACGCAGGGCGGTCATCAACGTGACCATTTCAGTGGCAAGGTCCACGCCTGGATAGGCGACGAATCCCCCGGCATCCGCTGCAGGGTGGCCCGGCTCGTGCACGAGCCGGGTCCGAGATGGCGACGCTTCGATGGTGACCACCGGCATCGCGGCCAATGCTTCGTTGCCCCCCACCAGTGCCGGAAAGCCTGCGGTGCGCGCAACCGCGCGCAGTGGCTGGTATCCGTGGGGCCCCTGCTGCACGGTGTGCGCGTTGGCCAGGTTCAGCGAGGCCACCTCGACGCGCGTGCGCTCCGCCGTCATCCCGGCGGCGCTGATCGCAAACGATGGAAGGTATCCCATTCCTACTTCCTCCCGTCCCCGGCGGCCAGCGCAAGCATGCCCAGGTGCCTGGACACGGCCTGCGCCAACGCCTGGAAGTGCACGGAGTTGCGGGCGATCTCCGCCATCTGCATATCCAGTTGCACCTTCTCCGTACCGCTGCCGGCGGCGCGGATTTCGCCGCGGAGTCCCGCCACCGTGCTGACGTCAAGCCACCCGGTCTCGCGCAGGGCCGCCTTGGCGTCCTCGAGCCTCGCGTCGAAGACAACCTGCAGCGGCGCATAGCCCTCGGTCTGGACGTTCGCGATGTTGGCTGCCAGGGCTGCATGCCTTCGAGTGGAGGTATCCAGCGCGGCCGACAAGGCCGCCGTCGTGATGGATTCGATGGAAGCTGGCATGCACGTTCTCCTACTGGACCACGAGTTCGCCATGCAGCGCGCCGGCAGCCTTGATGGCGCGCAGGATGGAAATGATGTCGCGCGTACTGGTCTTCATCCGCGCGAGCGACTGCACGAGATCGGCCA
>SEAY01000060.1 GCA_004144865.1 Comamonadaceae bacterium
CAGCAGGCCACCGAAGCCGCGGGCATGCCGGTCGTACACACAGGGAGGGCTCCATGGCCATGTTGCCGGGCGGCACGCAGTTGCCGCATGCACTGCTGCGGAAACGCGAAGGAGCGAGGTCATGAACGGGCCCGCAGCCGCCAGCACGCAGTTCGACATCCACCATCTCATCGCGGCCACCGCCGGCAACGACACGGCGGACGTCTTCCGTCCTTCGATCAACGCGGGCCAGTGGGAACTCTTCGGAAGCTACCTGCAGCCGCTGCTGCTGAAGCCGGCGCAGGTGGTGATCCAGCAGGGTGCCTCGGACCGCACGGTGTACCTGGTGGAAGCCGGCGCCTTGACGGTGCACTACGAGGACGAGACCGGCCGCATCCGCCTGGCCACCGTGGAGGCGGGGTCGGCGGTGGGCGAGGGCGCCTTCTTCTCGCGCCAGCCGCGCAACGCCACGGTGCAGGCGGCAGGGGTGTGCAGGCTGTGGTCGATGACGCCCATGCGCTTCGCCGAACTGTCCAACCGCCAGCCGCAGATCGCCCTCGAAGTGGCGATGGCGCTGGGCGGGCTGGTGTCGCGGCGGCTGGCCAACCGGCCCAAGCGGGTGGCCATCACCTGACCACGCGGCGGCGGAGGCCGCCGCGCACCGGATAATGCGCTCGCATTGGAGAGCGCATTGGAATCAGCACCGGAAGAAAAGCAGCGGCTGTCGAAGCTGGTCGCGGCCATGGTGCCGTGCTCGCGCCGCGAAGCCGAGCAATACATCGCCGAAGGCCGGGTGCGCGTGGATGGCGCCGTGGTCGAGGAGCCGCAGTTCCGGGTGGCCGGCCAGCGCGTCGAGGTCGACACCCAGGCGCGCCTGCAAGCGACGGAACCCGCGACCTTCCTGGTCCACAAGCCGGCCGGCGTGGACACCATGGAATTGCAGGGGCAGCTGGTCGCGGCGACGCGCTGGGAAGGTGACGATTCGGGCATCCGCCGGGTGAAAAGCCATGCCGTGGGGCTCGTGCCGCTGCTGCCGTTGCCGCGCCAGGCGAGCGGCCTGTCGGTCTTCAGCCAGGATGGGCGCATCGTCCGCAAGCTGAAGGACGATGCCGACACGCTGGAGCAGGAGTTGCTGGCCGAAGTGACCGGCACGATCGCGCCCAATGGCCTGGCGCGCCTGGGCCGGGGCCTGGTCTTCGAGGGCCGGGCGATGCCTCCCGCGCGTGTGAGCTGGCAGAGCGAGGCGCGCCTGCGTTTCGCGCTCAAGGGCATCGCGCCCGAATGGGTGCCCTGGATGTGCGCGCAAGTGGGGTTGCAGCTCACCGGGCTGCGGCGCATCCGCATCGGCCGGGTGCCGATGGCGCAGCTGCCGCCCGGCCAGTGGCGCTACCTGCGTCCCGCCGAACGTTTCTAGTGCCCATGGATACACCGACATTCCCCGAGCTGGGGCTTTCCCCGGAACTCGCGCACGCGTGCAAGGAGGCCGGCTATGCCGTTCCCTCGCCGATCCAGGTGCAGGCCATTCCTCCCGTGCTGCGTGGAGAAGACCTGCTCGGGCTCGCTCCCACGGGCTCCGGCAAGACGGCCGCCTACGCGCTGCCGCTGCTGCAGCGCCTGGCCGCCGGACCGCAGCGTGCGTTCCGGCGCGTGCGAATCCTCGTGCTCGTGCCCACGCGCGAGCTCGCCGTGCAGGTGGGCGAGGTGTTCCGCCGGCTGGGTGCGTCGCTCCCGCGGCCGATGAAGATGGCCGTGCTGCACGGCGGCGTGTCGGTGAACCCGCAGATGATGGGCCTGCGCGGGGGCGCCGACATCGTCGTGTCCACGCCCGGGCGGCTGCTGGACCTGCTGGAGCGCAATGCGGTGCGGCTGGACGCCGTGGAAACCCTGGTGCTCGACGAGGCCGACCGCCTGCTGGACCTGGGCTTCGCCGCCGAGCGCGAGCGCATCCTCGCGGCGCTGCCGGCCTCGCGCCAGAACCTGCTGTTCTCGGCCACCTTCCCTCCTGACGTGCAGGTGCTGGCGGATGCCCTGCTGCACGATGCGCAGCGCGTGGAGATGGCCTCGCAGGCGAGCGCCGAGCCGGACATCCTGCAGCGCGTGATCGCCGTCGATGCGCCGCGCCGCACGGAGCTGTTGCGACACTTGATCCAGCAGGGCAACTGGCAACGCGTGCTGGTGTTCGTGGCCACGCGTTACGCCGCGGACCACGTGGCGAACAAGCTGGCCAGCCGCGGCATCCGGGCCGCGCCGCTGCACGGCGACATGAGCCAGTCGCAGCGCCTGGCGGTGCTGGAAGACTTCAAGGACGGCGCCTTCGAGGTGCTGCTGACCACCGACCTCGCGGCGCGCGGCATCCACATTCCGGAGCTCGAGGTGGTGGTCAACTACGACCTGCCGCGCTCCGCCGATGACTACGTGCATCGCATCGGCCGCACCGGCCGCGCGGGCGCGAACGGGCTGGCGATCAGCTTCACGAGCGCCGCGACCGAGCCGCACTTTCGCCTGATCGAGAAGCGCAACAAGCTGGCGCTTCCGCGCGAGCAGGTCGCCGGTTTCGAGCCGGTGGAGCTTGCGCTGCCTTCCGCGGAAGCGCCTGCGGGCACGGGCGGCATCAAGGGCCGGCGGCCCAGCAAGAAGGACAAGCTGCGCGCAGCGGCGGCGCAGGCGGCTGCCAAGAAGGACGGCGAGGCTCAGTGACCGGTGGACTGCCTTCAGGGCAGGTACCGCTCGCTCCAGGCCGCGATGATGTTGGCCGCGTAGACCGCATCGCTGCGGCGCCTGAGCAGGTGGTCGGCGTCCGGCAGGGAAACGAAACTCTTCGGGTGCCGCGCGTTGACGAAGATGCCGGTCGCATTGCCGATCGCGACGGTGTCGTCGACCGGTGAATGCAGGATCAGCAGCGCGCGGCCGAGCGCGTTGACTTTCTCGCGCAGCCGCTGCTCCGCCGCATCCGCCAGGAATTCGCGGCGGATGCGGAACGAACGGCCGGCCAGCTGCACCAGCGCTTCGCCGCGGGCCTCGATCTCCGGCACGTGCTCGCGAAAGAGCCCGGCCACATGGCCGACGTCGCTGGGCGCGCCTATCGTGGCGACCGCACGCACCTCCGGGATGTCCGCGGCCGCGGCCAGTACGGCGGATCCGCCCAGGCTGTGGCCGACCAGCAGCGCCGGCGCTTGGCGGTTGGCCCGCAGCCAGCCCGCTGCCGCCACCAGGTCCTGCACGTTGGAGGAAAAGTCGGTGCTGGCGAATTCGCCCTCGCTGTGACCGAGGCCGGTGAAGTCGAAGCGCAGCACGGCGATGCCGTGCTCCACGAGCGACTGGGCGATGCGGCTGGCGGCGAAGATGTCCTTGTTGCAGGTGAAGCAATGGGCGAAGAGGGCGTGCGCGCGCGCGTCGCCGTCCGGCGCGTCGAGGCGGGCGGCGAGCAAGGAGCCGTGCGCGCCCGGGAAGGTGGCGTGCTCGGACGTCATGGCCCCGGCCGCAGCGAGGCGCAGAAACCCTGCAGGAACTGCCGCAGCTGCGCCTTCATCTTCTCGTCGACCATCTCGCCCGCGTCGTTGAAGACCTGGCCCGCACGCGAGACCATCAGGCGGCCGCCGAACCAGGGCTGCGTGCCCAGCGTGCGCAGCACGGGCAGCCAGGCGTTCTGCGCGAGGATGGTGCCGAAGCCGCCCGGCGACGCGCCGATGACGGCGACGGGGCGGTTGCCGAACACCCGCGCGATGTCGCTGGCGGGCCGGCTCAGCCAGTCGATGCCGTTCTTCAGCACGCCGGGAATGCCGTTGTTGTACTCGGGCGTGGCGAGCAGCAGGCCGTCGCAAGCGACGATGCGCTCCTTCAGTTCCTGCACCGCCGGCGGAATGCCGTCGCGCGCCTCGGCGTCGCCGTCGTAGAGCGGAATGCCGTGCAGCGTTGCGATCTCCAGCGTGGCGCCCGCGGGCATCACGCCGGCCGCCGCGCGCAGCAAGGCCGTGTTGTAGGAGCCCGAGCGCAGGCTGCCGGAAAGCCCGAGGATCGTGGTCATGCGAATGCTCCCTGGCCCCATCGAGGACCGGTCCCGGCGCACGATAGCACCGCCCGCGGGACGGGGCGCGAATATGATGGCCCGACAGCACCCGAAGGGAGCGGCATGAGCGGATACCTGAAGGATGGCCAGTGGCACGAGGGCTGGTACGACACGCGGGCGACGCGCGGCGAGTTCGTGCGCACGACCTCCGCCTTCCGCAACCGCATCACCGCCGACGGCAGCAGCGGCTTTCCGGCCGAAGCGGGGCGCTACCACCTGTACGTGTCGCTCGCCTGTCCCTGGGCCCACCGAACGCTGATCGCGCGCGTGCTGAAAGGGCTGCAGGACGTGGTCTCGGTGTCGGTGGTCGAGCCGGTCATGACGCGGGGCTGGAGCTTCAGCGACGCGCTGCCGGATCACCTGCACGGCTTCGATCACCTGCACCAGATCTACACCCTTGCCGATCCGCAGTACAGCGGCCGCGTGCTGGTGCCGGTGCTGTGGGACAAGAAGAAGCGCACCATCGTCAGCAACGAGTCCAGCGAGATCCTGCGCATGTTCGACGAGGCGTTCGCGGGCTTCGCGAGCGGCCCCGACCTGTACCCGGCCGCACAGCGCGACGAGATCGACCGCGTCAACGCGTTCGTCTACGACAACATCAACAACGGCGTCTACCGCTGCGGCTTCGCCACGGAGCAGGCCGCGTACGAGCAGGCGTTCGAACGCCTGTTCGCTGGCCTCGACTGGGTGGAAGGTGAGCTCGGCAAGCGCCCGTTCCTGGTGGGCGCGCAGCCGACCGAGGCCGACTGGCGCCTGTTTACGACGCTGGCCCGCTTCGATGCCGTGTACGTCGGCCACTTCAAGTGCAACCGCAACCGCATCGAGGACTTTCCCAAGCTCTCGCGCTACCTGCGCACGCTGTATCGCGTGCCGGGCATCGCGCAGACGGTGGACATGGACCACATCAAGCGGCATTACTACATGAGCCATCCGCACATCAATCCGACGCGGGTGGTGCCCGTGGGGCCGCGCCTGCGGTTCCTCGAGGTGGACGCCGCCCACTGAACCGAACCCGGAGACCCCGACAGCCCATGGACGACATCACGCTGGCCGACAACCCGGACCGCCACCGCTTCGAACTTCGCATCGGAACGGACGTGGCGGCCTTCTCGGAATACAACGTCGTGAAGGGAGCGCTCCTCTTCACGCATACCGAGGTGTCGCCAGCCTTCGAGGGCAAGGGCCTGGGCGGCCAGCTGGTCGCCTTCGCGCTCGATGAGGTGCGGCGGCGCGACTTGCACGCCATTCCCGCCTGCCCCTTCGTGGCCGCGTTCATCCGCAAGAATCCCGAGTACCTTGACGTCGTCACGGAGGCGGGCCGGCGCGCCTTCCTGAACTGACCCCTGGAGCGGCTAGTCGGCCGACGGCGCTTCCCAGCCGAGGAGCTCGGCCAGGCGCGTGACCACCCAGCCTGCTTCTGCGGGCGCCACGGGAGAGCCTTCCGCAGTGAGCGCCGCCTGCATTTTGCGCAGCACGTCGCGCTCGGGGTCGCCGGTCTTGAAGGCGGCCGTCGACGCCTGGTCGGTCAGCATCTGCGCCAGGTCTTCGCAGAGTTCGTAGCGGCGGCGCACCTCGCTCATCGGCTCGGTGAGGCGATGGCCGGAGGGCGAGGTGAAGAGGGCAAGGAACGAGGGCGGTACCTCGATCTGGTTGTAGTCGTCCATGGAATGCAGGTGAAGGCGCGGGGAAACCCCTCGCGCTCAGCGCGGCGGCTTGGGCCGGAAGAAGATCACGACGCCATCATCGGCGACTTCGATCTCCCCGGGCTCGAAGCCCATCGTGTCCGGCAGCGCCAGCTCGGCCGGCGAGAGTTGGTGGAGCACGATCTCGCCCAGCTGCCGCGTCATCGAGGGCAGCACGCTGCGCAGTGCCTGCATGCCTTCGGGCGGCAGGCCGGGCCAGCGCACATCCAGCACCTCGGCACGGTGGGCCCGCAGCGTGCGGTCGGTGGGTTCGTAGCGCAGGGCGAAGACCACGTCCATCTCGCCGCCCTGGGCCCCGGGAAGCTGCGCGCCGCTCAGCTGCGCCAGCAGCGCCGCGCCGATGCGGTTGCGCGCCGGCAGCAGGAGCAGGCGCGGCGCGCTCACCTGCACTTCCAGCAGGCCCGCGAGGCCGCCGCGCACGGGAAAGCGCTTCGAAAGCGCCTCGAACAAGGTGGCGGCGGAGACTTTGTGGCGCGGCCGTGGCTGCGCCTCGCTGGCCAGCAGCGAGGCGGCCGGGCAGGCGGCGAGGACCGCGAAGAGCGCAAGGCGGCGGTGCATGGGTGCGATTCTGGCGCGCGCGCGTGTCGCGCGTGCAAAGCGCCGACCGTGCAGGCCCGCGCCGGCCGCGGTCTTCACCACCATTTGCCGCGTTTGGCGTTGTCGCGCTTCGTGGCTGCCTCGGCCAGGACGACGAGACCCATGCCCGCAAGGACCAGCAAGGCCGAGACGGCGAATCCCGCGGGGCCTTCCGGCACCATCCACGTGGGGTACTGCGGATAGGCTTCGGCGAGCGTGCGCAGCGTTGCGAGACCGGCGTCGCTCCGGTCCGCATTGAGGCCCATCAGGCCGGCGCGCGCGAACACCGCGCCGACGATGAGGATGGCGCCGGCGAGGAACAGCGTCTTGCCGAGCATGAGCGCGCGGCGCGGCGAGCGGGCGACGAGGGAGCGGAGCCAGTGCATGGCGGGGACTCTAGCGCAGTGCGATCCGGCCCCGTGCGCGAGGGGCCTGCCTCGCGATACATGCGCGATACACACCGGCCACCCGCTGACGCAGCCTCGTTACGTCCCTCCCCCACATTTCACTCCGAGGTGCGGACGCTTGCCAGCACCGGAACCGGACGAAGGCCGGCCGCGTGCCGCCCGGAGCCGCCGACCACCGCAAGAGAGCAGGGGAAATCATGGCCTACTTGAGTGAAGAACATGCCGCTTCCGTCCACGCAACGATGCGCAAGGACCCGCGCGGGTGCCCCACGAGCACCGCTTCGGGCGATGCGGTCGCGCAGATGGAGCAGGCGCTGGAAAGCATGCTGTCCTATTTCGGCGATCCGCTCGCCGCGCTCGAGCGGGCGCAGGAGGCGGATCCGCAGTGGGCGCATGTCCATACCGTCAGGGCGGGGCTCTTGCTGACCGCCAGCGAATTCGCGGCCGCCCAGCAGGCCCGCGAGGAACTCGCCACGGCGGCGCGGCTGGGGACCCAGGCGAACGATCGCGAGAGGGCGCACATCGCGGCGGCCCAGGCCGCGGCCGACGGC
Source organism: Comamonadaceae bacterium (assembly GCA_004144865.1). GTDB lineage: Bacteria > Pseudomonadota > Gammaproteobacteria > Burkholderiales > Burkholderiaceae_C > Ramlibacter. Next base: position 7,283 of record SEAY01000060.1, read on the forward strand.
GACTGGGACCGCGCGTGCGAACTCTGGGAGGCCATCCTGGTGCACTCGCCGCGCGACATCGCCGCGCTGCTGTTCGCGCACCTGTTCGACTTCTACCGCGGCGACGCCCTGAACCTGAAGCGCCGCCCCTTGCGCGTGCTGCCGCGCTGGAGCCCGGACCTGCCCTTCTACGGCTATGTGCTGGGGATGGCGGCGTTCGGCCTGGAGGAAGCCGGCCACTATGCCGAAGCGGAAGACACGGGCCGCGCGGCGGTCGCGATGAACCCGCGCGATCCCTGGGCGATCCATGCGGTGACGCACGTGTTCGAGATGCAGGGCCGCCACCGCGCCGGCGCCGCATGGCTGCAGGGCCGGCTGCAGGACTGGTCCGTGGACAACGGCTTCTCCTTCCACAACTGGTTCCACGCGGCGCTGTTCCACCTGGAGGAGATGGACACCCAGGCCGCGCTGGATGTCTACGACACGTACCTGGCCGGCGTCTCGGACCTCGCCCTGCAGCGCGTGGACCGCACCGCGATCCTGTGGCGCCTGAAGCTGCTGGGCCTGGACGTGGCGTCGCGCTTCGACGCGCTGCGCCAGACCTGGAACACCGGGGCGCCGGCCGCGGGCTACTACGCGTTCAACGACCTGCACGCGCTGATCGCGTGCATCGGGGCGCAGGCGGAGCCCGCGGATGATCTGATGGACGCGATGACGGCCACTTCTTCCGGCGCCAGCAGCAACGGACGGATGACGCGGACGGCCGGCCTGCCCCTGGCGCGCGCCTTCAGCGCCTACGCCCGCGGCCGCTGGTCCGAGGCGACGGAGGGCCTGCTGCGGGTGCGCGACACCTCGCACGTGTTCGGCGGCAGCCACGCGCAACGGGACATCGTCACGCTGACGCTGATGGACGCGGCGGTGCGCGCCGGGCAGCGCGAACTGGCCGGGCACATCCTGGCCGAGCGCCACCTGGCGAAGCAGCACACGCCGCTGACGGCGTTCTGGCAGGGGAAGGTTGCGAGGGCGTGAAGTGCGGCGGGCGGGCGGGTGCGTGGGCAGACATGCCGGTGCCCAAGCTCACGCACACGCTGCCACCCTGTCACTTCAAGAACTCCGGCGAAACCAGCCCAGGCAAGAACAGCACCAGCTGCGGCCACACGACGACCAGCACCAGCACCCCGATCATGGGAAGCAGCATCAGCACGACGTCCTTCAAGGCGTCGGCGAGCCGCATCTCCGCGATCTTGCAGCAGATCATCAGGCACAGCCCATACGGCGGCGTGACCAGCCCGAAGGCCAGCGAGACGATGCCGATCATCGCGAAGTGCACCGGATCCAGATGGCCGGCCGCGGCGATGGGCTGCAGGATGGTGCCGACGATGATGATCGCCGGAATCGCATCGAGGAAGCAGCCCACCACCAGGAACACGAAGGCGATGAACAGGCCGGTGGCGAACGGGCCCATGCCCCACGCGGAGACCCCGGCGAGCAGGGCCTCGGGGATCTTGTAATACGCCATCAGCCAGCCGAAGGCGCTGGCGGTGCCCACGCAGAACAGCGTGACCGCCGAGAACTTGCCCGTGTCCAGGAAGGCGTTCTTCAGCGCCTTCAGGTCCATCTCGCGGTAGACGAACACGGAGAGCGCGCCCGCATAGAGCACGGCCACGGCCGCTGACTCCGTGGCCGTGAACCAGCCGAAGATCTTGCCGCCGATGATGATCACGGGCGTCATCAGCGCGGGGACGGACACCGCTGCGGACCGGAGGAACTCGACGAAAGTCGCACGCGGGTAGGTCGGATAGCCGCGCCGCGTCGCGTAGGCATGGACAGTCGCCATCTGCACCGCCACCAGCAGCAGGCCAGGGAGGATCCCCGCCAGGAAGAGCGCGCCGATCGACACCGACAGCACGCCACCCCAGACGATCATCAGGATCGACGGCGGGATGATCACCGCCAGAACGGACGACACGGCGGTGATCGCCACGGAGAAGCTGTCGTCGTAGCCTTCGCGGCGCTGCGCCTCGATGAAGATCTTCGATTGGCTGGCGGCGTCCGCCGTGGACGAGCCTGAGATGCCGGCGAAGAAGAGCGACAGCACCACATTGATCTGCGCCAGCCCGCCGGGAAAGTGGCCCACCATCGTGCGCGACAGCTTGAGCAGGCGGTCCGTGATGCCGCCCACGTTCATCAGGTTGGCGGTGAGCAGGAAGAACGGCACCGCCAGCAGGATGAAGGAGTTGTACGCGTTGAAGGTCTCGCTCATGAGCGCCATGGCGGACAGGCGCGGCTCGACCAGCAGGATCGGCAGGCAGGCCAGGCCGAGCGCGAAGGCCACCGGCACCCGCAGCGCCATGAGCGCGAAGAAGACGATGAACAGGATGGAGGCGGCGAAGGCGGGCGAGAGCACGGCGCCGTTCATGCCGCCTCCCCCGATGCCAACACCCGCAGGTTGTCGACGAACTGCTCCCCGAGAAAGACGATCCAGGCCAGGCCCGTCAGCGGCCACGCGATGTGGATCACCCACAGCGGCAGTTCGGCCAGTTCGGAGATGCGGTAGATCGCGAAGCGCGTGAACTCGGTGCCGGACCAGACGAACACCAGCGCGAAGGCCAGCGTGGCGACCTGCGTCACCAGGTTCAGCGCCGCTTCACCGCGCGGACCGAGCCGGTGCCAGACGTCCACGTTGAAGTGCGCCGTCTCGCGCACCCCCACCATGGCGCCGATCATGATCATCCAGATGAAGACGAAGCGGGCCAGTTCCTCCGTCCAGATGTACGGCGGGATGAGGTCGGTGTAGCGCGAGACGATCTGCATCGTCACCGGCACGATCAGCACCGCGACGCTGGCGATCAGCAGCCAGTCCAGCAGCCGGGCGAAGCCGGCGGTGAAGCGGCGCCAGGCACGGCCGGCCGCCGTCACCTGGTGCCGTTGATCTTGGTGTAGATCGCGTCCGCCCCGATCTCCTTGGCGTAGGCGGCGATCACCGGGTCCACCATGCTCTTCATCCTGGCGCGATCGGTGAAGGCGATGCGCTTCAACTTGCCGGCCTTCTCCATCGCATCCAGCTTGGCGCCGTCTTCGGACGATTCCACCTGCCGCCCGTACGCACCTGCCTCCTTGCCCGCCCGCACGATGGCGCTCTGCAGGTCCGCCGGCAGCGACTTGAACGTCTTGCTGGAGAAGCACAGCGGCCGGATGGTGATCGCGTGTTGCGTCATGAGGAGGTTGGGCGCCACCTCGTTGAACTTCATCGACTCGACGCCGGCCGCCTCGTTCTCGCCGGCGGAGATCACGCCATTCTGGATGGCGTTGTAGACCTCGTTGTAGGCGATCACGGTGGGCGCCATGCCGACGGCGGTGAAGGCACGGCTCCAGATCGGCGCGCCCTGCACGCGCACCTTCAGGCTCTTGATGTCGGCCAGGCTGGAGGCCGGCTTGTTGGAGAAGATGTTGCGCACGCCGCCGCCGGCATAGCCGATCAGCATCACGTCGGCCCTCTGCGCGATCTCGTCGGCGATCGGCTTGAAGGTGTCGGCGTCCAGCACCTTGTTCCAGTGGTCGAGGTCGCGGAACAGGAACGGCGCGTCGATGAAGGGCGCCGCCTTGGAGAACGTGGACATGTGCGCCGGCGACACGATCGCGTAGTCGACCGCCTTGCCCTGCGACATGTATTCGAAGTACTGCTTCTCGAGACCCAGCTCGCTGTTCTTGTGCAGGACGAAGTTGACGGGCTTGCCGTAGTACTTCTTCACCAGCTCCTCGAATTTCGCGAGGGTCTTGGTGAAGGCGTGGTCGTCATTGAACTGCGACGCGCCGTGCAGGGTGATGGCCTGCTGTTGCGCGTGGGCTGGCGTCGCCACGCTGCCCAGGACCAGCGCCAGCGCGGACGCGGCGAGAAGGGCACGACGAACTCCGGGGAAGGCGGGTTGCTTCATGCTGGCTGTCTCCTGGGACGGGCGGTCCGCGGAACCATTCTAGGAAGCGGGCGGTGAAGCGCGAGATCCTTTGGGGGGGATGGGATTGGGGGAAGCGAGGTTGACAGGGAAGCGGCTGTGGGCTGCTTTTGCCGAACGTGGCCGGGAGCGGACATCAGCTCCGTTGTCCATGGCCGCCGGCATCTCGCAGACCGCGAAGATCTTCTTCCGCAATGCGGCGCACGCGCAGTGCGCAACCGGTCGCACGATTCAACCGCACGTCGGCCAGCCTGTCGCCGCCCGGGGCAGCCGCAGCAGGAGGGCGCGGCGTACATGCCAGTGCGCCGTCTCCCGCAGCGACTCCGCGTGCACCTGCACCAGCCGGCCGCCGAACCAGGCGCCGAGAACGCGCGCATCCGCCCTTGCGGGCAGCGCGCCCAGGACGGAATCGGTGCCGACCAGCCAGACCACGCCCGCGAGGGTGCTTGCGCGACCCAGTCGGTCGAGCGCGGCCAGCGAGCCAGCCAGCACGAGCCCGGCCGCCGTGGCCGCGACCAAGTGCCGGGCCAGCGCCGCCCTCACGTCGCCGCCAGTCGGGCAAACGCGCGCGAAGCGTCCTCGCGGATCGGCAGGTTGACCAGGGCTGCGACGATCGACAAGGCGATGCAGCACCACCAGACGAGGTCGTAGGAGCCAGTGCGCGCATACAGCCGCCCGCCCAGGTAGACACCGAAGAACGAGCCCACCTGGTGGCTGAAGAACGCGAGGCCGAACAGCGTGGCCATGTAGCGCGTGCCGAAGAAGGTCGCGACCAGCGCCGAGGTCGGCGGCACGGTGGACAGCCAGAGCAGGCCCATCGCCGCACCGAAGGCGAGCACGCTCGCCGGCGTGGTGGGCAGCAGCACGAACAGCAGCAGCACCAAGGCGCGCCCGGCATAGACGCAGGCCAGCAGGTTCTTGCGGCTGCCCCTGCCGCCCCACACGCCCGCCAGGTAGGCCCCGGCGACGTTGAACAGTCCCACCATCGCGATCGCCCAGGACGCCACCGACGCGCCCAGGCCCCGGTCGGCCAGGTAGGCCGGGAAGTGCGTGGTGATGAAGGCAAGCTGGAAGCCGCAGACGAAGAAGCCCAGCACCAGCAGCACGTAGCTCGGATGGCGCAGTGCAGTTCCCACCACCGCGAGGGCCGAGGTGCGAGGGGCCGCCGATGCCGCAGGCGCCTGCGGCCGGTCTCCGCGGACGGCGAGCGCGACCAGCAGCGTCAGCGCCGTCGCGGCCGCCATCATCCACGCGCCGCTGCGCCAGCCCGCCACACCGATGACGGCCTGGGTCAGCGGCACCACCACGAATTGCCCGAGCGAGCCGGCGGCCGTGCCGAGCCCCAGCGCCCAGGAGCGCTGCGCCTCGGGCATGGCGCGCCCGAGCGCGGCCAGGACCGTGATGTACGACGCACCGCCCATGCCGAGTCCCACGAGGAGGCCGGCGGTGACGACCACCTGCGCCGGCGTGGTGGCAAACGCCAGGCCGACGATGCCGGCGGCGTAGAGCGCCGCGCCGGCCAGCAGCACGGGCCGGGCGCCACGGCGGTCGGCGACGAAGCCCGCCAGCGGCTGCGCCAGGCCCCAGGCGAGGTTCTGGACCGCGATGGCGATCGCGTAGACCTCGCGCGAGAGCCCCAGCTCACGGCTGATCGGATCCGTGAAGAGGCCGAAGGCGCTGCGCACGCCGAACGACAGCAGCGCGATCAGGCAGGCAGCCAGCAAGGTGGCGAGCATGGCCGGCGCGAGCGCGCGGGGAGGAGGCGGGGTCATGGCAGTTCCTGGGACGAAGACGACGAGACCAGGACGGTGGCGGACGGCATGCCGAGCAGCACCAGTGCATCGCCGCGGCGCACCATCTGCTGGTCTCCGGCGGCGAGCACGTAATCGCGCGGATCACCCTCGCGCGTGAGCCACGCCGTGCCGTCCACGCAGGTGATGCGCAGATCGGCCAGCGCGTGCAACGAAGCCGCGCGCACGTCGCCCCGCGCCAGGGTGAGCACCTCGGGCAGTTCGGCCAGCCGGCGCCGGGAAGCACGTTGCGGCACTCCTGTCTCCAGGTGCAGCCTGTAGGCCGGGCCATGCCGCGCGGCTGGCGCACGCAGGAGGGCGAAGGGAGCGGTGAGCGGAGCGGGGAGCAACGGGGTCATGGGCGGCCTGCAGGGCGGGGATGCAGCCCATTCTTCGCGGGCGCCGCTCCCGCGTCACGCGACTTGCACGCGCCGCTACATGCCGGCCAGGAATGTCACGATCCCGCGCTGGGGGGCCGCTGGCCGGCCTCGGCGCGGATCCAGTCGGCGACCTTGGCGACGTCACGGCGCGGCGCCGCCTCGGCCTGCAGCAGCCAGTACGAGGAGGCGCTCGCTGCGGCGCCGCCAGCGGCGCGAATCACCTGCAGCCGGCCGTCCTCCAGCATGGGGGCCAGCAATTCCATCCGCCCGAGCGCCACGCCCTGGCCGGCGATGGCCGCCTGGATCACCTGGTCGTACTGGTTGAAACGCAAGATGCCGCGCGCCTGCTGCGCCGTCAGGCCGCGCGCGGCGAGCCAGTCCGCCCACCGCAGCCAGGGTCGCCGGTCCTCGTACTCGAGCAGCACCTGTCGGCCGAGCGCCCGCTCCGTGTCGAGCGTGCGCAGGCCAAGCGCCGCACTGGCCACCGGTGCGATCGTCTCGTCGAACAGCCGCACCGCGCCGCGCGGCGCCTGCGCCTCGGCGCAATATCGGATGGCCAGGTCGATCTGCTCCGAGGCGAGGTTCAGCACGCTGTTGCTCGCCGCCACCCGCACGTCGACCTCGGGGTGGCGACGCTGGAACTCGCCCAGCCGCGGCAGCAGCCACAGAGCCGCGGTGCCGATGCTGGCGGTGATGGTGACCGGGCGGCGGCCACCGCCGGCGAAGGCATCCTGCAACTGCTGCACGGCCGCGTCGGCACTGCGGAACAGGCGCTCGCCTTCCTCGGTCAGGCGCACGCTGCGGTAGCCGCGGTGCAGCAGCTTCACCCCCAGCAGGTCCTCGAGGGCGCGCACCTGCTTGCTCATCGCCGACTGCGTCACGCACAGGTCATCGGCGGCCAGGGTGATGCTCATGCGCCGGCCGACGGCGACGAAGCCGCGGACCAGGTCCAGCGGCGGCAGGCGAACCAGCGGTAGCGGCATGCGAGCACCTCACGATACGGGAGCTCATTATTTCGCCATCGCGGGCGCCTGGCATGCCGCCGGGGCATGTGGCGCGCCCATCTCGCTGGCGAATCTCGGCAGCGTGCGTCTTGCCGTACGGATCGTGAGACCCCTTCAACCCCCAGCCACCACTCCCTTCCGATACACGCAATTCCTCTCGCCCACCCGAAACCCGCACTGCTCATAGAGTTGCACCGCGCCGTATCGGCTCTCGCCGTCCACGCCCAGCGCCGACTCCGTCATCCCCGCATCCCGCTGCGCGCGCAGCGCTCGCATCACCAGCGCGCGCGCCAATCCGCGGCGCCGCCACGGCCGGCCGACGCTGATGAACTCCGTCCAGCCTCGCTGGCGGCCGAACATGGCGTTGTTGGCGGCATCGATGTAAGGCTTCACCTGCCCCGCGACCTGGCCGGTCTCGATGTCCCAGGCGATCTGCCACAGCTCTGGCTGGAAGGTGGGGGATTTCAGCCACGACTGGAAGTTCTCCTCCGTCGGCGGCTGCATGCCCCAATGGTCTTGCAACGCTTCCATGTGCGCCTGCCAGATCGCGCGGTGATGCTCCGGCCGGACCGGCCTCACTTCGAATCCCGCGGGCAGCGGGATCTCGGGGATGTCGTCCAGCGTGGGCCGCGACATCATGAGGAACTCGCGCACCGGCGCATACCCGGATCGGCGCAGCAGCGCCGCGCGGGCCACTTCCCGACCCGTCACGAACACATGATGCCAATGCGCCGGCGCGGGGTGCCCTGCCGCGATCTCGCGCTGGCGCTGCTCCAGCCACTCCTGCATGGCCGTGCCTATCCCGCGCCGCCGGAACGCGGGAAGAACGAAGGCGATCTGCCCCAGGAGCATGGCCCCGTCCAGATCCGTCCACCACCAGCCGCGCGCATAGCCCACCAGCGCGCCGTCCACTTCGGCCATCACCATGTCGGTGGCGGGATCGCAGTTCGTCAATGAGGCGTAATTGCGCTGCAACTCCTGGAGAGTGCGGCGCGATTCCATGCCGTCGGCCCCCATGCTGGCGTTCGCCACTTCCACCATCGCGGGCAAGTCCGCCTCGCCGCGGTAGGCGCGCAGCCGCAGGCTGGCCACGCGTGACTCGGAACGGGCGAAGTCGCCGCTGTCCATGGGTCGGTTCCTCAGTCCGGCGTTTCCAGTGACTGCCACGCGGTCAGGAGCTCGACCTGCTTGCGAAGCCAGCTCGTGGGCATGGTCTGCGTTCCCCAGACCGCAATCCGGCCGGCGTATTCGCCCATCAGCCAGAACTGGCGCACTGCCACGAACGCTGCGATGGCTTCGACATCGCTCGTGCCGATCCGCCGCACGCTGCGATACCCCGAGAGATAAGAGCGCCAGCGCTCGCGCTGGGACGCATCGAGTTCGCCGCCCACCTTGCGCGGCAGCATCGCCCAGAGATAGACGCAGAGTTCATAGGCCAGGTATCCCGGCCCCGCATCGTCGAAATCGAAGAACGACGCGATCCGCGCGCCGTCCGGTCCGTCGCTCATGAAATTGTTGCTGCCGTGGCAGTCGCCATGGCAGGCGACGCGTGAAAGCGCCGGCGATTCCATGATGCGTTCCTCCAGCCGCCCTGCAATGCCGGTGAATGCCTCGCACAGCGCCGCGTCCATCGAGGGCGCGGCACACAGGTGGCGAAGGGAGCTCCACAGCAGGTGCGGCAATTCGAGGGTGTAGCGGCTCGCCGGCCCGCGGTAGCTTGTTCCGGCCTCGTGCAGCGAGGCAAGGGCTCGGCCCGTGGCCTCGACATCCGGCAGCGATTCGCCGGGCGTGTCCCCGCCCAGGTGCTCGAAGAGCATGAGCGTGCGTGCTCCTTCGGGCAGGTGCATGGTGGATGCCGCGGCGCCGTCACGGGTCGGCAGGCTCGCCGCGACCGAGACGCCGGCCCCCTTGAGGTGCGCCAGCAACGCGGCTTCGTAGTCCGTGTTCGGCGCGCCACGTGGTCGGTCGGCGCTGAGGCGCGCTACCGCCCGCGTCCCGTCACGAAAAGCCAGTCCGTAGACGTGATTGAAGCCGCGCCGGAGCAAGGCGCACTCGGTGACCTCGCCGACGGCGTAGTGCCCGGCGACCGCCATCGCCACCGCGTGGCCGGTGGGCGTGGTCTGGGCAACATCGGCTGGTCCGGGCGGGTCCATGGCGACGGATGCGGTGGTGGTCGGTCCGGTGCATTGTGCCGGGCCGAATCCAAACGGAGGCTTAAGGCCGACCCCTTGCGGTCATCGGGCTCAGGGGACGAAGAAGGCGAGCTTTTCCGCGCGCGGCAGCGACTTCAGCTGGAGTTCGGCGCGCAAGGCATCGCCCTTGCTGGCGTATTGACGCGCCGCGAGCACGCGCACCGGCGGCCGCGCGCGCGTGAACCGGGCGCCCACGCCGAAGACATGCTGGAAGAAGCGCCGCTCCACGTCGAGCGCGATCCCGGCGTAGTACACGCCGCCCTCGCATTCCAGGAGGTAGAGCCAGTAAGGTGCGGGCGCGAGGAAGGGCACCGTGCGATTGTCGTAGAGTGACGGACAGGCGGAAAACGTGCGCCTGACCCAGGAGAAGACGCAGTGACGGCACCCACCGGCCCTTCCATGCCCGCCCGCCATCCGGCCAGGAGGCGCTTGGCGTGGATCGCGCCCGTCGTGATCGCCGCTGCGGTGGCCGCTTACCTCGTGTGGGGCTGGGGCACTCGCGAGCAGGCCGTGACGGTGCTGGATCCGGCGACTGTCCGCGTCGTTCGCACACCGGGCGGCATGCTGGAGGTCGCCACCCTGCAGAAGGTGGAGAAGTTCGGCTGGCAGGTCTCCCATGTGTGCCCGCTGGTCGATTGCGGCGAGCTTCTCGGCAAGACCACCTCCGAGATCGAGGTCACGGCGCACTACACCTATCGCATTCCGCTGGCGCAGGAGCTGACGCTGCGGTTCCAGCGCGACCACTACGAGCTGGTCGTCCCGCCGCTGGAGTCGAAGACGCCGGTGGCCTTCGACACCGCGAGCATGCGGATCCGCACCGAGAAGGGCGGCTGGCTCAGCCCCGCCGCCGGGCCCAACCGCGAGGCGGTGGTGCGGCACCTCGGCGCCGAACTCGCCCGCCGCGCGCAGCGCCCGGAGTACAAGCAACTCGCGCGGGAAAGCGCCGCCGCCACGGTGGCCGAGTTCGCCCGCAAGTGGATGGCGGAGCAGATGGAGCCGCCGCGGCATCCGATCGGGGTGCGGTTCGCGGATGCCACGGAACGCAAGGATGCCGAGCGGCCCGCGCACTGACCGCTGCGCGACGGCCCCTCGGCGCCAGCCTGCCGGTATAACGATGTCCTCGCATCGAGGAGCCATCTTGCACACGACCCTCCCGGTACTCCCTGCAGCCTGGACACGGTTCATCGTCGCCTGCGCGATGCTCGTGATGACGGGCGCCGCAGCGGCCCAGCAAGCCATCGCCTTCGAAGGCGTCACGCCAGGCATGTCCAGGAGCGACGCGCTCCAGGCGGTCGCGGGAACGACCTGCTATGTCCACTCCGACGGACGGCGGATCGATGCGGAGATCTGCGAGCTCCCGGAAGCCGGACCCGGGGACACATTGTTCTCGGGGACGGGCGCCAAGCGTGCCTTTCATGTGCGGGATGGACGCGTGTCGGTCCTCTCCGCCCTGGTGTCCGAAGCCGCTGCCAGGAAGCTCGTCGATGCGGTGGCAGAGCGTCTCGGACGCTTCGAGCCTTTTGAGTCTCCTTCGGCGAAGCGCGCCGGCAAGCAGGGGGTCGCCTTGATCTGGAATACACCCACGCAGCGCGTCGCCTTCGACCTGCATCCCACCGCCAGCGGGGAGTTCCTCCTGATGGTGTATCCCGCGCGCTGAGGTCGCCGAGGCCGACGAGGTGCGCAGGCTCAGGGAGGTTCACTCCCGCTGCGCCACCTTCGCCCGCACCTCGATCGCGCGCTGCAGCAATTGCGGCGCGGCCATGCGCTCGGTCCAGGCGCCGAATCCATCGGTGGGCCCGCGCCACCGCAAGGACTCGACGTCGCGAAACAGGTCTGCATCCGTCCTCAGCGTCGCGAGACGCTTGAACAGCAACGCGTCCTCCAGCTGCTCGCCGAGGACCTGGGGCGGGAAGGATTCGATCGGACCGTACTGGTTGAGCAGCCGCGCCGCACCGACGCGGCCGATGCCGCGGATGCCCGGATAGCCGTCGGCCGCGTCCCCCACCAGCGCCAGGTAGTCCGGGATCCGTGCCGGCTCCACGCCGAACCTCTCCCGGATGTCGGCGGCCGTGCGGATCTGGTTGGCCCGGCGATCCACCTGGAGGACGCGGGTGCCGCGCACGCATTGCGCGAGGTCCTTGTCGGGAGTCCAGAGGAGCACCTTCTCGACACGGGAGTCCGCGTCCGCCAGCCGGGCCGCGCTCGCGAGCGCGTCGTCGGCTTCCAGCTCGATCATCGGCCAGACCGCGACTCCCATGGCGACGAGGGCTTCCTCCAGCGGGTGGAATTGGGCCAGCAGCGCAGGCTCGATGCCTTCGCCGGTCTTGTAGCCGGGCCACAGGCGGTTGCGGAACGATTCGATGACGTGGTCCGTCGCGACGCCGACGTGCGTGGCGCGGTTCTCCAGCAGTTGCAGCACGCCATTCAGGACGCCGACCACGGCGCCGAAAGGCCGGTCTTCGCCCTTGGTGAAGCGGCGCAAGCCGTGGAAGTGCCGGAACAGCTCGTAGGTGCCGTCGATGAGGTCGACCACCACCGGCTTCACGCCGCTTCCCCCGCCGCCCTCCGGATGATCTCCGCCAGGTGCTTCAGCACAGGCGACCTCGCGGCCCCTTTCGGCCACAGCATCCCCGGCGTGCGGATCGGCGTCGGATCCTCCAGCGGGATCACCCGCAGTCCCTCGCGTTGCCCCACCGCGCTTTCGGGAATGATGCCCGCCAGGTCGGTCTGGCGGACCAGCTCGATCATGGGCGCCACCGAGTTGAGCTGCGCTACCACGATGGGTTTCGCGCCGGCGGCGACGAAGCAGTCGTCGAGCAGCTTGCGCGTGAGGAACTGCGCGGGCAGCAGCACCATGCGCAGGTTGTGCAGCTCCACCATGCGCACCTTGCGGCGGCGCGCGAGCGGATGGTCGCTCGCGACCAGCAGGCGCAGCTCCTCGTTGTAGAGCGGCTCGAACCAGAGGTCGCCGCCGTCGCCGGGCGGGTACGACACCGCCATGTCCAGGTGCCCCGAGCGCAGCCGCTTGAGGATCTGGCCGGCGGCGAGTTCCTCCACCGCGACCTGGATGCCGGGATAGGACTTGAGCAGCGTGGCCACGCATTGCGGGACCATCTGCGTGTTGAAGCTGGGCGTGGTGCCCAGGCGGATGCTGACGGTCACCGCTTCTCCCGGCGCGCGCAGGGCCTGCACGCCCAGGTCGATCTGCTCCAGCGCCGGGGTCATGTGGCTGCGCAGGATCTCGCCGGCTTCCGTCATGCGCACGCGCTTGCCGCCGCGGTCGAACAGCGGCGCGCCCAGTTCCTCTTCGAGCTGCTTGATCTGGTGCGACAGCGTGGACTGCGTGACGTGAAGGCGCTCCGCGGCGCGCGTGAAATTCAGCGTTTCCGCCAGCGCGTCGAAGTAGCGGAGGTGGCGCAGTTCCATGTGCGGGTTCGCCCGTATTGCGATCGATGGCATCGATCATAACGGTTGAAATTCATCACTTTGCGGGCTGGCTGATCGCACGCGCACGCCTTCGCCCGCGAAGTGGACCTCACGCCGGACGAGTGGATGGCCGGCATCCAGTTCCTCACCGCCACCGGAAAGAAGTGCGACGAGAAGCGGCAGGAGTTCATCCTGCTGTCGGACACGCTGGGAATCTCCATGCTCGTCGTGGCGCTGGAGCAGGCGCGCGGCGCCAAGGCGCTGGCCGACAAGCCGGGCGAGAAGCCCACCGAAGCGACGGTGCAGGGCCCCTTCTTCTGGCCGGGCGCGCCGAAGAAGGAGCTGGGCGATGACATCGGCGAAGGCCTGGGCGAGCCCACGCTGTACCACGGGCGCGTGACGGATACGTCCGGAAAGCCGATCGCCAACTGCGAGCTCGACGTCTGGTCCGGCGACGAGGGCGGCCTCTACGACATGCAGAAAGGCGACAGCATGAGCCTGCGCGCCCAGTTCCGCACGGACAAGGACGGCAACTACCGCTTCTGGTCGATCAAGCCGACTTTCTATCCGGTGCCCGGCGACGGGCCGGTGGGCGCGATGCTGGACCGCATGGGGCGCCACCTCAACCGCCCCGGGCACATGCACATGATGCTCAACGCGCCGGGGCACGAGCGCCTGGTGACGCACATCTTCGTGAAGGACAGCCCGTACCTCGATTCGGACGCGGTGTTCGGCGTGCGGAACAGCCTGGTCGTGGAGTTTCCGAAGCACCAGCCGGGCAAGGCGCCGGACGGGCGGGACATGGCCAAGCCGTATTACACGGCGAAGTACGACTTCAGGCTGGTGCCTTCGGCGCGGTGATCGCGGCAGCGGCGGGATTCGCCTGCGGGCTCACCCCGCCCTACAAGAGCCTCCCATCTCGTAGGTCGGGGTGAGCCCGCAGGCGAACCCCGACGACACCCCACAAACCAACACGGGAGAACCCAATTGAAGATCGGCAAGGCCACCGTGCCGCGATCCGCCATCACCACGTCCAACGCGGACACCATCGTCGTGCGCGGCCAGGACCTCTCGCGCGACCTGATCGGGCAGGTGAACTTCGCGGACTACTTCCACTTCCTGCTCACCGGCCGCAAGCCCGACGCGGCGGCCAGCGCGGTGCTGAACGCCACGCTGGTCGCCATCGCTGATCACGGCCTGGTGCCCAGCGTGCAAGCGGCGCGCATGACCTATGCGGCCGCGCCGGAAGCGCTGCAGGGCGCGGTGGCTGCCGGAATCCTGGGCTGCGGCTCGGTGATCCTCGGGGCTTCGGAGACGGCCGGACGCATGTTCGTCGAGATCGACGAGGAGGCGAAGAAGCGCGGCGGCGACCTGCGCGAAGCGGCCCGGGCCGTCGTGGCCGGCCGGCGCGAGCGCAAGCAGGCCATCCCCGGCTATGGCCACCCGGAACACAAGGAACGCGACCGCCGCGTCGATGCCCTGTTCGAGGTGTCGCGCAAGGCGGGCGGCGGGCAGCACTTCGTGGAGATCGCGCAGGCCGTGGAAGACGTGATCCCCGGCATCGTCGGCAAGGACCTGCGCCTGAACGTGTCCGCCGCGATTCCCGCCGTGCTGCTGGGTGTCGGCTTCCCCGTGGGAGCGCTCAAGGGCGTTCCCATCCTCGCGCGCACCGCGAGCCTGATCGCGCACCTGAACGAGGAGATGAGCGACCCCATCGGCTTCGCCCTCTCGTACCAGGCCACGCGCGAGTTCGAATACACGGGCGCGATGCCGGAGGCCGCCAAGTGATCAAGGTGCTCGAAGGCGTGCGGGTGCTGGAACACGGCACCTTCATCACGGGGCCGGCCGCCTCGATGCTGCTGGCCGACCTGGGCGCGGACGTCGTGAAGGTGGAGCTCCCCGGCACGGGCGATCCTTTCCGCGCGTTCAAGGGCGGGCTCTATTCGCCGCACTACCAGACCGTCAACCGCAACAAGCGCAGCGTCACGCTCAACACCAAGCAGGCGGCGGACCTGGAGAAGTTCGACGCGCTGGTGAAGGATGCGGACGTCTACATCCAGAACTTCCGCCCGGGCTTCGCCGACACGATAGGAGCCGGGTTCGATCGCCTGAAGGGCATCAACGACCGCCTGATCTACTGCGCCATCAGCGGCTTCGGCTCCACCGGCCCGGCGGCGCATCGCCCCACCTACGACAGCGTGGCGCAGGCCGCCAGCGGCTACCTGCGGCTGCTGGTGAATCCGGCCAATCCGCGCGTGGTGGGTCCCGCCATCGCCGACCTCGTCACCGGCTTCTACGCCGCCTACGGCATCCTCGGCGCGCT
Source organism: Comamonadaceae bacterium (assembly GCA_004144865.1). Classification (GTDB taxonomy): domain Bacteria; phylum Pseudomonadota; class Gammaproteobacteria; order Burkholderiales; family Burkholderiaceae_C; genus Ramlibacter. The sequence goes on from SEAY01000060.1 coordinate 22,330, forward strand.
GTACGACCGCGAGAAGCGCGGCACCGCGCGCCGCGTGGACCTGTCCATGTTCGAGGCCATGACGCACTTCAACCTCGATGCGTTCCAGCACCTGTTTTCGGCCAACGAAGTGATGGGCCCCTTCAGCCGCCCCAGCGTGTCGCAGTCGTACGTGCTGGAGTGCGCGGACGGCAAGTGGGTGGCGCTGCACATGTCCTCGCCGGAAAAGTTCTGGCAGGGCCTGGCCACCGCGATGGAGCGGCCGGACATCTTCCAGGACGAGCGCTTCGCCAGCCGGCAGGGGCGCATCGACAACCAGGACGCGCTGATCCAGGTGCTGCGGCCGATCTTCCAGCGGCAGGATCGCGCCGAATGGTGCCGCCGCCTGGAGGCGCAGGACGTGCCGTATTCCCCCATGTACACCACGGAGGAAGTGCCTGACGATCCCCAGGCCAGGCACCTGCAGCTGTTCGTGGAGACCGAGCACCCGGTGGTGGGCACCTTCCGCACCGTGCGCTCGCCGGTCTCCTTCGACGGCGAGCGGCCGCTGGAGGTGACCGCGCCGCCGGTGCTGGGCGAGCACAACGAGGAACTGGCCCACGGCTGGAAGCCGCGGGCTCCGCACAAGGAGACAAGCAAGTGACGATGCGCCGTACGTTCGTGGCCGCCCTGGCCACCCTCGCTGCAGGAATGCCGCTCGCGGCTGCGGCCCAGGACTATCCGAACCGGACCATCCGGCTGGTCGTGCCCTTCGGCCCCGGTACCACCACCGACATCATCGCCCGCGTCTACGCGGAAGCGTTGTCCAAGCCGCTCGGGCAGGCCATCGTCGTGGAGAACAAGGCGGGTGCCGGCGGGAACATAGGCGCAGACCTCGTCGCCAAGGCGCCCGCCGACGGCTACACGATCCTGATGGGAACGGTGGGGACGCATGCAATCAACCCCGGCCTGTATCGCCGCATGCCGTACGACGCGCAGAAGGACTTCGCTCCCATCGGCTTCGCGGGCTACACGCCCACGCTGCTCGTCGTGTCGGCCAACTCGCCGTTCAAGTCGCTGGCCGACCTGAAGGCCCAGGCCGCGAAGAGCGGTGGCGTGAGCTTCGCCTCGGCGGGCAACGGCACCTCGGGCCACCTGGCGGGCGAGCTGCTCAAGTCGCGCCTGGGCGGCGAGATGGTGCACGTGCCGTACAAGGAAGGCGGCATGGCGATGTCCGACGTGATGTCCGGCCAGGCGCACTTCATGTTCTACCACCCGGCGGCGGTGATGCCGCACATCAAGGCCGGCAAGCTGCGCGCCCTCGGCGCGTCGAGCGCGAAGCGCGCCAGTGCGGCGCCCGAGGTGGCCACGATCGCGGAGCAGGGCGTGGGCGACTTCGACCTCACGGCCTGGTTCATGCTCTACGCGCCCGCCGCCACGCCGGCGCCGGTGCTGGCGAAGCTGCGCGATGCCGTAGCGCAAGCCGTGTCGAATCCCGAGGTGAAGGCCAAGCTCGCCGCGCAGGGCCTGGAAGTGCCCCTGCTCAAGGGCGACGAGCTCGCGGCCTTCGGCCGCACCGAGACCGCGAAGTGGTCCGAGCTGGTGAAGCGCTCGGGCGCGCAGGTGGATTGAACAGCAGCAAACCAACGACAGGAGACAAGCCATGACCCTCTCTCGCCGCCGTACCCTTTCCGCCATCGGCGCCGCAGCCGGCGCACTGGCGCTCCCCGCCTGGGCGCAGGCCCCCGCAGGCCAGCCGATCCGCATCGGCAGCACGCTGGCCCTCACCGGGCCGCTGTCGGCCACTGCGCTCACGCACAAGCTGGTGGGCGAGATCTACGTGGAGCACCTGAACAAGCGCGGCGGCCTGCTGGGACGCCCCGTGCAGTGGATCGTGAAGGACGACCAGTCCAAGCCGGACCTCGCGCGCACGCTCTACGAGCAGCTGGTCACGAGCGACAAGGTGGACCTGCTGATGGGCCCGTACGCCACCGGCGCCATCCTGTCGGCGATGGGCGTGGCCCAGCGCTACAACAAGGTGCTGGTGCACCACACCTTCGGCATTCCGTCGCTCGCCAAGTACGACATGCAGTTCCCCGCCTGGTCGCTGGGCCACCAGCCGCAGACGACGGTATCGAACACGCTGTTCGACATGCTGGCGGCCTCGCGCAATCCGCCCAAGACCATCGCCATCGTCACGAGCAAGTTCCCGTCCATCCACTTCATGTCGCTGGGCGGCCGCGAGGTGGCCAAGAAGCGCGGCCTGAAGGAAGTGCTGTTCCTCGAATGGGACTTCGGCAACCGCGACTTCGGCCCGATCGCGGCGCGCGTGAAGGATGCCAAGCCGGACATGCTGTGGATAGGCGACATCGCGCTGGAAGGCAACATGCTGCTCGACGCGATGAAGAAGATCGACTACGTCCCGCCCATCCACTTCCACCTGTATCCGGCGCCGGGTCCGATGACCAAGTCGCCCGAGGGCGACAAGGCGCTGGCGCTGACCATCTTCGAGGAACACCCGCCGTTCACCAACCAGGGCACGGCCGCTGAATTCGTGGCGATCTTCAACGAGCGCGCGAAGGCGGCGAACCTGCCGGACAGCTCGGTGGAAGTGCAGGCGGCCGCGTCCTTCTCGGCGTGGCAGATCCTGGAAGCCGGCGTGCGCGGCGCCAACAGCCTCGACGACAAGAAGATCGCGGAGTGGCTGCGCAAGAACCGCGTGGACACCATCCAGGGGCGCCTGCGCTTCGACGGTCCCGGCAACTACGGCGACGACCTCATGAAGATCAAGCAGGTGCAGGGCGGCCAGTGGAAGGTGGTGTGGCCGGAGGCCGCCGCGGCCCCGGGCGCGCGCTTCCAGGGCCGCTGAGGCGAAGGGCCCCATGACGCTTCCCAGCTTCAACCTGCTGGCGCAGTCCATCCTCTCCGGCATCTTCATCGGCAGCCTCTACGGGCTGATCGGGCTGGGGCTCGGGCTCACCTGGGGATTGCTGCGCCAGATCAACCTGTCGCACTTCGGCCTGGTCTTCCTCGGCGGCTACCTCAGCTACCAGATGGCCACGGTGTGGCACGTCGATCCGCTCGTGGGGCTGCTGATCATCCCGCCGCTGTTCTTCGCCATCGGGGTGGGCATGCAGTGGCTGCTGTCGAAGTTCTCCATCACGCCGTTCAACTCGCTGCTGGTCACCTTCGGCATCACGGTGGTGATCGAAAGCGGCATCCAGGGCATCTGGACGGCGGACTACCGGCGGCTGGAGTCGCAGTACAACCAGATGAAGTTCACCATCGGCAACTTGTACGTGCCGGTGCCGGAACTGCTCACGCTGGGGCTCGCGCTTGCGATCGCCTTCGGCATCTGGGCGGCGATGCGCTACACCGACCTGGGCAAGGCGCTGCGCGCGATGGCGGAGGATGGCCCGATCGCGGCGGCCTACGGCGTGAACTCGCGGCTGCTGTCGCTCTACCTCGCCGGTGCGTGCGCCGCGCTGGCGGGCGTGGCGGGCGTGTGCCTGGCGCTGATGTTCACCCTGGCGCCCTCGCAGATCTTCGCCTGGGTGGGCGTGGTGTTCGCGGCGGTGATGCTGGGAGGCCTGGGCAGCGCGCTCGGGCCGCTGGTGGCCGGCGTGATCATCGGCGTGAGCGAGGCCATCACCATGGCGGTGGCTTCGCCTTCGTGGGCACCGATCGTGTCGTTCTCGCTGCTGATCGTGATGCTGCTGTTCCGACCCGCGAAAGCCGGCACATGAACAAGACCGTCGCCGCCATCCTGGCTGTGGGCGCCGTGCTGGCCAGCGTTCCCTGGCTCGGGCTGCCGCAGTTCTACGAATCCATCCTCTACCTGGTGTGCCACTGGGCGGTGCTGGCCCTTTCGTGGAACATCCTCTCGGGCTATTCGGGCTATTTCTCCTTCGGGCATGGGGCCTTCTTCGGCATCGGCATGTACACGACGGCCGCGCTGGCGGGCAAGCTGGAGTGGCCCTTCCTCGCGACGCTGCCATTCGCCGCACTGATCCCGGCGCTGCTGGGCCTGGGACTCGGGTTCGTTGTGTTCCGCGTGAAGGCAGTACGCGGCGAGCTGTTCGCGCTGCTCACGCTGGCGGTGACCTTCGTGGTCGCCACCGTGATCCTCAACTCGCCGGTGGACGGCGGGCCGGGCGTGTACCTGAACGCGGTCGAGACGCCGAAGCTCGGGCCGTCACCGGCCTCTTCGCTGTACCTGATGATCCTGCTCGCGGCGATCGCCACGGCGCTGGTCGCCTACAAGGTCTACGCGTCCAAGCTGGGCATCGGCCTCTTCGCGATCCACGACGACGAGGACGTGGCGGAGGTGATGGGCGTGCCCACCTTCCGCTACAAGCTGGCGGCCTTCGCGATCTCGTGCGCGCTGGCGGGGCTGGCCGGCGGCATCCACGCGCTGTTCGTGCAGTACGTGACGGCGGGGGAAACTTTCAACATCACGGTGCCGCTGACGGTGGTGCTCATGAGCGTGCTCGGCGGCACGCGGCACTGGGCCGGGCCGGCGGTGGGCGCGGCGGCGATCACGGGACTGCTGTACACGTTCACCGCGGGAGACCACGCGGTGGCGGGCAAGGCGGCGGTGGGGGTGATCCTGGTGCTGGTGATCCTGTTCATGCCGGATGGGATCCTCGGGAAGCTTTTGAAGCGCAAGCGGGTCGCGGGCGTGCATGGTGGGCAGCCAGCTGCCCACCCTACGGAACCCAAGCCTGTCATCCCGGGCGCCCATGCCGTCATCCCGGGCGCCCATGCCGTCATCCCGGGCGCCCATGCCGTCATCCCGGGCGCTCAGGCTGTCATCCCGGGCTTGACCCGGGATCCAGACGGCGCCAAACCAGCCGCACCGGCCATCCAGGCCGGCCAGCCCCTCCTCGAAGTCCGCAACCTCTCCAAGGCCTTCAAGGGCGTGCAGGCGCTCGACAAGGTCACCCTGCAGGTGCGCCAGGGCGAGATCCTCGGCCTGCTGGGGCCCAACGGTTCAGGCAAGTCCACCTTCATCAACGTTGTGAGCGGCCACTACCCGCTGTCCGGCGGCGAGGTCGTGTTCGACGGCCAGCCGCTCACGGGGCTGCCCGCCCACCGCATTGCGCATGCCGGCATCGCGCGTACTTACCAGATCCCGCGGCCTTTCAAGCACATGACGGTGCTGCAGAACGTGTCCATGGTGGCGATGTTCGGCTGCGCATCGCTGCGGCCGAAGGAGGCGGAGCGCGAAGCCTGGAAGTGGCTGGAGTTCACGGGCCTGCAGGACCGCGCGCACGCGTTCCCCGACGACATCAACCTGCACCAGCGCAAGTTCCTGGAGCTGGCCCGCGCGCTGGCCGCGCGGCCGCGGCTGGTGCTGCTGGACGAGGTGCTGTCCGGCCTCACGCCCGGCGAGATCAACGAAGCCATCGCATTGATCCGCCGCATCCGCGACCAGGGCTCCACCATCGTCTTCGTGGAACACGTGATGCGCGCCGTGATGGCGCTGACCGACCGCATCGTGGTGCTGAACCACGGCAAGCTGATCGCGCAGGGCGCCGCCAGCGAGGTGATGCAGGACGCGGAAGTGGTGAATGCCTACCTGGGGAAGCCCGCCTATGCTTGACGTCGCCAACCTGCAGGCCAACTATGGCGCCGCGCCCGCCCTGTGGGACGTCTCGCTGCGCGTCGGCCGCGGCGAGCTGGTGTGCGTGGTCGGGCCGAACGGCGCCGGCAAGAGCACCCTGATCAACGTGATCGCGGGGCTGCATCGCGCCAAGGGCGGGCGCCTCAGCTTCGACGGCCAGGACATCACGCAGCTGCCCTCCCATCGCTTCTGCGCGGCGGGCATCGCCATCGTGCCGGAGGGCCGGCGCCTCTTCACCGGCATGACGGTGCGCGACAACCTGGAGCTCGGGAGTTATCTGCCCGCGGCGAAGTCGCACCGGGCCACCTCGATGGAGCACGTGCTCACGCTGTTCCCCGTGCTGAAGCAGAAGCTGCACAGCCCGGCCGGCGCGCTGTCCGGCGGCCAGCAGCAGATGGTGGCGATCGGCCGCGCGCTGATGAGCCGGCCGCAACTGCTGCTGTTGGACGAGCCGTCGCTAGGCTTGGCGCCCCTGGTGGTGCTGGACATGTTCAAGGCCATCCGGCACATCAACGACCAGGGAACTTCGGTGTTGCTGGTGGAGCAGAACGTCGCGATGGCCATGAGCATCGCCAGCCGCGCCTACGTGCTGGAGGAGGGTCGCGTGGTGTCCGAGGGCGACGCGCAGGACCTGTTGCAGCGGCCGGAGATCCAGAAGGCCTATTTGGGGATCGAGGCTTGAGGTTGTCATTGCGGGCTTGACCCGCAATCCATTGCGGCGCTCGATCAGGCGCAGCGTGGATCCCGGGTCAAGCCCGGGATGACAGCCATTGAAGCCCGGGATGACAGCAAGTGCCTTTTCACCCCGCGGAAAACTCCTTTCCCCCGCTCCGCCTTCCCCCATCGCGACCCTGGCCCTACATTCGCGCCGACAAGGAGACACCATGGACGACACGATGACCGACAAGCTCCTCATCCGCGAGCTGGTCGAGCGCTGGGCCGTGTGGCGCGATGCCGGCGACTGGGAGCGCTTCGCCACGGTCTGGCATCCGGACGGCGTGATGATGGCCACCTGGTTCCAGGGACCGTTCCGCGACTTCATCCGCGTGACGCAGGAAGGCTGGGACAAGGGCGTGAGCATCCTGCACTTCCTGGGCGGCTCCGCCATCGAGGTGCAGGGCGACCGCGCGATCGCGCAGACCAAGATGACCATCTCGCAGCGCGGCATGGTCGAAGGCATCGATGGCCCGGTGCTGTGCGACGTGGTGTGCACCGGCCGCTTCCACGACTTCATCATGAAGCACGAAGGCGCGTGGAAGGTGCTGCACCGCCAGCCGATCTATGAGAAGGACCGCATCGACCCCGTGGATCCCACGGCGCAGCTGAAGCTGGACACCGAGATGCTCGCGAAGATGCCCGAGGGCTATCGCCACCTCGCCTACATCCAGACGCGCATCGGCTACAAGGTCAAGATGGACATGCCGATGCTCAAGGGCCCGGTGGTCCAGGAGCTGTATCGCCGCGGCGAGCGCTGGCTCGCGGGCGGCGCACTGGAGCGTTGAACATGCAGGCCGCACGCCGCTTCCTTTGCGCCGCAGCGCTCGCGCTGCCGCTCGCCGCCTTCGCGCAGGCCTATCCGAACAAGCCGGTGCGCATCGTCGTGCCGCAGCCGCCCGGCGGCGGCTTCGACACCGTGGGGCGGCTGATCGCCGACCGCATGGGCAAGGTGAGCGGGCAGAGCTTCGTCGTCGAGAACAGGACGGGCTCCGGCACGCTGGTCGGCACCGATTTCGCGGCGAAAGCGCCGGCCGACGGCTACACGCTGCTGGTCGGCTCGGTGTCCAACCTCGCGCTCAACCCCGGCCTGTACGCGAACCTGCCTTACGACAGCCTGCGCGACTTCGAGCCGGTGGGCCTGCTCGTGAGCTACAGCTACACGCTGGTGGGCCGGAAGGACCTGCCGATGAAGAGCCTGCAGGAAGTACTGGCGTACGCGAAGGCGAACCCGGGCAAGCTGAATTACGCGTCGGCCGGCAACGGCTCGGGCCAGCACGTGCTGGCCGCCGCGCTGTGGCACCTGGCGAAGGTGGACGTTGCCCACGTGCCGTACCGCGGCGCGCAGCCGGCGTACCAGGACCTGCTGGGCGGACGCGTCGACCTGTTCTTCGATCTCTCCCCCACGGCGCGAGTGCAGGTGGATGCGGGCAATGCAAAGGCGCTGGCCGTCTCCGGCGCCGCACGCAACACGATGCATCCGCAAGTGCCCACCGTGCTGGAAAGCGGCGCGGCCGAACTGCAGCTCGAATCCTGGTTCGGCTTGTTCGCTCCCGCGAAGACGCCGCCCGAGGCGCTGCAGAAGCTGCGCGCGGATTTCGCCAAGGTCGCGGCGATGGCCGACGTGCAGGAGACCCTCGGCAAGTCCGGCGGCAAGCCCATGGCGCTGATCGGCGATGATGCGCGCGCGGTGGTGCAGCGCGATGTGGAGCACTGGTCCCGGCTGGTGAAGACCCTGGGCATCCGCGCGGAATGACATTCAACCCACCGAAAGCACGATGAAAGTTCTCGGCATCTGCGGCAGCCTGCGCCAGGCTTCCTTCAACGCCATGGCCCTGCGCGCCGCGCAGAAGCTCGCCCCGGCAGGCATGGAGATCGCCATCGCGGACATCTCCAGGATCCCCATGTACAACGACGACGTGCGCGTGGCCGGCGAGCCCGCGCCCGTCGCGGAGCTGAAGGCGCAGGTGCGCGCGGCCGACGCGCTGCTGCTCGTCTCGCCGGAGTACAACTTCTCGGTGCCGGGCGTGCTGAAGAACACGCTGGACTGGATGTCGCGCCCGCCCGAGCCGCCCTTCGACGGCAAGGTCGTCGCCATCATGGGCGCGAGCGGCGGCCCCCTGGGCACGGCGCGCGGCCAGTACGACCTGCGCAAGATCCTGGTCTACATGAACACCTTCACGGTGAACAAGCCGGAAGTGTTCATCGGCAACGCGCAAACCAAATTCAACGCGCAGGGCGAACTGACCGACGAGCCCACCGCGAAGTTCATCGCCGACCTGCTGGTGTCGCTGCAGGCGCTGAAGAAGCGGGTGGGCTGAAGGCTTCCAGCCCCTTCCCCCGTGCCCTTCCCCCTCATCACCGACTGGCACTTCTACGCCGTCGCGATCCCCGCCGTCCTCCTCCTCGGCCTCAGCAAGAGCGGCTTCGGCGCCGGCTTCGGCTCGCTGGCGGTTCCCATCATGGCGCTCTCGGTCACCGTGCCGCAGGCCGCCGCCATCCTCATGCCCATCCTCTTTGTGATGGACCTCATGGGCCTGCACGCCTACCGCGGCAAGTGGGACGCCAAGCTGCTGCGCTTCCTGGTCCCCGCCGGACTCGTCGGCACGGTGATCGGCACGCTGCTGTTCCGCCTGCTCGATGCGCGGCTGGTGGCCGGCATCGTGGGCGTGTTCACGCTGGTGTTCCTCGCGCAGCGCGTGCTGTTCCCGCCGCGTGCGGACAGCGCGCCGCCGCCGAAGTGGCTGGGTGGCATCCTCACCGCGACTTCGGGCTTCACCAGCTTCGTCGCGCACGCGGGCGGCCCGCCGGTGACGGCCTACGTGCTGCCGCTGCGCCTGGCGCCCGTGACCTTCGCGGCGACCATGAGCGTGTTCTTCTTCGTGATCAACCTGAGCAAGTGGATGCCGTACGGCTGGCTCGGGCTGCTGGACCTGCGCAACATGGCCACCTCACTGGCGCTGATGCCTTTCGCCCCCATAGGCGTGCTGGCGGGCGTGCGCCTGGCCCACCGCATCCAGCCACGGCTGTTCTACCGGCTGCTGTATGCCGGCATGCTGCTCACCGGGGTGAAGCTGGTGTGGGACGGGTTCCTCGCGCGCTAGCCGGGGCGCCGCGGCGCTGCGGCTGCGCCGCCATCCGGCCGGTGTCGTCGCGAAGTGCCTGCGAAACGCGCGGCAGAACGCGGCTTCCGACTGGTATCCCGAAGATTCGGCCACGCGGGCGAGCGGCCACGCTGTCTGCGCCAGCAGCCGCGCGGCGGCGTTCAGCCGCAGGCGGGTGAGGTAGGCGATGGGCGGCTCGCCGACGAGCAGCATGAAGCGCTCGGCCAGCACGGAGCGCGAGGTGTGGGCCTCCTGGGCGAGCGACTGCAGTGTCCAGGGAGCCTCCGGCTGCCGCTCCATCAGCGCCAGGCAGCGATGCACCACGCCATCGGTCGTCGCCAGCAGGCGCCTGCGCAGCGCGGGATCGGCGTCCACGAGGGTGTCGATGGCCTGCATCAGCAGGGCCTCCGCGAGGCGCCGCTTGACCGCCTCGTGCCCGGGGGAAGCCGCCTCGGCGCGCGCCAGGAACACGGAGAGGACAGCCTGCAGGGTTTCCAGCCGTCCGCCCATGTCGAGCGACACGATGGGCGGAAGCCCGGAGAGCAGCCGCGGCCACGCGCCGCCCTCGAAAGCGAACACGCCGCGCAGGAGGCGGCAGGTGGCCGGCTCCCCGGGCAGCGCGCGCACTTCATGCGCGATGCCATCGGCCAGGAGCACCAGCGCGCCCTTGTGCAGCAAGCGCTCCGGCTCGTTGCGGGGCGTGAGCGCACAGGCGCCCTCGAGGACCTGGTAGCACACGACGCCCCGGCTCGCGCCGGGCGCACCGGCGTGGCGGAGGCTGCACCCCTCGCCGACACTCGCCTGCGCGAAGGCGGCCTGCTCCAGCCGCACGCTGCGCAGCGCCTCCGACAGCGCGTCGTCTTCGGTGGCGAATCCGTCCAGGTTCACGCTGCCGCCCAGTGCCGGTTGTCCATCACGTCCAGCACCTGCCGGGCGGCGCGCGCGGCGCCGTCCGTCTCGACCGGCTTGTAGGCGACCGGCCGGTGCAGGGTCTCCAGCGCCCTCTCGGCGAGCCCCTGCGTCGTGAGCTCGCGGAAGCGCACGCTGCATTCCGCACAGTAATTGCGCATGCGCTGCGTGACGTGGATGCACTGCTCGAAATGCCGCTCCAGCGGGAAGCTCAGGAAAGGCCGGCGCGCGGCGACCAGTTCCATGCACGTGCTCAGGCCGCCCTGCACCAGCGCGAGGTCGGCGCAGGCCAGGTGCTCGAAGAGGTTGTGCACGTAGGGCAGCACTTCCAGGCCTTCGTGCTGCGGCAGCGCGTCACGGGGAATGCGCGGCCCCGCCACGAGCACCATGCGCAGGCCGGGCACCTGCTTCTTCATCAGCGGATAGGCCTCGGCGATGCGACGCAGCAGCGGGGCGCCCACCGACGTGCCGCCCACGGACGCGATCACGATCTTCTCGTCGCGCGCATAGCCGTGGCGCGCCCGCAAGGCCTCGACGTCGCCCAACTGGCGAGGGTCGAACGGCAGCGCATAGCCGCTGAAGGTGTAGTTGCGTCGCGTCCAGTCGCGGATCTGCGGCAGGCCGGGGCCGAAGGGCAGGTCTGGCACGTCCTCCTCGTTGCCGACGAAGATGGCGCGATCCCGGATCCACGGGTAGCGCGCCACGTGCTCGATGTCGTCGGCGTTGCGGTCGGCGCACAGGAAGGCTTCGCGCTCGTTGCCTTCCTCCATGGGCAGGCAGCCCACGAAGTCGGTCAGGAAGACGAAGGGCTGGCGCTTCAGTTCGGGGTTCTCGTGGTAGTGGTAGTCGATCTCCCAGGCCTCGTCGCCGATCACGATGTCGAAATGTTCCTCGCGCATGAGGTCGGTGAACACGAGGAAGTTGCGGGCCATCACCTCGTCCATCGTGCGCAGTGCGAAGAAGGCCTGCAGGTCGTGCTCGCCGGCCTGGCGCTCGAAGTGCCGGCTTTCGTTGGCCAGGCGGCTGCAGATGGGATGGACGCGCTCGCCCTCGCGTTCGAGGTACGTCGCGGCGGGGTGCACGGTGAACCAGTCGATCTGCAGGTCCGGCCGCTGCAGGCGCATCTCGCGCGCGATCGCCAAGTCGCGCTGCACGTGGCCGAGGCCGATGGCGCTGGAGACGAACAGCGCGCGCGGCTTGCGCGCCATGCCGCGGACCCAGGTGGATCGCGCCGGTGCCGCCCCGACGAAGTCGCGGACCGCGCGGCAGAAGGGTACCGGGTCGCGCACCGCCATGAGGTGCCCCCCGCCCTCCACCTTGAGCAGCCGCGCGCCGGGCACCGCCGCCGCGATCGTCTCGGCCTGCGCGAACGGGACGATCCTGTCGTTGTCGCCGTGGATCACGAGCGTGGGGCAGCGCACCTGCCCGGCGGCCTCGCGCACGTCCCTGCCGAGCCAGCCTTCGCGCCCCAGCGCCACGACGGCGCCCTCGCTGGCGCCGCCGTTGCGCAGCACGGCGTCCTCGTACGGCTTGGTGGAGTGCGGTTCGCTGAACGCCGCAGCGAAGAACGCATCCAGGAACGCGGGCCAATCGGCGCGCATTTTTGCCAGCGCCTTTTCGGCGGCCAGCCGCGCCTCGGGCGCCTGCATGCGCATGTCGACCCAGCCGCCGGCGCAGACCAGGTGCGACACCCGCTGCGGCTGCTCCGCCGCCAGCCGGATCGCGGCCATCGCCGTGGCCGAGATGCCCACGATGGCCAGCCGGTCCACCTGCAACGCGTCGAGCACGGCCAGCAGGTCCAGGTAGTAGGCGTCGAAGCTGTAGTCCTCCTGCCGCCGCGGCCGGTCAGAGCGGCCGTTGCCGCGCAGGTCCATCACCACCACGCGGAAGTGCTGCGACAGCCACGGCACCACGCCGCGCAGGATGTGGCTGTTGGCGATCTGGTAGATCGGCGAGAACACCAGCCAGGGCCCGTTGGAGCCGAATTGCGCGTACCAGGTGCGGACGCCGCCGCGCTCGACGTAACCCTCGCGCTGCGGTTCGACGGTCTCGTAAGGGTACGGATCGGGCAGGGTGTGCGGCGCGGGCAGTGCGCCGGCGGCCAGGCGCAGGCGTTGGGGCAGGGGGGCTTCGCTCATGGCTTCCTCCTCTTCCGGGCGGGCGGGTCCGCGCCCTCGGCGCCGCGCAGCAGCTTCGCCATGGCGTCCAGGGCTTCGCGCTGGTGGCCCTGCTCCTCCGGGATGCCCAGCGCCATGCTGGCCTCCATGCCCATCCAGAACCAGGTGATCCAGGCCGAGATCGCGCGGGCGGAGACGGGGAGCTGCACGCCCGATTCGGCGATGAAGCTGTCCACCGCCCCTTCGATCAGGCTTTGCCATGCGAGCAGCCGCGGCGTGAACTCGCGGCGCAACGCCTCGTCGTGGAAGCTGGCACCCATCAGTTCCATGACCAGCTTGACGTAGCCGGACTGCAGGTCTTCCTCGTAGAAGCCGCAGGCCTGGCGCCATTTCTGCGAAGCGCGGGCGGGCTCGGCGTACATGCGGGACTGGCGCTCGAGCAGCCGCGTGTTCACCTCGTCCAGCACGGCCAGCACGAGTTGCTGCTTGCCGTTGAAGTGGTAGCCGATGAGGGCGTGGTTGACGCCCGCGTCGCGGGCGATGTCGCGCACGTTGAGGCTGGCGTAGCCCTGCTCGATGAGACGCCGGCGCGCCGCATCGAGGATCAGCGTCCGGGTGTTCGCGCCGTCCGTGCGCGGGCCCCGTGCCGGATGCTTCGCGGCCGCGGGCCGCCGTCTAGATTGAACGGGCGATTTATCCATTCGTTCAATCTAGGCGGCCGGCGGGCGGCCGTCAAGCCCCTAATGGAGGACGGGTCCGGGGTCGCGGTCGGGCTGGGCCGGCGCCGCGTAGCTCAGCGGTCCCAGGGCTTCGGCGATGCGCGCACCCTGCGCGTCGCCCAGGGTGGAGAACAGCACCTTCTGGAAGCGCGGTTCGGTGACGCCGGACACGATGTACTGCCAGCGGTAGGCCTTGAGCACCTGGTCCGCGATGCGCTGCTGCTGCCCGGCGTCATAGCACCCGGACGCGTTCTCCAGGAAGTAGCGCGCGTCCTCCTTCGCCTGGGCCTGGAGCACTCCGTCCATGGCCGACACGAGGCCGATCAGCTCGGTCACGCCGCGGTCGCGCGCGGCCTCGTCCGTGCGCGCGTCCTCGCGCAGGAACTCCGCCTCGTCCAGCACGGCGTGCTGCGCCTCCTCGGTCCAGTGGAAGCGATACACGTCCTTCCACAGCGGGCACAGGTCCTCGCTCGGGGCGATGCTCGCACGGTAGTGCGCCAGCGTGAAGAGTTCGATGCACAGGGTGAGTGCCAGCACCGACCAGTCGCCGTTCGAAAGCACCGCCTGGGCGAGCACATTGGGCTCGGGCACGAGACGGTAGCCCGCGGGCATGGAGCGCGCCATCAGCCCTTCGAGCTGGCGGAACAGCTCCTGGTGCTTCAGCTCTTCGTCCGTCATGCGAACCAGCGCTTCCACGGCGACCTGGTCGCCGAGCGCGTGGGAGCGGCTCAGGTCGAGGGCCTTCGCGCCGATGTAGCGCTCGATCACGGCGAACAGGTTGACGTAGGTGCGGCCCTGCACCTGGCTCAGGAAGCGCGCATCGGCGGGGGACAGGAACGCGAGTTCGCCGACGAGCGAAAGGCCGTCGGGGAGGAACTTGCGGTGCGCATCGAACGCGCGGCCGCGGATCACGTCGTCTTCGATGTCCCAGCGCACGCGGCGCGACGCGGCGATCGTGCGGGCATAGGGGGAGGGAGCGGAAGCCAGCATGGGAGTTCTCCTTCGGGTGGGTGGGCGCGCATGTTCGGCGCGCACCCGCGCGGCGCCAAGGGCTGCGCGTCCGGGATTGCAGTCCATGCGTCCGCGCGCGTGAAGGAGTGCGCAGGCGCCGGACGCCCGGTCAAGGAAGGCGGACGCTACGCACACCCCCGACAGCGGCGCGCGGCCCGCAAGTCAATCCCGGTCGGCCGAATCCCACCCCGGCGTGCGCTCCTCGCCGCGCCGCCTGCGCTCGGCCCGCTCCGCGCGCTCGCGCGCCATCTGCTCCTCGAACTGCCGGCGGCCCTGCTTCACGGTGGCGATCATGCGCGCGCGGTCGCGGTGCAGCGGGTACATCTTCTCGAACAGCTCGAGGTTGTGGCGGCGGAAACGCAGGGCGTGCTGGCGCGCTTCGTGGGGACCCATGCCGAGGACCTCCAGCACGGTGCGGCCGCTGCGCAGGCTGGATTCGAACAGCTCGCGCTCCACCCGCTGCACCCCGCGGTCGCGCAGCTCGTTCCAGTGCGGCACGTCGCGCGCGCGCACCACGAGCTCCAGGTGCGGAAAGTGCTCGCGCGCGAGGTCCACGATGCGCAACGACTGCTCGCGGTCGTCCACCGCCACCACCAGGATGCGCGCGCGGGCCGCGCCGGCGATGCGCAGCAGGTCGAGCCGGCTGGCGTCGCCGTAGAACACCTTGTAGCCGAAGGTGCGCGCGGCCTCCACCATGTCGGCATCGTGATCGAGCACGGTGGAAGCGATGCCCTGCGCGTCCAGCAGCCGGCCGACGATCTGGCCGTAGCGCCCGAAGCCCGCGATGATGACGGGCGCGTCCTGCGGCTCGCTCAGTTCCTCCATCTCCCGCGCCGCGCCCGTGGCGAACCGCGCGGACCAGCGGTCGGCCGCCAGCAGCATCAGTGGCGTGAGCAGCATCGACAGCGTGATGGCCGCCACCAGCAGCGAGGAGGTCGGCGCGTCGAGGAGGCGCGCGCCCGTGGCCGTCTGCAGCACGACGAAGCCCACCTCGCCGCCTTGCGCCAGCAGCACGATGAACAGCGGCCGCTCGCCCGCGGGGATCGGCATCAGGCGCGTCATGATCCACAGCACCAGGGCCTTGGCGGCGAGGAAGCCCGCCACCACGGCGGCGACCAGCAGCGGCTCCCGCACCACGACCGCGAAGTCGATCGTCATGCCGATCGCGATGAAGAACAGGCCGAGGAGCAGGCCCTTGAAGGGCTCGATGTCGGTCTCCAGCTCGCGCCGGTACTCGCTCTCCGCCAGCAGCACGCCCGCGAGGAAGGCGCCCAGCGCCATCGAGAGCCCCACCGAGTGCATGAGGGCGGCCGTCGCGACCACCAGCAGCAAGGCGGCTGCCGTGAAGATTTCCGGCGAATCGCTGCGCGCGATCCAGCGCAGCGTCGGGCGCAGCAGCAGCCGTCCGCCCAGCACGATGGCTCCGATCACGCCGACCGCCTTCGCCGCCGCGAGCCAGCCGCTGCCTTCGGCTTGCGCGCCCGCGGTCGCCAGCAGCGGCAGCAGCGCGAGGATGGGGATGGCCGCCACGTCCTGCAGCAGCAGCACGCTCAGCATGCTGCGCCCCGAGGTGGTCGGCATGAGGTTGCGGTCGGCCATGGCGCGCAGTCCGGTGGCCGTGGAGGAGTCGGCCAGCGCCAGCGAGGCGGGCAGGGCGATGCGCCAGTCGACGCCGCAGGCCACGGCGATGCCCGTCATCAGGGCGGCGGATCCGAACAGCTGCACGCTGCCCCAGCCGAAGATCGGGCCGCGCAGGCTCCACAGGCGCCTGGGCTCCAGCTCCAGGCCCACCAGGAACAGCATCAGCACCACGCCGAACTCGGCGAAGTGCAGGACGTCCTGCACGTCGGCCACCAGGCCCAGGCCCCAGGGGCCGATGGCGATGCCGGCGGCGAGGTAGCCGAGGATCGCCCCCAGGCCCAGCGCGCGCGACAGCGGCACGGCGATCACCGCCGCGGCCAGGTAGATGAGGCTGTTGGTCAGCCAGGCGGGCGCGTGTTCCATCAGTCCGCCCCGTCGTGCGGCACGGGCCGGTCGGCGACGGGCACGTCGCAGCCCGGGCAGGCCGGCAGGTCGGCCAGCTCGGGCCAGCCAGGGTAGGTCGCCAGGCGATCGCCGAAGACGTCCACGTGCGCCTGCACCTCCTGCGTGCTGGCGCGGTGCGCCCCGTGCAGCAGCAACGGCGGCAGGAAGCGCATGCCGCACAGGTAGGCGGTCTGTTCGTACGGAGGCAGGAAGGCGTCGAAGAAGAAGCGGTTGTAGCCTTGCGGGTGGTAGGACGTCTCGGGGCCGCCGGTGGTGGCCACCAGCCACAGGTCCTTCCCCTGCAGCGCGGTGCCGCCGCTGCCGTAGGCCCACCCGTAGCGCAGCACCTCGTCGAGCCACAGCTTCATCAGCGCCGGCATCGAATACCACTGGATGGGGTGCAGCAGCACGACGAGCGGCGCGGCCTGCACGTTGGCCTGTTCCGCGGCCACGTCGATGTCGTAGTCCGGGTAGGCGCCGTAGAGGTCCTGCACGCGGGCCCCCGCCACGCCGCGGGCGCGTTCCAGCAGCAGCCGGTTGACGCGGGATTCGCGCCAGTTGGGGTGGGCTGCCAGCACGTAGCTGCCGACGCGAGGATTTGCTGACTCATCCATGGCCTGTAACATAGCTGAAGAGCGGCTTCCCGGCCGCGCAGCAGAGGAGCCCGTCGATGCCGGTCGTCGTTGTTGCGAACCCTAAGGGCGGAGTCGGCAAGACCACCGTCGCCACCAACATCGCTGGCTACTTCGCCAGCCAGGGCCACCCCGTGATGCTGGGCGACGCCGATCGCCAGCAATCATCGCGCTTATGGCTGCGCCTGAGGCCGCCGGAGGCCCGGCCGATCGCGAGCTGGGAAATCGGGGAAGGGCAGATCGCCAAGCCGCCCAAGGGCACCACGCACGTGGTGCTCGACACGCCCGCCGGCATGCATGGCAAGTGGATGGAGGACACGCTGCGCTCCGCCGACAAGGTGGTGGTGCCGCTGTCGCCGAGCATCTTCGACATGTACGCCACGCGCGCCTTCCTCGACGAGCTGGCCCAGCACCGCAAGGCGGGGAAGATGCAGGTGGGCATCGTGGGCACGCGCGTGGACGCGCGCACCATCGCGGCCGACAAGCTGCAGGAGTTTGTCGATGCGCTGGGACTGCCGGTGCTGGGCTTCCTGCGGCCCACGCAGAACTACGTGCACCTGGCGGCTCGCGGGCTGACGCTGTCGGACCTGAGTTCGGCCAAGGTGGGGCGCGACCTGGAGCAGTGGCAGGGGATCCATCGCTGGCTCGACGCCTGAGGACGTCGGGGTTCGGCTTCGCGCTCACCCCGACCTACGGGGAGCCGATGTGACAGGCGAGGGGCCGCCGGGGCACTACATTGGCGGCATGAGAATCTTCGAATCCCTGGCCGAGCTGCCGCCCCTGGTGGGGCAGGATGTCGCCGTGAGCGACTGGATCACCATCACCCAGCAGCAGGTCGACCAGTTCGCCGAGGCCACCGGCGACCACCAGTGGATCCACGTGGACGTCGAGCGCGCCAAGGCCGGGCCGTTCGGCGCCCCCATCGCCCACGGCTTCCTGACCCTGTCGTTGATCCCGCGCTTCTTCGAATCGGCGGTGGACATCCGCGGCACGCGCATGGGCGTGAACTACGGCCTCAACCGCGTGCGCTTCACCGGGCCCGTTCCGGTGGGCAGCCGGCTGCGCGCCACGCTGAAGCTGCAGGAGTGCCAGGACCTGCCCGACAAGGGCGTGCAGACCACCTGGCTGGTGACCGTGCACCGCGAAGGCGTGGAGAAACCGGTGTGCGTGGCGGAGTCGATTTCGCGCCGCTACGCTTGAGCCATGTAAACCGTTACGCCAAAAAAAAGCCCGCGCGAACGCGGGCGAGGAAGAAAGGAGTCTGGGTTGCCTTGGCCTGCCCTGACGGGCCGGTTAGAGCGCAGATGCGAGACGGTGCGCCGGGTTTCAAACACAACGGGGCGAAACCAAATATTGCTTGTGTCGCGCAATGCAGGTGCTCAGCCAGCCCCCGCGAATCCCTTCTGCCGCCACGCCTCGAACACCGTCACCGCCACCGCGTTCGAAAGGTTGAGGCTGCGCTGCCCGGCGCGCATCGGGAGCCTCAGCCGGTTGGCCGGCGCGAAGGCGTCCAGCAGCGCGGCGGGCAGGCCGCTGGTCTCGGAGCCGAACACGAGCCAGTCACCGGGGCGGAACGCGACGTCGTGCACCGCGCGGCTTGCCCGCGTGCTGAGGGCGAACACCCGCTGCATGTCGGGAGACTCGCTGGCCAGCAGCGCCTCCCAGTCGCGGTGCCGCCGCACTTCCGCGTACTCGTGATAGTCCAGCCCGGCCCGGCGCATGTGCCTGTCGTCCATCGAGAAGCCCAGCGGCTCCACCAGGTGCAGCGTGCAGCCCGTGTTGGCCGCCAGCCGGATCACGTTGCCGGTGTTGGGCGGGATCTCGGGAGTGACGAGGACGATGTGGAACATGCGGCGATTGTCGGCGCTCGCACGCGGCCTTCAGGCCTGCCCGGTGCGGGCCAGCAC
>SEAY01000239.1 GCA_004144865.1 Comamonadaceae bacterium
ATGCCGGTGGAGGCCGACGTGGACAGGCTGGTCACATTGCTGTTGGTCGTGCTCAGGCCGGTCGACAGGCTGCTCACGCCGGTCGAGGCCGACGTGGACAGGCTGGTCACGTTGCTGTTGGTCGTGCTCAGGCCGGTCGACAGCGAGAGGATGCCTGTCGACAGCGAACCGAAGCCGGTGGACAGCGAGCTGAAGCCGGTGGACAGGCTGCTGATGCCGGTCGATGTCGAGGTCGACAGCGAACTCACGCCCGTGGACAGCGAGCTCACGCCGGTCGACAGACTGGTGATGTTGCTGGTCGTGCTGCTCAGGCCTGTGGACAGGCTGCTGATGCCCGTCGAGGTCGAGGTCGACAGGCTGGTCACGCGGCTGTTGGCCGTGCTCACGCCCGTGGACAGTGAGCTCACGCCGGTCGACAGCGAGCTGATGCCCGTCGAGGCCGACGTGGACAGGCTGGTCACGCGGCTATTGGTCGTGCTCACACCCGTGGACAACGAGCTGATGCCCGTCGAGGCCGACGTGGACAGGCTGGTCACGCGGCTATTGGTCGTGCTCACACCCGTGGACAGCGAGCTGATGCCCGTCGAGGCCGACGTGGACAGGCTGGTCACGCGGCTGTTGGTCGTGCTCACACCCGTGGACAGCGAACTGACACCGGTGGACAGCGAGCTCACGCCGGTCGACAGGCTGCTCACGCCGGTAGACAGCGAGCCGATGCCCGTGGACGTCGAAGTCGACAGCGACGAGATGCCGGTGGACAGCGATGACACACCAGTCGACAGGCTGCTCACGCCGGTGGACAAGCTGCCGATGCCCGTGGATGTGGAAGTGGACAGCGACGAGATGCCGGTCGAGGTGGAGGTCGAGAGACTCGTGACATTGCTGTTTGTCGTGCTCAAGCCAGTCGAGAGCGACGAGACGCCAGTGGACAGCGACGAGACGCTCGTGGACAACGAGGACACCCCGGTCGACAAGCTTCCGATGCCAGTTGAGGTCGAAGTCGACAGCGACGAGATACCCGTCGAAGTCGAAGTCGACAGGCTCGTGACATTGCTGTTCGTCG
>SEAY01000240.1 GCA_004144865.1 Comamonadaceae bacterium
TGCAATGGCATCTACCATCAACACCAACCTGAGCTCGCTCACGGCCCAACGTAACCTGGGTTTGAGCCAATCGTCGCTGAACACGTCCATCCAGCGTCTGTCGTCCGGCCTGCGCATCAACAGCGCCAAGGACGACGCCGCCGGCCTGGCCATCTCGGAGCGTTTCACCTCCCAGATCCGCGGTCTGAACCAAGCCGTGCGCAATGCCAACGACGGCATTTCGCTGGCGCAAACGGCTGAAGGCGCACTGAAGGCCTCCGGCGACATCCTGCAACGTGTGCGTGAACTGTCCGTTCAGTCGGCCAACGCCACCAACTCCGCCGGCGACCGCAAGGCCATCCAGGCTGAAGTGGGCCAGCTGCTGTCCGAACTGGACCGTATTTCCGTGACCACGGAATTCAACGGCCAAAAGCTGCTCGACGGCTCGTTCGGCTCGGCCACGTTCCAGGTCGGCGCCAACGCCAACCAGACCATCACGGCCACCACGGGTAACTTCCGCACCGGCACGTACGGCACGCAACTGACCACCTCCGCTTCCGGCGCCGCCGATGCATCCGGCTCTTCGGCTGCAGGCTCCGGCACCATCGTGGTGGCAGGCCTGGAAACCAAGACCGTCAACATCGCTGCCTCCGGCACCGCTGCCGACGTGGCCGCCGCTGTGAACGCAGTGACCGACTCCACCGGCGTGACGGCTTCGGCCCGCAACGTGTCCGAACTGAAGTTCGCCGGCACCGGCGCGTTCACGCTGTCGGTCAAGGGTGACAACAGCACCGCCGCCAACGTGACCTTCAACGTGAAGGCCACCGACACCGCTGCCGGCCTGGCCGAAGCCGTGAAGTCCTTCAACGACGTGTCTTCGCAGACCGGTATCACCGCCAAGCTGAACTCCGCTGCCGATGGCCTGATCCTGACGAACGAAGCCGGTGTGGACATCAACATCGCCAACGGTGCCAGCGCTGCAGGCATCACGCTGGCTTCGCAAGATGCCGGCACGACGCTGAGCTCCGGTGACCTGACCTTCACCACTGCAACGGCCGCCGCTTCCGGCGCAACCGTGGCAT
>SEAY01000241.1 GCA_004144865.1 Comamonadaceae bacterium
TCTGATCCACCGGGCGGGTCGACAGCCGCAGGTACGACGAGGAGCCGTCCGGCCGTCCCAACCGGGAGATGCTGTCGAGCAGCGTCCACTCCACATCGATCGCGAACGCCGGCTCGTAGCTGACGCAGCCGGGCTGTTCGAGGCCGATCGACGGGGTCTTGATCGACTGATGCGCCCCACCCTCCGCCGCCAGGGTCACCCCGGACGGGGTGCCGACCAGGATCGACTGCCCACCGGCGTAGATGCCGTACGACCAGGGTTCGAGGGCGCGTTCGACGAACGGGTCGTACATCACCCCGATCGGGAACAGCGGCTGCCCCCACCGACTCCACGCCGCGCCGAGTTCACCCATCAGCCCGACCAGGTTCGTCTCGGCGATGCCGAGTTCCATGTGCTGCCCGGTGGGCTTCTCTCGCCAGTGCATGATCGTCTCGGCGTCGTCGTCGAACCAGTTGCGGCGCTCGTTCGGCGACCACACCCCCACCTTGTTCAACCACCCGGCCAGGTTCGTGGTCGAGGAGACATCCGGGCTGACGGTGACCACCCGCTTCGCCGCCTCCGGTGCCTCCCGGGACAGATCCAGCAACGCCCGACCCAGTGCGGCCTGGGTGGTGGACGTCCCCGTCGGGGTGCGACCGATATCGGCCGGGACCGCTGGCGGGGTTGCCAGGTCAACGGGGTCACGCTGCAACCACTGGGCAACCGCACCGCAGACGCGACCCGCGACACTGTCCGGCTCGAACCGGGCCCACGGGTCGACCGGGTCCATGCCCAGTTCGGCGGCGAGCTGTTCGTACTGTTCCACCGTCAGAAGCGACGAGTGATTCTGCGGATGCCCCTGGGTCGGCAGGCCGCGGCCCTTGATCGTGTAGGCGATGATCACCGTCGGCCGGGTGTCGTCGATCTGCCCGTACGCGGCACGCAGGGCGTCGAGGTCGTGGCCGCCGAGGTTCCGGATCGCCCGCAGCAGGGTGTCGTCGTCGAGGCCGGCGATCAGCGACGCGATCGCGGCCGCATCGGGGCCGTCCCCGGGCAGCCGCCCCCGCACCTGCTCGGCGTC
>SEAY01000242.1 GCA_004144865.1 Comamonadaceae bacterium
TCGCGGCTGCTCTCGTCGCCGTGAAAGCCGCATTCGACGAGCAGCGAGCGTGAATCACCGGCATCCGCATCGGCCAGGCCGAAGCGGCCGTAGTCGCGCATGCGCACGCCGTCCTTGTGACCGGCATCGACCACGATGTGCTCGGGCGCACCCATGGCCTTGGCCAGCTGCAGGTTGCGCGGCTGCACGCCGGTCAGCAGCAGTGGCGCGGCGCGCTCGTGCATCGAGTGGATGTCCAGCAGCCAGTCGGCCTGCGCGATGAACGGGCGCAGCGCGGCGGCGCGGCGGCGCTCGCGGCTGTCGGCCGTGTCCATGCGCTCGTCGATCCACTGGCGGTTCATGTCCTGGTCGATGAAGCGCGAGGCGTCATGGCTGTGCGGATCGAAGCGGTCGAACGCCTCCAGATTGCAGAACGCCATCGTGAGCGTGCCGCGCTGCGGGCGCACGCCCGCCTCCAGCAGGCCCTTGAGCGCCCAGGCGCCGCACAGCTCATTGCCGTGCACCAGCGCGGTGATGGCCACATGGCGGCCGGGCTGGCCGCTGTCGAATCGCCACACGCCTTCGGTGCCGGTGTTGCCGGCACGCCAGGCGCCGATGTCCGGCGCGGGGAGTGTGAAGGTGAGCGGGGCGTTCATCATTCCTCGATCTTGGCGAACTGCACGATCTTCTGGTACTTGGCGATCTCGCTGCCCAGGTACTTGTCGATGTCCACGGTGGGCGATGCCACGACGGAGCCGCTGGCTTCCATCTTCTTGCGGAAGTCGGGCGACTGCAGCGTGTCGTTCAGCGCCTTCTTGATCTTCTCGAAGACGGGCTTGGGCAGGTTGGCCGGCGCCATCAGCGCGAACCAGATGGTCATGTCCACATTCTTGAACTGCGGCGTCTCCGACAGCGCGGGAATCTCCGGCGTGATGGCCGAGCGCTTGGCTTCGCTGGTGCCCAGCGCGATCACCTTGCCGCTCTTGATGTGCGGCAGGCCGCTGGAGAGCACGAACACGCCGAACTCCAGGTTGTTGCCGATCAGGTCGTTG
>SEAY01000243.1 GCA_004144865.1 Comamonadaceae bacterium
CGCAGCGTGTCGGCCAGCAGGTGGTTGCCCAGGCATTCGGCCAGGCACACGTGGAAGTCGCCCAGCAGGTAGCTGCGCGCACCCACGTCGCTGCCGCGCACGGCGGCTTTCTCACGCGCAAGATGCGCCTTGAGCGATTGCAGGGCGGCCTTGTCGAGCTTCTTCATGCCGCGAATCAGGCCCAGCTCGATCACGCGGCGGGCCTCGAAGGCCTCGCGCGCTTCGTCCTGCGACGGCTCGATCACGTACCAGCCACGCCGCGCGCTCACGGTGACGATGCCGCGCACCGACAACCGCGTGAGCGCCTCGCGCACGATGGTTCGGCTGCAATCGAACAGCATGGCCAATTGCTGCTCCCCCAGCCGCGCGCCAGGGGCGAGCTTTTGCGCCATCACCGCCTCGATGATGCGGCTGCTGATGTCGGTGGAGGAAATGGCCATGGCTTGCATACCAGCACGAAGCGTGCCCACTGGTATGCAAGATCGGCGCACAACTGTGGTTCATCCATGCACCGCCGCGAGCGTTGCGGCACCAAGCTGGCGAGCCGCGTGCCCGCCCGCCGTGCGGTCAGGCGGCCATCAGGCCCTGCCCCAGCCAGTCGGTGCCCAGCAGGAAGTCGTCGATGTCCATCGCCTCTTGCGGGTTGTGCGAGCCGTGGGCATTGCGCACGAACAGCATCGACGCGGCGATGCCGGCCGCCGCGAACACGGCGGCGTCGTGGCCTGCGCCGCTCGGGATGCGCTCCAGCGTCTGGCCGGCGCGCGCGGCCACGGCCTCGAAGCGCTGGATCCAGCCCTCGTCCATGGTGGCGGGAGCCGTGTAGAGCCTGTCGTCGAACTCAAAGCGCACGCCGCGGTCCGCCGCGATGGCGCGGCACTCGTCCTGCATCAACTGGTGAAAGCGCTCCAGCGTGGCCGCGTCCTGGCTGCGCGCCTCGAAGCTGAACTGCACCTCGCCGGGGATGACCGACACCGCATGCGACTGCGCGGGCGTGGTGCAGATGCCGCTGG
>SEAY01000061.1 GCA_004144865.1 Comamonadaceae bacterium
TGGTTTTGCAGGAAAGTCAGGTGGTGGACGATGTACTCGCCCGCGGTCGGTCCGGTTCCTGGAGCAGCCATGTTTCTTTCAGCTCAGTTTCGTCTGCCTGGGCCGCGGCGAGAACGCCAGCGCGACCCAGTACACCTTCATCGCGAGGACCAGGCCGACCAGCAAAGCCGGCCAGCTCAATCCCGCCACCAGCCTCGGCGCCATGGCCAACATGGCCAGCGTCAAGGCGATCTTGACCATCTCCCACAACAGGAACCCGACTGCCGCCGTCCCTGCGTTGAGCGATGCAAACCGTCCGGTCAGGCCCCGGGCGAACACGGCAGCGGGGACAACCACAGCCAATGCACCGTACGCGACCGACCAACCTACGTTGTGCCTCCCCGTGAATGCCCAGGCCAGCAATGCCGCCACGACACCCACGCCAGCCTGCCCCGCCACGACCCACCACGGGGATACCGCGGGGTTCTGCTCGCGCACGCGTCGCGCCTCTTCGGCGCTCAACGGCTGGACGGGGGAAGCCTCCTCCTGCTCTTCAGGCAGCGCGGCAATGTTTTTCGTTGGCATGAGCCGCGCTGTAAGCCCTGAAAATTCTGGAAAGCCTCCCATTATAAGTAGAAACCCACACGCTCCCACCAGCCCCCGGGGATGAGCTCGCCGAGAATGCGGCGATACAACAAGGACCCCCCATGCGCGACGCGATGCTGTTCCTGCACCTGGCCGGTGCGATCTTCTGGATGGGAGGCATGGCCTTCATGGTGATGGCCCTGCGCCCCGCGCTGCACGCGCAGCTGCAGCCGCCGATGCGTTTGCCGCTGGTGGTGGCGGTACTGCGGCGCTTCTTCCTGGTGGTGATCGTCAGCATCGCGGTGCTGCTCGCCACCGGCGTGTGGCTGCTGCTGCAGGTGCCCGGCGCGCAGGCGCCGCGCGGCTGGCACGCGATGGCGGGCCTGGGCGTGGTGATGATGCTGGTGTTCGGCCACATCTTCTTCGCGCCATGGCGCCGGCTGCAGGCGGCGGTCGCGGCGCAGGACTGGCCCGAAGGCGGCAAGCGCATGAACCAGATCGCGCTGCTGGTGAAGGTGAACCTCACCCTGGGCTGGCTCGCGATCGCCGCCGTGGTGTTGTGGCGCTGAGCGCCCGCAAGCGCGCGACGAAGAAGTGACAATGGCGCCATGAGCAACGACATCCCCGCCCTGCCCTGCTACCTCAACGGCGAGTTCAGCAACGTGCGCGACGCGAAAGTCAGCGTGCTGGATCGCGGCTTCATCTTCGGTGACGGCGTGTACGAAGTGGTGCCGGCCTACGAGGGCCGTCCCTTCCGCTTCGAGGAACACATGGCGCGCCTGGACCGCAGCCTGGCCGAACTGCGCATCGCCAATCCCATGGACCGCGCGGGCTGGCGCGAGCTCGTGGACCAGTTGATCGCTGCGTATGCGAAGTACGCAGGCAAGAAGCCGGAGGAGACCAACCAGCTGGTGTACCTGCAGGTCTCGCGCGGCGTGGCGATGCGCGACCACGTGATGCCGCCGGACATCGCGCCCACCGTGTTCGCGATGGTGAACCGCCTCTATATCTACACGCCCGAGGAACGCTCGCGCGGCGTCGACTGCTACACGGCCGACGACTTCCGCTGGAAGAAGGCGCACATCAAGAGCATCAGCCTGGTGGCCGCGGTCCTGGCCCGCCAGGTGAGCGCCGACCAGGGCGGCAACGAGACCATCATGTTCCGCGACGGCTGGCTCAGCGAAGCGGCCGCTTCCAACGTGTGGGTGGTGAAGGACGGCATGGTGCTCGGCCCGCCCAAGGACAACCTCGTGCTGGAAGGCATCCGCTACGGCCTGCTCGAGGAGCTGTGCGGGCGTGCCGGCGTTCCTTTCGAGCTGCGGCGGGTGGCGCGCGAGGAAGTCCTGGGCGCCGACGAGATCCTCCTGACCTCCGCCACCAAGGAGATCCTGCCCTGCACCCGGCTGGACGGCCGCCCGGTTGGAAACGGCCGGGCCGGCCCCATCTACGAAAAGTTGTTTGCTGGCTACCAGCAGGCCAAACGAAGCTCCTAGATGTCCGCCTCCCAATTCCCGCCCGCCTCCGCCGCCGATTCGCGCAAGGAATCGCTGATCACCTATCCGTCTCCCTTCCCCATCAAGGTGATGGGCGCGAAGGTCGACGGTTTCGTGCACGCCGTCACCACCATCGCGCGCCAGTTCGACCCGACGTTCGATGCCGCGACGGTGGAACTGCGCGACAGCAGCAAGGGCAACTACCTGGGCATCACCATCACCGTGCTGGCGACCAGCCGCGAACAGCTGGACGACCTGTACCGGGCGCTCACGGCGCATCCCATGGTCAAGGTCGTCCTCTGACATGCAGGTGAAGGTGCTGGGGCCGGTGGACTACCTGCCCACGTACCAGGCGATGCAGGCCTTCACGGAGGCCCGCGCGCCCGACACGCCCGACGAACTCTGGATCTGCGAACACCCGCCGGTGTTCACGCAGGGCCTCGCCGGCCAGGCTGGCCACGTGCTGGCCCCCGCGGAAATCCCGGTGGTGGCGACGAACCGCGGTGGCCAGGTCACGTACCACGGCCCCGGCCAGGTGGTGGCGTACCCGCTGATGGACCTGCGCCGCCGCGGCTACTTCGTCAAGGAGTACGTGTACCGGCTGGAAGAGGCCGTGATCCGCACGCTGGCGGAGTTCGGCGTCACGGGGCACCGCGTGCGCGGCGCGCCGGGGATTTATGTGCGGCTGGACGATCCTTTCGCCCACTCTGTCATCCCGGGCTTGACCCGGGATCCGTGGATTGCGGGTCCAGCCCGCAATGACATGTTTCAGGGCCTCGGCAAGATCGCCGCCCTCGGCATCAAGGTCTCGCGCCACTGCACCTACCACGGGCTGGCGCTGAACGTCGCCATGGACCTGGAACCCTTCTCCCGCATCAACCCTTGCGGTTACGCAGGACTTCGCACGGTCGACCTTTCTACAATCGGCATTTCCACCACATGGAACGAAGCCGCCGCCTTGCTGGGCCACAAGCTCGAGGCGCTGCTGGCTTGAACCAAGGAATCCGATGAGCTCCAGCAACGTCGTGCGCGAGGCGCAATCCGTCGAGACCTACCAGGCCAGCGCCAAGCAGAAGGCGGCGGCCAAGCTCTCGCGCATCCCGGTGAAGGTGGAGCCGCACGAGATCCTGCGCAAGCCGGAATGGATCCGCGTGAAGGCCGGATCGCCCTCCACGCGCTTCTACGAGATCAAGCAGATCCTGCGCGAGCACAAGCTGCATACCGTCTGCGAAGAGGCCTCCTGCCCCAACATCGGCGAATGCTTCGGCAAGGGCACGGCCACCTTCATGATCATGGGCGACAAGTGCACGCGCCGCTGCCCGTTCTGCGACGTGGGCCATGGCCGGCCCGATCCGCTGGGTGCGAACGAGCCGGAGAACCTGGCCAAGACCATCGCGGCGCTCAAGCTGAAATACGTGGTGATCACCAGCGTGGACCGCGACGACCTGCGCGATGGCGGGGCCGGCCACTTCGTCGAGTGCATCCGCAAGACCCGCGAGCTGTCGCCCGGCACCACCATCGAAGTGCTGGTGCCCGATTTCCGCGGCCGCGACGACC
This sequence comes from Comamonadaceae bacterium, assembly GCA_004144865.1. GTDB lineage: Bacteria > Pseudomonadota > Gammaproteobacteria > Burkholderiales > Burkholderiaceae_C > Ramlibacter. The sequence continues at coordinate 3,615 of SEAY01000061.1, forward strand.
GGGCGCTGGAGATCCTGAAGGCCGCGCCTCCGGACGTGATGAACCACAACCTCGAGACGATCCCGCGCCTGTACAAGGAAGCGCGGCCCGGCTCCGACTACCAGTTCAGCCTGAACCTACTGAAGAAGTTCAAGGCGCTGCATCCCGGCGTGCCCACCAAGAGCGGCCTCATGGTCGGCCTGGGCGAGAACGACGACGAGATCCTGGAAGTCATGCGCGACATGCGCGCGCACGGCATCGACATGCTCACCATCGGCCAGTACCTCGCGCCGTCCACGTCGCACCTGCCGGTTCGCCGCTACGTGCACCCCGACACCTTCAAGATGTTCGAGCAGAAAGCCTACGAGATGGGCTTCACGCACGCGGCGGTGGGGGCCATGGTGCGCAGCTCGTACCACGCCGACCAGCAGGCGCACGCGGCCGGCGTGAACGTCGGGGCCTGACGGCACGTTGCGGCGGGGTTCGCCTTCGGGCTCACCCCGCCCTACGGGTCCCGACGCCCCCGGCGACACGCGCGATCCGCGACAGCCGCCTCGCGTAAGCTCGCGCGCCATGCATCCCAACGTCTACGCGCTCGGCGCCATCGCGCTTTGGGCGTCCCTCGCCACGCTCGGCGTGTCGCTGCGCCACGTCCCGCCCTTCCTGCTCACCGGCCTCGCCCTGGTGATCGGCAGCGTCCCGGCCTGGCCGCTGGTGCGGCAATGGAAGGTGCCACCGCGCACGCTGGCGCTGGGCATCTACGGCCTGTTCGGCTACCACTTCCTGCTGTTCACCGCGCTGCGCCTGGCGCCGCCGGTGGAGGCCAACCTGGTCAACTACCTCTGGCCGCTGTTCATCGTGGTGCTGGCGCCGCTGTTCCTGCCCGACCTGCGCCTGAAGCCCGCGCACGTCCTCGCGGCGCTGGCGGGGTTCGCGGGAGCTGCGATCGCGATCCTGGGCGGCGCGGGCGGCGCGGGCGGCGCGGGCGGCGCGAGCGGCGCCTGGTCCTGGGGCTACGTCCCCGCGCTGGGTTCGGCCTTCATGTGGGCCAGCTACTCGCTGTGGACGCGGCGCGTGCCCGCATTCCCCACCGCGGCCATCGGGCTGTTCGGGCTCGTGTCCGGCCTGCTCTCGCTCGCATGCCACGCGCTGCTGGAGCCCGCCGCCTCGCTCTCCGGGCAGGACCTGCTGCTGGTCGGCGTGATGGGGCTGGGGCCGCTGGGCGCGGCCTTCTTCCTCTGGGACAAGGCGCTGAAGGGCGGCGACGCGCGGCAGATCGGCATCCTGAGCTACATCACGCCGCTCGCCTCCACCGCGCTGCTGGTGGCCGCGACGGGCCGCGACCTGAGCGCGAGCATCGCGGTGGCCGCGGCGCTGATCATCGGTGCGGCGGTGGTGGGGACCCGCACCGCCTGAACGCCGGCGCTCAGCCCGTCCGCTCGAACTCGAACAGCAGCACCTCGGTGCCGGTGGAGTTCCTCGTCGTGCCGTCGAGCGTGCCGCGTTCCGTGAAGGTGATCGTCACCTGGAAGCGGACCGTCGTGCCGACGCCGCACGCCCCGCAGCCCTCGAACCCGGAGGCTCGCACGGTGTTCACGGTCAGGAAATAGTCGCTGTCGGGGTCCACCACCCGCACGGTAGCACCGGTCACGGTGACGGTGTAGCCGCCCTGGTAGAGCGTGGGGCCGACCAGGCCCGCGACGTCCGCCGCGTCCAGCGCGTCGACCTCCGCCTGGTCGAGAACGCTCGCCGTGGACACCGGCAGCGCGGCGGAAGTCACCCCGTCGACGGTGACGCGCAGGACCCAGTCGCCCTGGAGCGGAAGACGGCCGGGGGAAAGGCCGTCCACCGCGCCGCCGTCGTCGCCGCCTCCACAGGCGGCCAGCAGCAACGCGGCGCAAGCCGCGGCGAATCCCCAGCGAAGCCGCACCACGGCGGCGAACATGCGATGGACCATGAGGCGCTCCCAGGTGTTGGAGCGCACATCATCACGCCGCCAGCGCCTGCGCGGGGTCCTCCGATCCGATGACGGCTTGCGCCCATCCCTCCAGCCGGGAGGTGTCGGAGCGCAGCACCTCCTGCTTGACGGCGAGGATCTGCGCCGGGTGCATGGAGAAGACGCGCAGTCCGAGGCCGAGCAGCAACCGGGTGAACTGCGTGTCACCCGCCATCTCGCCGCACACGCTCACCGGCTTGCCCTGCCGGCGGCACTCGGCAATGGTGTCCGCCACCAGCCGCAGCACGGCCGGGTGGCAGGGGTCGTAGAGGTGCGCCACCGATTCGTCGGCCCGGTCGATCGCCAGCGTGTACTGGATCAGGTCGTTGGTGCCTATGGACAGGAAGTCGAAGTAGCGCAGGAAGGTGCGCAGCGACAGCGCGGCGGCGGGGATCTCGATCATCGCGCCGACCTGCACCGGGCCGTAGGGGATGCCGCGATTGTCGAGCTCGGCACGGGCGAAGTCGATCAGCGACAGCGTCTGCCGGATCTCGGTGCCATGGGCGATCATGGGCACCATCAGGTTGACCTTGCCGTGCGCGGCGGCCCGCAGGATGGCGCGCAGCTGGGTGCGGAACATCTCCGGCTCGGCCAGGCTCCAGCGGATGGCGCGCAGCCCCAGCGCGGGGTTCAGGTGCGCCGCGTCGCGGCGCGATTCGTCCAGCGGCTTGTCGGCACCGACGTCGACCGTGCGGATGGTGACGGGCAGTCCCTGCATGCCTTCGACCGCGCGGCGGTAGGCGAGGTACTGCTCCTCCTCGTCCGGCAGGTTCCCGTTGCGGCCCATGAAGAGGAATTCGCTGCGGAACAGCCCGACGCCCGCGGCGCCCGCCTTCACGGCCGCCTCCGCGTCCTCGGGCAGCTCGATGTTGGCCAGCAGCTCCACCTTCTGGCCGTCCAGCGTCACCGCCGGCGTGTGCCGCAGGCGCCCCAGGCGGCCGCGCTCCAGCTCGGCCTGGCGCTGCTTGAAACCGTATTCGGCCAGGATGATCGGCGACGGGTCCACGATCATCACGCCGGTGTCGCCGTCGATGATCACCCAGTCGTCCTGCCGCACGAGCTGGCTCGCGCTGCGCGCGCCCACGATCGCCGGGATGTCCATGCTGCGGGCGATGATGGCCGTGTGCGAGGTCTTGCCGCCGACGTCGGTGACGAAGCCGGCGAAGATGCTCTGCTTGAACTGCAGCATGTCGGCCGGCGACAGGTCGTGCGCCACGAGCACCAGCGGCACGTCGACGCTCTCGTCGAGCAGCAGGTCCTGCTGCGTCTTGCGCCGCGGGGCGGGCGGCTGCGCGACCGGCGAGCCTATGCCCTTCATGTAGCGCAGGATGCGCTCGGCCACCTGCTCGAGGTCGGCCTTGCGCTCGCGCAGGTACTCGTCCTCCATGTCGTCGAACTGGCGCGACAGCAGTTCCAGCTGCGTGGTGAGCGCCCATTCGGCGTTGTACAGGCGGTCCGTGATCCAGTGCTTGATGCCGCTGATCAGCTCCTCGTCCTGCAGCAGCATCAGGTGCACGTCGAGCAGCGCCGAGAGCTCGTGCGGCGCTTCCTTCGGGCCCATGCCGGCGATGGTTTGCTGCAGGCGGTGGATCTCGTCCACCACCGCGTTGCGGCCGAGGCGGATGCGCTCGATCTCGGCCTCGACCTGCGCCGGCTGGATGAAGTAGTGCGCGACGTCGGCGCGGCCGGACCCGACCACGACCGCGCGGCCGATGGCGATGCCCCGGGCGACTGCGATGCCGTGGACGCCGAACGTCATGGGGAAACCACCCTCACTCGCCTTCGCCGAACTTGTCGTTGATGAGGGCCAGCAGCGCGTCCATCGCTTCCTGCTCGCGCTCGCCGCTGGTCTCCAGCGTGACCTCGGTGCCCAGGCCGGCGGCCAGCATCATGACGCCCATGATGCTCTTGGCGTTGACGCGCCGCTCGCCACGACTGAGCCACACCTCGCAGGGAAAGGCGCCGGCCAGCTTGGTGAGCTTGGCGGAGGCGCGCGCGTGCAGGCCCAGCTTATTGCTGATGGTCGTGTTCTTCTGGATCATGGTTGCGTCGGGGCTGGTTCTGCGGCGCGGTGATGGCCACCTGCATCACGCCCTGCGTGCCGCCCACCACGGCGCGCGACACCAGCGTGTCGAGCGCCTCGTGGCGGTAGCTCACGGCGCGCAGGAGCATGGGCAGGTTCACGCCGGTGATGAGGCGCGAGCTGACGCCATCCACCAGCTTCTGAGCCACGTTGCTCGGCGTGGCGCCGAAGATGTCCGCGAGCACCAGCACGCCCTTGATGTGCGGGGGCTGCGTGAGCTGTTCCAGCGCGATGCGCGCCGTGGCGAGCGTCTCCTCGGGCGAGAGGTTCGGCTGCACGTCGATCGCCATCACCGTGCCGCCGCAATCGGGGAACACGTGCAGCGCACACTGCCGCAGCGCGTTGGCGAGCGGGGCGTGGGCGATCAGCAGGATGGCGTTCATGGGCTCTCCGGCCGATTATGGCTTCTGCTCCACAGGAAGTAGCCATACGAGAGCACGCTCGTGGCGAGGAACACACTGAATGCGGCGCGGAAGGCATCCACCTCCTCCAATCCCCCGGCGGAGAAGGCATCGACCAGCAGCCCGATGCCCCACTGCACCACGAACACGCCCAGGAAGATCACCAGGTTGTAGGCCGACAACGCCCGGCCCGCGAGCGATGCCGGGAACACCATGCCCACGGCGGGTTGCGCCAGCGAGACGAAGGTGCTGGACATGCAGAACAGCGCCAGCGTCCACGCGCCCGCCGCGGGCCCCGCCACGATGAGGGTGCCGAGGACCACGAAACTGAGGGGCAGGCCCCAGGCGATCAGGGTGTCCGTGTGGATGCCGCGCCGCTGGAGGGACGGATTGACCATGCCCCAGGTCCAGAAGGTCGCCAGCATGCAGATGTTGATGGTGAAGAGCCCGGCCGCGGAAGCGAGCGGGTCGTAGCCCGCCACGCGCACCATCCAGGGGCCGGCCCACAGCGTCTGCACGGCGATCATCCCGCCATAGCTGAAGAAGCCGACCGGCGTCATCTGGCGGAAGTAGGGATGGCGCCAGACCTCGCGGTAGCTGCCCTGCGCGGCCGGGGTCTCGCCGGCGGCGGGCGCCCAACGCGGCACGCTCCACGCGATCACGGCCATCGCCACCACCATCAGCACCGCCAGGCCCCAGAACAGCGGCCGCCAGCCCGCCACCGGCACCAGCCACTGCACCGGCAGCGTGGAGGACAGCATGCCGAAGGATCCCGTCATGAGCATCCACGAGTTGGTGCGCAGCTGCACCGCCGGCGAGAACCAGCGGCGGTAGCCGGTGAGGGGCGCCATGAGGCAGGCGCTCACGCCGGCCCCGCACAGCACGCGGGCCGCCAGCAGCATGGAGAAGTTGGTCGCGAGCGCGAACGCGGCGCATCCCAGCACGGCAACGGACAGGAACCAGAGGATGACCGTCTTGGGGCCGTAGCGGTCGAGCCATGTACCCAGCGGCAGCTGCGTGGCGGCAAAGCCGAGGAAATAGCCGCCGGCGAGCAAGCCGAGGTCGCGCGCGTGCAGCTGGAACTCCTGCGTGAGCGTGGGCGACAGCGTGGCCGTGATCGCCCGCAGCAGCGCGGAGAAGAAGTAGGCGAACGCGAAGGCGAGGAAGACCACCACCGCCTGGCGGCGCGAAAGCAGGGACATGGAATCTCTTGGATGAGGAGGCGGACTGCCGCGGGATTATCGTTTCCCGATAATGGTGCGCATGAATGCTCTCGATGGAATTCGCGTCCTCGACCTGTCGCGCGTGCTGGCCGGCCCCTGGTGCACGCAGACGCTGGCCGACCTCGGCGCCGACGTGATCAAGATCGAACGGCCCGGCACCGGTGACGACACGCGCACCTGGGGCCCGCCGTTCCTGAAGGACCGCGACGGCCGCGACACGGCCGAAGCGGCGTACTACCTGGGGACCAACCGCAACAAGCGTTCGGTCACCTGCGACATCGCCCGGCCCGAGGGCCAGGCGCTGGTGCGCGAGCTGGCGCGGCACTGCCACGTGTTCGTGGAGAACTTCAAGGTCGGCGACATGGCGCGCTACGGCCTGGACTACGACGCCATCCGGGCCGTGAACCCGCGCATCGTCTACTGCAGCGTGACGGGTTTCGGCCAGACCGGCCCTTACCGCGAGCGCGCCGGCTACGACTACGCGATCCAGGGCATGGGCGGCCTGATGAGCATCACCGGCGAACGCGACGACCTCGGGGGCGGGCCGCAGAAGGTCGGCGTGGCCGTGGCGGACCTGTTCACGGGCATGTATTCGACGGTCGGCATCCTCGCCGCCTTGCGCCACGCCGAGCGCACCGGGGAAGGCCAGCGCCTGGACATGGCGCTGCTGGACGCGCAGGTGGCCATGCTGGCCAACCTGGGGGCCAACTACCTGGTGAGCGGCAAGGTGCCCGGGCGCGCCGGCAACGCGCACCAGAACATCGTGCCCTACCAGGTGTTCGAGGTCGCGCCGGCGGCCGACGGCACGAAGGACCACATCATCCTGGCCGTGGGCAACGACGGCCAGTTCGCCAAGTTCTGCCAGGTGGCGGGGCAGCCGGAGATCGCCGCCGACCCGCGGTTCACCCGCAACCAGGACCGCGTGCGCAACCGCGCCGTGCTGGTGCCGATGCTGGAGGCGATCATGCAGACGCGCTCCAAGGCGCAATGGCTTTCCGCGCTGGAGTCCGCCAAGGTGCCTTGCGGCGCCATCAACAACCTGGCCGAGGTGTTCGCGGATCCCCAGGTGCGCGAGCGCGGCATGGTGCACCAGTGGGAGCATCCGCTCGCAGGCACCCTGGACCTGGTGGGCAGCCCGCTGAAACTGAGCGCCACGCCGGTGCGCACGGACCACCCGCCGCCGCTGCTGGGGCAACACACGCAGGAAGTGCTCGCCGAGGTGCTGGGGTGGGATGAGGAACGCGTCGCGGCCCTGCGCGCGCAGGAGGTGATCTGATGGCGGACTTCGTTCTCGTGCACGGCGCCTGGCATGGCGGCTGGTGCTGGCGCCGCGTGGTGGACGCGCTGCATGCGCAGGGGCACCGCGCCCATGCCGTCACGCTCACGGGGCTGGGCGAGCGCTCGCACCTGCTGTCGTCGCTGATCACGCTGGAAACCCACATCGCCGACGTGATGGGCGCGATCGAGGCCGAGGAATGGCAGGACGTCGTGCTGGCCGTGCATTCGTACGCCGGCATGCTGGGCACGGCCGTGGCCGACCGCATGCCGCAGCGCCTGAAGCACCTCGTGTACGTCGACGCCGTGGTGCCGAAGCCCGGCGAGAGCTGGAGCAGCACGCATGCGAGCCCCACGCGCGAGGCGCGGCTGGCGGCGGCGCAGGCTTCGCCGGACTACAGCTTCCCCGCACCGGATCCTTCCGTGTTCGGGCTCGAGTCCGCCGACCACGATTGGGTGCAGCGCCGGCAGACCGCGCATCCGGGGCACACCTACCAGGCGCCGCTGCAGTTCGACCCGAAGCGTGTCGCGGCCGTTCCGCGCACCTTCGTCGACTGCGTGAAGCCGCGGCTGGGCACCATCGACTCGATCCGCCCCCGGGTGCGCGATTCCAACTTCTGGGACGGCGCCTGGATGGGCGGGGGCGGCTGCCGGGTGGTGGAGATCGCCACCGGCCACGATCCCATGGTGAGCGCGCCGGGCGAACTCACCCGCGTCCTGCTGGAATGCGCCGCCTGACCGGAGGCTGCCCCTGACTTGATCCGGGGGCGGGCACGAACTTCCAGGCTGGGCCAGAATCCGAGAATGATGCGAACGATGACCGGACAGGCTTGGGGAGCGCGCGCGCTCCTGGCGGCGATGGTGGCGACCACTGCCCTGCTGGCGGGCTGCGCGCGCGATTCCGCGCCTGCCTCCACCTTCGTGCTGCTGGACGGCTCGAAGAAGACCACGGCCGACCTGCAAGGCAAGGTGACCCTGGTGAACTTCTGGGCCACGAGCTGCACCACCTGCGTGGCCGAGATGCCCAAGATGGTCCAGACCTACGAGAAGTACAAGGACAAGGGCTACGACCACCTCGCGGTGGCCATGAGCTACGACCCGCCGGCCTACGTGGTGAACTACGCGCAGACGCGCAAGCTGCCCTTCGGCGTGGCGATCGACAACACCGGCGCCGTGGCGCGGGCCTGGGGCGACGTGAAGCTCACGCCCACTTCGTACGTGGTGAACAAGAAGGGCGAGATCGTGAAGCGCTATGTCGGCGAGCCCGACTTCGCCGAGCTGCACCAGCTGATCGAGAAGCTGCTGGCGGAGTCTTGATTTCGTCGTCCCCGCGCAGGCGGGGACCCAGGGCGCCCTGGATTCCCGCCTCCGCGGGAATGACGGATACGAAAAAAAGCCCCGCATCGCGGGGCTTTTCCATTGGGAACGCGGCGCTCAGTCCTTGCGGAAGTCGTCGTGGCAGGCCTTGCAGGTGGGGCCGGCGCTGCGGAAGGCTTCCTTCAGGTTGTCCAGGTTGCCGGTCTTGGCGGCCGCGGCGAGCTTGCCCACCTCGGACTGCATCTTCTCGGCGGCGGCCTTGAACTTGGCGTTCTCGCTCCAGATTTCCGGGCGGGCACGCGTCTCGCCCTTGTCGGTACCCGGCACGAAGGCGGTGTAAGGCAGGTGCGACACCAGGGCGATCACCTCGCCGTGGCGCGCGGCCGCCTGCGCGTCATAGGGCATCCGGCCATTGGCCATGGCGCCGAGCGGGCCGAAGTGGGCGCCCAGCAAGGTGAAGGCGCTGCGCCGGTACTTGATGGCATCTTCCGGCTTCTGGAAACTCTGGGCCGAGGCCGACGCTGCGAGCGTGGCGGCTGCCGCGGCAAGAGCCAGGGTGGCTGCGAACTTCATGGGGATTCTTCTCCTTGGTAAGTGGCGGATGCCACAGCGGCTGAGTGCGCCGCGTGAAAAAAGTTCGCGCGGGAACTCGGCACCCCGGGAATTTACTAAGCTCTGCAGCCCGATGCGATGACCGCTGTCGCCGGCCGCCAACACTGGACAAGGACAAGAACATGGCTTACCGCGTGCGCGTGTGGGACCTCCCCACCCGCATCTTCCATTGGGTGCTCGCTGCCTGCGTCATCGGCCTGGTGGTCACCGCCAAGGCCGGCGCCATGCTGTGGCACGAGCGCCTGGGCTCCGCGGTGCTCGCGTTGCTGCTGTTCCGCATCGTCTGGGGCCTGGTGGGTGGCCACTGGTCACGTTTCCGCACCTTCGTCTACGCGCCGGCCAGCGTGGTGGCCTACCTGCGCGGGCGAGCGCACCCCGACCACCTGATCGGGCACACGCCGCTGGGAGCGGCATCGGTCTTCGCAATGCTGCTGGTGCTGGCCGCGCAGGTGGGCACGGGGCTGGTGAGCGACGACGAGATCTCCTTCACGGGGCCGCTGAACCGCTTCATCTCCACCGACGCCGGCCTGGCGGCGACCACCTACCACCGATCCATCGGGCAGTGGCTGGTGATCGGCCTGGTGGTGCTGCACATCGCTGCCATCGCCTGGTATGCATGGCGCAAGCGGCAGAACCTCGTGCGTCCCATGATCGCGGGGGACAAGGAGGTCGGCGAGGAGGCCCGCTCGGCGCGCGACGACCTGGCCACGCGCGTTCTGGCGGCCGTCCTGCTGGCGGCCTGCGGTGCGGCCACCTGGTGGATCGTCGGATTGGGCAACGGGTGATTCCCCCGGCCTGCCCGGCCGTGGCGGTCCTCTAGAATGGTCCGTCCATAGGCTCCGATCCGGGAACATTGGACACCGCCCTCTCTCCCCAGGTGCAGGTCGCCGCGGCCTCGGCGCGCGAACTCGACGAAGTGCGCGCCATCTTCCGCGAGTATGCGGAAGGCCTCGGCATCGACCTGTGCTTCCAGAACTTCGAGCAGGAACTCGCAGGCTTGCCCGGCGAGTACGCATCGCCGCGCGGCGCCCTGCTGGTCGCGCGCGTGGACGGCGCGCTGGCAGGTTGCTGCGCCCTTCGCGCGCTGGACAACTCCGACTACCCGAACGCCGCGGAGATGAAGCGCCTGTACGTGCGCAAGGCCTTCCGCGGCTTCGGCCTCGGCCGCCAGCTCGCGGAAGCGGTGCTCGATGCAGCGCGCCGCGCCGGCTACGACAGCGTGCTGCTGGACACGCTGGACGACATGGAAGCCGCCCGCGCGCTGTACGAGGACCTCGGCTTCGAAGCCATCCCGCCCTACTACCACAACCCCATCGCGGGGGCGCACTACCTGAAGGCGGACCTCTGGAACAGCGCCCCTGCGCCGCTGAGCAGCCGCTGAGGCGTCATTCCCGCGGAGGCGGGAATCCAGGGCGTTTGGTTGAGAGCGCGCGACGCGCGCCCTCTGGGTCCCCGCCTGCGCGGGGACGACGAAGACTATCCCTTCGCCTGCGCCAGCAGCGTCTGCGCGTCGCTCACCTCGAACTTGCCCGGCGCCTCGACGTTCAGCGAGGCGACCTTGCCGTCCTTCACCAGCATCGAATAGCGGTTGCTGCGCAGGCCCATGCCGCGCGCGGCGAGGTCCAGCGTCAGGCCCGTGGCCTTGGCGAAGTCGGCGCTGCCGTCGGCCAGCATGCGCACCTTGGTGCCGGTCTTCTGGTCGCGCGCCCAGGCCCCCATCACGAAGGCGTCGTTGACGCTCACGCACCAGATCTCATCGACGCCGGCCTTCTTCAGGTCGTCGAACTTCTCCACGTAGCCCGGCACGTGCTTGGCCGAGCAGGTGGGCGTGTAGGCGCCGGGCAGCGCGAACAGCGCAATGGTCTTGCCCTTGGCCGCATCGCGCACCTTCACGGGGTTGGGGCCGATGCTGCAGCCGTTGCCTTCGACTTCGGAATACTCCTGCAGGGTCACATCCGGCAGCTGGTCGCCGACCTTGATCATGGCAATCTCCTCGTTGGTGGTTGGAAAAAGAAAAACGGCCCACGATTGTGGGCCGTTTCTCGGTGGCTTGCAGCCTGCGGTCTCAGACCAGCGCTGCCTTCTCGAGCAGGCGGGTCGCGATCCAGTTCTTGGTCTTGGAGATGGGCTTGCTCTCCTCGATCTCGATCAGGTCGCCAGTGTGGAACTGGCCGCTCTCGTCGTGCGCGTGGTACTTGCTCGACTTGATCACGATCTTCCCGTAGATCGGGTGCTTCACGCGGCGCTCGACCAGCACGGTCACGGTCTTGGCGCGCTTGTCGCTCACCACGCGGCCGACCAGAGTGCGCCTGAGGGAGGTTTTGGCTTCCGTCATGTTCACTCCTTACGACTTGGCGGATTCCGCACGCTTCTGCGCCAGGACAGTCTTGGCGCGAGCGATGTCACGGCGCGTGGAACGCAGCGTGGCGGTGTTGTTGAGTTGTTGCGTGGCCTTCTGCATGCGCAGGCCGAAATGCGCCTTCTGCAGGCTCTTCACTTCGGCTTCCACGCCGGCGGCGTCCTTGGAACGGAGATCCTTGGCTTTCGTCATGTTCCCTGCTCCTCTTACTGGCCGATCATGCGGCTGACGAACGTCGTGCGCAGCGGCAGCTTGGCCGCGGCCAGCTTGAACGCTTCACGCGCGAGTTCTTCGGGCACGCCGACGATCTCGAACACGACCTTGCCCGGCTGGATCTCGGCCACGTAGTACTCGGGGTTGCCCTTGCCGTTACCCATCCGCACTTCGGCGGGTTTCTGGGAGATCGGCTTGTCGGGAAACACGCGGATCCAGATGCGGCCGCCACGCTTGACGTGACGGGAGATCGCGCGGCGCGCGGCCTCGATCTGGCGCGCCGTGAGGCGGCCGCGGTCGGTGCACTTCAGGCCGAAATCGCCGAACGCCACGGAGTTGCCCGTGGTCGCGATGCCGGTGTTACGGCCCTTCTGCTCTTTGCGGTATTTGCGGCGAGCGGGTTGCAGCATGTTTACTCTCCTTTACCGTCGGCCGGGGTGGCCGGCGCGGCGCCCGTCTTACGGGGCACGCGCTTAACGGTAGATTTCGGGGCTTCCGCCCCTGCGGTTGCTTCGGCGGGCTTGTCGCTGCCTTCGGCAGGGGCCACGTTCGTCGCGCCGGCGCTCACGCCACCGCGCGGGCCGCCACGGCCACCGGCGGGGCCACGGCGATCACCGCCGGGGCCGCCACGGCGGTCGCCGTCGCGGCGCGGGCCGCGCGGGCCACGGCGCTCTTCACCTTCGGGACGCGGCGTGCTGTCGAGGGACGGCACGTCGTTGCGGCCCAGGGTGTCGCCCTTGTAGACCCACACCTTGACGCCGATGACGCCGTAGGTGGTCTTGGCTTCGGAGAAGCCGTAGTCGATGTCGGCGCGCAGCGTGTGCAGCGGCACGCGGCCTTCGCGGTACCACTCGGTGCGCGCGATCTCGATGCCGTTCAGCCGGCCGGCCGACATGATCTTGATGCCCTGGGCACCGAGGCGCATGGCGTTCTGCATGGCGCGCTTCATCGCGCGGCGGAACATGATGCGCTTCTCGAGCTGCTGGGTGATCGAATCGGCGATCAGCTGGGCATCGACTTCGGGCTTGCGCACTTCCTCGATGTTCACCGCGACCGGCACGCCCAGGCGCGTGGCGAGTTCCTTCTTCAGGTTCTCGATGTCCTCGCCCTTCTTGCCGATCACCACGCCCGGGCGGGCGGAGTAGATCGTGATGCGGGCGTTCTTGGCCGGACGTTCGATCAGCACGCGGGAGACCGCGGCGTTCTTCAGCTTGGTCTTGAGGTAGTCGCGGACCTTGATGTCCTCGCCGAGCATGTCGGCGAAGTCACGGTTGTTCGCGTACCACCGGCTGTTCCAGTTGCGCGTGACGGCCAGGCGGAAGCCGGTCGGATGGATCTTCTGTCCCATGTTCTTCCTCAGTTCCCGACGGTCACGTACACGTGGCACGTACCCTTGCTGATGCGGTTGCCGCGGCCCTTGGCGCGCGCGGTGAAGCGCTTCAGCACGGTGCCTTGTTCCACGTAGATCGTCTTGACCTTCAGCTCGTCGATGTCGACGCCGTCGTTGTGCTCGGCGTTCGCGATCGCGGACTCCAGCACCTTCTTGATGATGACGGCACCCTTCTTCTGGGTGAAGTTCAGGACGTTCAGGGCCTGGTCGACCTTCTTGCCGCGGATCAGGTCCGCCACGAGGCGGCCCTTGTCGACGGACAGGCGCACGCCGCGGAGGACTGCTTTGGTTTCAGCCATTTTTCAGCCTCACTTCTTCACGACTTTTTTGTCGGCGGGGTGACCCTTGAAGGTGCGCGTCAGGGCGAATTCGCCCAGCTTGTGGCCCACCATCTGGTCGGTGATGTAGACCGGAACGTGCTGCTTGCCGTTGTGCACGGCGATCGTCAGCCCGATGAAGTCGGGCAGGATCATCGAGCGGCGCGACCAGGTCTTGATCGGCTTCTTGTCCTTGGTGGCCGTGGCCTTCTCGACCTTGCCCACCAGGTGGTGGTCCACGAACGGACCCTTCTTGAGAGAACGCGTCATTTGTGCGACCCCTTACTTCTTGCGGCGCGAGACGATGAACGTCTGCGTGCGCTTGTTGTTACGCGTGCGGTAACCCTTGGTCAGGTTGCCCCACGGATCCACCGGCGGCTTGCCCGTGCCGGTGCGGCCTTCGCCGCCGCCGTGCGGGTGGTCGATCGGGTTCATCGCGACGCCGCGCACCGTCGGGCGGATGCCCATGTGGCGCTTGACGCCGGCCTTGCCGATCTGGCGCAGGCTGTGCTCTTCGTTCGCGACTTCGCCGATGGTGGCGCGGCACTCGATGTGGATGCGGCGCACTTCACCGGAACGCATGCGGACCTGGGCGTACACGCCTTCGCGGGCCAGCAGCGTGGCGGACGTGCCGGCCGAACGCGCGATCTGCGCGCCCTTGCCAGGCTGGATCTCGATGCAGTGGATCGTCGAACCCACCGGGATGTTGCGGATCGGCAGGGTGTTGCCGGCGCGGATCGGGGCTTCCGAACCGGACACCAGCTGCGCACCCACTTCCAGGCCGCGCGGCGCGATGATGTAGCGGCGCTCGCCGTCGGCATACACCACCAGGGCGATGTGGGCCGTGCGGTTCGGGTCGTACTCGATGCGCTCCACCTTCGCCGGGATGGCGTCCTTGTTGCGGACGAAATCCACCACGCGGTAGTGGTGCTTGTGGCCGCCGCCCTTGTGGCGCACGGTGATGTGGCCGTTGTTGTTGCGGCCGGCCTTCTGGAACTTCTTTTCCAGCAGCGGCGCGTACGGCTCACCCTTGTGCAGGTGGTCGCGCGACACCTTCACCACGGCACGCTGGCCGGGCGAGGTGGGTTTCATCTTGATGACTGCCATGATTAAGCGGTCTCCCCGGAGAAGTTCAGCTGCTCGCCGGCCTGCAGCATGACGTACGCCTTGCGGACGTTGTCACGGCGGCCCACCGAGCGGCCGAAGCGCTTGGTCTTGCCCTTGATGTTGGCGACGGAGACGCCCTTCACCTTCACGTTGAACATCAGTTCCACGGCGGCCTTGATCTCGGGCTTGGTCGCGTCCTGCAGGACCTTGAAGGTCACGGCATTGGTGGCCTCGGCCACCGCGGTCGCCTTCTCCGAGATGATCGGGGCGACCAGCACCTGCATCAGGCGGCCTTCGTCGAACTTGCGTTCGGCGGGAGTGGGATTCACGCGGCTCATGCGAACATCTCCTTGAGCTTGTCCACGGCACCCTTGGTGACCAGCACCTTCTTGTAGTGCACCAGGGACAGCGGATCGGCGTAGCGCGGCTCGACGATGAGCACGTTCGGCAGGTTCCGCGAAGCCAGGTACAGGTTCTCGTCGACCTCGTCGGCGATCACCATCACGGATTCCAGGTTCATCTTCTTGAACTTGGCGGCCAGCTGCTTGGTCTTGGGGCTGTCGACCGTCAGGGAGTCGACCACCGCCAGGCGGCCGTCGCGGGCCAGCTGGGAGAAGATGGACGCCATGCCGGCGCGGTACATCTTCTTGTTGATCTTCTGGGTGAAGTTCTCTTCCGGGCTGTTCGGGAAGATGCGGCCGCCTCCGCGCCACAGCGGGGAGGAGGTCATGCCGGCGCGCGCGCGGCCGGTGCCCTTCTGGCGGAACGGCTTCTTGGTCGAGTGCTTGACCTGCTCGCGGTCCTTCTGGGCGCGGGTGCCCTGGCGGGCGTTCGCCTGGAAGGCCACCACGATCTGGTGGATCAGCGCTTCGTTGTATTCACGGCCGAACACGGTCTCGGGGGCGTCGAACTTCGACGCTGCCTGGCCCTGCTCGTTCAGGAGTTCGAGTTGCATTTACTTCTTCCCCTTCTCGGCCTTGGTGGCCTGGGCAGAGGCGGGCTTGGGCTGGCCCTTGGCGGCGAGGCGCACGGTGACGAAACCGTTCTTCGCGCCCGGGACCGCACCCTTGACCATCAGCAGGCCGCGCGCTTCGTCGACGCGGACGACATCGAGGTTCTGCACGGTCTTGGTCACGTCGCCGAGGTGGCCGGACATCTTCTTGCCCGGGAACACGCGACCCGGGTCCTGCGCCATGGAGATCGAGCCGGGCACGTTGTGCGAGCGGCTGTTACCGTGGGAGGCGCGCTGGGAAGCGAAGTTGTGGCGCTTGATCGTGCCCGTGAAGCCCTTGCCGATCGAGGTGCCCTGCACGTCGACCAGCTGGCCGGCGGCGAAGACTTCCTGCACCGGCACGGTCTTGCCCGCGGCGTACTTGCCGGCGGTGTCGGCGTCGACGCGGAATTCACGGATGATTTCACCGGCTTCGACACCCGCCTTGGCGAGGTGGCCGGCGGCCGGCTTGGTGACGCGAGAGGCCTTGCGCGCACCGTACGTGACCTGCAGGGCCACGTAGCCGTCGTTGTCCTGGTTCTTGACCTGGGTCACGCGGTTGTTGGACACGTCCAGCACCGTGACGGGAACAGCGTCCCCGTCATCGGTGAACAGGCGCATCATGCCCACCTTGCGGCCCAGCAACCCGAGGCTGCTCAGACTCATGTTGTTACTCCGTTGCTTTCGCCGGGGCCGCTGCAATTGGCTGCCACGTTCTGCCCGCGAGCGGACAGACGAAAGAGGGTTGATGAAAAGCTCCGCCCGGCGCGAACCGAGCGAAGCCGGCGATTGTAGCAGTCTTCCTACAAGCTTGCCAAGCGGGACGTCGGGGTTCGCCTGCGGGCTCACCCCGACCTACGAGGCGGCCGACCCACGCGGGCCTGTAGGTCGGCGGTGAGCCCGCAGGCGAACCCCGACGCTTCCAGAAAAAAGGCCGCCCGAGGGCGGCCTTTCCGGAAGAGCAAACCGCAGAGTTACTGCAGCTTGATCTCGACGTCCACGCCAGCCGGCAGGTCCAGCTTCATCAGGGCGTCGACCGTCTTGTCGGTCGGGTCGACGATGTCCATCAGGCGCTGGTGGGTGCGGATCTCGAACTGGTCGCGGCTCGACTTGTTGACGTGCGGCGAACGCAGGATGTCGAAGCGCTTCATGCGCGTCGGCAGGGGGACGGGGCCCTTGACGATGGCGCCGGTGCGCTTGGCGGTGTCGACGATCTCGGCGGCGGACTGGTCGATCAGCTTGTAATCGAAGGCTTTCAGGCGGATGCGGATCTTCTGCTGTGCCATGACCATCACTCCATGATCTTGGCAACGACGCCGGCGCCGACGGTCTTGCCGCCTTCGCGGATGGCGAAGCGCAGGCCTTCTTCCATGGCGATCGGGGCGATCAGCTTGACGGTGATCGTCACG
>SEAY01000062.1 GCA_004144865.1 Comamonadaceae bacterium
GTGCCGCGGTTGATGCGGCTCCACATCTTGAGCGCGCGGTGCCAGCCGTGCACGCGCGCGGGCCGCCGCTCCGCGAAATCGAAATCCGGCCGCCAGATGAGCGAGCCATAGCCGAAGATCCACAGGTCTTCCTGGCCGCCCCATTCGTCCAGCGCCATCTGCAGCATCGCGGAGGCATCGCGCATCGGCTTCAACACTTCGCTCACGGGTGACAACTCTAGCGGACCCGGGAAACCGCCGCAGGTCGGTAACCGGTTCGTAACCCGGCGGGGCCCCGGTGGGTGCGTCGCAGGGTAGGATCGAAGCAACACCTCCCACTGCAGCGCCATGAAACTCCATCCCGTGCTGGAGGCGGTGACCGGCCGCATCCGCGAGCGCAGCGCTCCCAGCCGTTCCGCCTACCTCGAGCGCATCACCCGGGCCGCCGACCGCGAGCGCGGCGCCGACCGCATGGGCTGCGCGAACGTGGCGCACGCCTTCGCGGCCCTGCCGGACAACGACAAGTTCCGGGTGGTCACCGAGCGCGCGCCCAACGTGGCGATCGTCACCTCGTACAACGACATGCTGTCGGCGCACGCGCCCTTCGGCAGCTTCCCGCCCGTGCTGAAGGACGAAGCGCGCAAGCTCGGCGCCACCGCGCAGGTGGCCGCGGGCGTGCCGGCCATGTGCGACGGCGTCACGCAGGGCACGCCGGGCATGGAGCTCAGCCTGTTCTCGCGCGACGTGATCGCGATGGCCACCGCGGTGGGCCTCACGCATGACATGTTCGACGCCGCGCTGATGCTGGGCATCTGCGACAAGATCGTCCCCGGCCTGCTGATCGGCGCGCTGCAGTTCGGCCACATCCCCACCGTCTTCGTGCCGGGCGGACCCATGCCCAGCGGCCTGTCCAACAGCGAGAAGGCGAAGGTGCGCGAGCGTGCGGCACAGGGCCTGGTCGGCCGCGCCGAACTGCTGGAGGCCGAGTCGAAGGCCTATCACACGCAGGGCACCTGCACCTTCTACGGCACCGCCAACAGCAACCAGATGCTGATGGAAGCCATGGGCCTGCACGTGCCGGGCTCGGCCTTCGTGCAGCCGCAGCAGGAGCTGCGCGAGGAACTCACGCGCGAGGCGATGCGCACGGTGCTTTCGATCACCAAGGGCCGCCGCTTCGCGCCGATCGGCCGCATCGTCGACGAGCGCTGCATCGTCAACGCGATGGCGGCGCTGCTGGCCACGGGGGGGTCCACCAACCATTTGATCCACTGGGTCGCGGTGGCGCGCGCGGCCGGCATCGTGATCGACTGGGACGACTTCGACAAGCTGTCGGGCGTGGTGCCGCTGCTGGCACGCGTCTATCCCAACGGCAGCGCGGACGTGAATGCGTTCCAGGCCGCGGGCGGGCCCGGCTACGTGATCCGCGAGCTGCTCGACGCGGGGCTGATGCACGAGGACGTGCTCACCGTGCGCGAAGGCGGCCTGCGCGAGTACACGCGCGAGCCGGTGGCGGGCGAGGGCGGGCGGCTGGCATGGCGCGACATCGGCAAGTCGCGAGATGAAAGCGTGGTGCGTCCCGTGCCGCAGCCTTTCAGCGCCACCGGCGGCCTGCGCCTGCTGACGGGCAACCTGGGGCGCAGCGTGATCAAGGTGTCGGCGGTGCCCGAGAGCTGCCACGTGATCGAGGCGCCCGCGCGCATCTTCGACACGCAGGAGGCGCTGCAGGCCGCTTTCAAGGCGGGCGAGCTGGATCGCGACGTCGTGTGCGTGGTGCGCTGGCAAGGACCGCAGGCCAACGGCATGCCGGAGCTGCACAAGCTGACGCCGCCGCTGGCGGTGCTGCAGGGCAAGGGCTTCCGCGTGGCGCTGGTCACCGACGGCCGCATGAGCGGCGCATCGGGCAAGGTGCCGGCGGCTATCCACGTATCGCCCGAAGCCGCCGCGGGCGGGCCGCTGGCGAAGCTGCGTGATGGCGACGTCGTCCGGCTGGACGCCGAGGCCGGCCAGCTGCAGGCGCTGGTGGACGAACAGGAATGGGCGCGCCGTGAGCCGGCGCGCATGGAGGACGCGCAGCGCGAAGCGAACGGCCTGGGCCTCGGCCGGGACCTGTTCGCCGGCATGCGCCGCAACGCGCTGGCCGCGGAGGAAGGAGCTTGCACATGGCTGTGAAACCGGTGGCCGCACGGCCGACCGCCCTGGAGGTGATGCAGGATGCGCCGGTGATCCCGGTGATCGTCCTGCAGGACGCGGCGCAGGCCGTGCCGCTGGCCCGCGCACTGGTGGCGGGCGGCATCCGCATGCTGGAAGTGACGCTGCGCACGCCGGTCGCGCTGGCGTGCATCGAGCAGATCGCCAAGGACGTGCCGGAGGCCGTGGTGGGCGCAGGCACGGTGCGCAGCGCCGCGGACGCGCAGGCGGCGGCGATGGCGGGCGCGCGTTTCGTGGTGAGCCCCGGCTACACGCGCAGCGTCGGCAAGGCCTGCCATGAACTGGGCATTGCGCTGTTGCCGGGCGTGGCGACCGGCAGCGAGATCATGCTGGCGCAGGAGGACGGCTACACCGCGCTGAAGTTCTTCCCGGCGATGCAGTCGGGCGGCACGGGCATGCTGAAGGCCTGGCAGGGCCCGTTCAACGACGTGCGCTTCTGCCCCACCGGCGGCGTGACGGCGGCCAACGCCGGGGAGTTCCTGGCATTGGCGAACGTGGCGTGCGTGGGCGGCTCGTGGCTGACGCCCGCCGATGCGGTGGAAAAAGGCGACTGGGAGCGCATCACGCAGCTGGCCCGCGGGGCTGCGGCCCTGCCGCGGCGCTGATCAGGCGTCGCGCTGGATCAGCTCGATCTTGTAGCCGTCCGGATCGGTGACGAAGGCGATCACCGTGCTGCCGCCCTTCACCGGGCCCGGCTCGCGCGTGATGTTGCCGCCCGCCGCGCGGATGCGGTCGCAGGCGGCATACGCGTCTTCCACGCCCAGGGCGATGTGGCCATAGGCGCTGCCCATTTCGTACTGGGACACGCCGTGGTTGTAGGTCAGCTCGATTTCCGCGTGTTCGGGATTGCTGCCGTAACCGACGAAGGCCAGCGAGTACTTCTGGTCCGGCCGCTCCGTGGTGCGCAGCAGCTTCATGCCCAGCACGCGGGTGTAGAAGTCGATGGAGCGCTGCAGGTCGCCGACGCGCAGCATGGTGTGGAGGAATCGCATGCGGGCATTATGGCGACCGGGCAGCTCTGCCGTGCGTCGTTCGCATGAGTCGAATTCCACCTACGCCGCGCATCCCGCGCCGCCGCCATAGTTCGGGCTCCATGATCCGCACGCTCCTCGCCGCCGCCGGACTGGCCGTCCTCTGGCTGCTGGCGCCGTGGGCGGCCGCCCAGGAGGCGCGCCCTCCTGCCTTCAACCTGGTGGTCCGCGCCCCGGAGCCGTTGCAGGAACTGCTCGAGCGCAACCTCGAGCTGCGCCGCTACCGCGAGGTGAGCGACCTGGACGACGCCGAGATCGCGCGTTTGATCACGCTGGCGGAGAAGGATGCGCGCGAGCTGCTGGCAACCCACGGCTACTTCGCGCCACAGGTGCGCATCGCGCGCGAAGCGGGCACGCCGCCCACGCTGGTGGTGGCCGTCGAGCCGGGGGAGCGCACGCGCGTGGCCGCCGTCGACATCACTTTCGAAGGCGACATCGCCGCCAGCACCGACCCGGAGGCGGTCGTGCAGCGCGATGCGGTGCGCGGAGGTTGGGACTTGCCGGTCGGCGACGCCTTCACCCAGACCGGCTGGGACCGCGCCAAGGCGGAGGCCACGAAAGAGCTGCTGGCCCGCCGCTATCCCGCCGCGCGCATCAGCTACAGCCTGGCCGACGTGGATGCGGCTTCCGCGTCGGCCAGGCTCGGCCTGCGCCTGCATTCCGGGGCGCTCTTCCGGCTGGGCGAGCTGCGCGTGAGCGGGCTGGAGCGCTATGACCCGGTGCTGGTGCCGCGGCTTGCGCGCCTGCCGCGCGGCATGGTGTACGACCAGGAGAAGATCGTCCAGGCGCAGCTGCGGCTGGCCGGCAGCGGCTACTTCGATTCCGCCTTCATCTACGTGGACCCGGCCTCCGACCCCGAAGCCGCCGAAGTGCAGGTGACCGTGCGCGAGGCGCCGCTGCAGAAGGTGGTGCTGGGCCTGGGCTTCACCACCGACGGCGGGCCGCGCGCCAGCGTGGAGCACACGCACAACAGGCTGCCGGTGATCGGCTGGCGCGCGAAAACCAAGCTGCAGGCCGAACGCAAGAATCCTTACGCGCAGAGCGAATGGATCGCCATCCCCAACGAGGAAGGCTGGCGCTGGGCCGTGCTGGCGCGCGGCGAGAAGCTGGACGACGACCGCCTGGTGACGCACAGCCAGCGCCTGCGTGCCGGCCGCTTCCAGAACGGGGACCACATCGACCGCAACTGGTACCTGCAGTACGACCGTTCGAGCGTGCAGAACCCGCGCAACGTGGCGCTGACGCCGCTGGACACCGGCGATGGCTCGGCGCTCAGCGGCAACTTCATCTGGAGCGGGCGCTACTTCGACGACGCGCAGATGCCCACGCGGGGCTTCGGCATCGGCTTCGAGCTCGGCGGCGGCATCACGCTGGGCA
The DNA here is from genome assembly GCA_004144865.1 of Comamonadaceae bacterium. GTDB lineage: Bacteria > Pseudomonadota > Gammaproteobacteria > Burkholderiales > Burkholderiaceae_C > Ramlibacter. The sequence goes on from SEAY01000062.1 coordinate 4,596, forward strand.
GCGACAAGCAGCCGTTCCAGCGCACCGTGCTGCGGGGGATCGCCTTCAGGCCGCTGGAGCGCGGGCGCATCCAGCTACGCGGCGAAGTGGGCGCCGTGCTCGCCCGCGACAGCGCGCGCGTGCCCGCCACCCAGCTGTTCCGCACCGGCGGCGACACCACGGTGCGCGGCTACGGCTACCTGGACATCGGCGTGCCGCTGCCGGGAGACTTCGTGGGACCGGGGCGCTACCTCGCGGTGGGCAGCGCCGAGTGGCAGCGGCCGATCCGCGTGCGGGGGCAGCCCTCGCAGTTCGAACACACGCTGTTCGTGGACGCCGGCTCGGTGGCCGACAAGATCGGCGAACTGAATGCGCGCGTGGGCGTGGGCACCGGCGTGCGCTGGCGCAGTCCCGTGGGCCCGGTGGAAGCGGCGATCGCCTATGGCGTGCAGGCGAAGCGCTTCCGCGTGCATTTCACGGCGGGATTCACCTTCTGATGAAGACCGCAAGCCGAAGCGCCGCCCGCTGGCTCGTGCGCATCCTCATGGCCCTCGCCGCGCTGCTCATCGCGGCGGCGGCGGGGCTGTGGTGGTGGTCGGGGCAGGAGGGCTCGCTGGAATGGTTGCTCAAGCGCGTGGCGAGCGGCGGCGCCCTCACGGGCGAAGGCGTGCGCGGTGCGCTGCGCGGGCGCTGGACCATCGAACGGATCGTGTGGGAGCGCGATGGGCTGCGCCTCGTAGCCGAGGAAATCGTCCTGGAATGGCAGCCCATCGCCTTGCTCAATCGCACGCTGCAGCTGGAGAAGGTCCATGCCGCGCGCGCGCACGTGACCGATGCCCGGGCGGCGAGCAAGGAGCCCTTGCAGCCGCCGGCGGACCTGCGGCTGCCCTGGCGGGTGAACGTCGAGGAACTGAAGGTCGGGGCGCTGCGTTACGAGGGCAAGCTCGACCTGGAAGCGAGCGGGCTGGCGGCCCGCTACGGCTTCGACGGCCTGCGGCACCGCGCCGAGCTGAAGTCGCTGCAGGTGGCGGGCGGCGACTACCGCGGCGAGCTGTCGCTGCTGGCCATGGGGCCGCTCACGCTGGATGCGCGGCTGGCCGGCCGCTTCCAGGCGCCGGTGCCGGGAAGCGGCGAGAAGGTGCCGCTCACGTTCGAGCTGCGCGCCGAGGGGCCGGCGCGTGCGATCGATGCGCGCGCCACCCTGCAGGGGACGGTTGCCCCGCGCGGCGGCGAGGCGCCGCAGGCCACGGCCAGTGCGCGCATCGCCCCGTTCGATCCGATGCCGCTGCCGCGCGCGGCGGCCGACTTCCGCCATCTCGACCTTGCGCTGTTCTGGCCGGCGGCGCCTAGCACCCAGCTGTCCGGGCACGTGAACCTCGCGCCTGCGGGCAGCGAGACCTGGAGGCTGCAGGCGGACCTGCGCAACGCCCAGGCGGGTCCCTGGGACGCGGGGCGCCTGCCCGTGGTGTCGGCGCGCGGCGAAGGCGAGTGGCGCCAGGGCACGGCGCTGGTGAAGACGCTGCGCGCGGAACTGGGCGGCGGCACGCTGCAGGGCAGCGGCGCCTGGCAGGGGCAGGGCTGGCGTTTCGCAGGCCGCGTCGACGCCGTGGACCCGTCGGAACTGCACCGCAGCCTCGCACCGTTGCCGCTCACCGGACCGGTGGAGCTGCGCACCGAAGGGGGCGCCACGGATTTCGACGTCGCGCTGCAGGCGGGCGCCGCGCGCGCGAGGCGGGCGGCTCCGCGCGAACCCGCCGCCGACGGGCTGCTCGCGGCGGCCGGGGCGCTGGAACTGCGCAGCGCGCAGGCCCAGGGCCGCTGGTCCGCAGATGTGCTGTCGTTCGAGCAACTGCGCGTGCGCACCAGCGACGCGACGCTGGACGCCAGCGGCGAGGTGCGGATCGCCGCGCGCGCCGGGGAAGGGCGCATCGACCTGCGTGCGCCGGGCCTGCAGCTGCAGGCGCAGGGCAGCCTCTCCGAAACGCGCGGAAAGGGTACCGCCAGCGTCGCCACGGCGGATCTCGCGCAGGCGCAGCGCTGGCTGGCGCGCTGGCCGGGCGTGGGCGAGCGGCTGAAGGGCCTGGCGTTGCGCGGGCAAGCGCAGGCGCAGCTCGCCTGGCAGGGTGGCTGGAAGGACCCCACCGTGCAGGCGCGGGCCACCGGCAAGACGCTGGCTTGGCAGCCGGCCACGGGAGCCAAGCAGCCATCGCCCTGGATGCTGCGCGACGTCGCGCTGGCGGTGAACGGCCGGCTGCGCGATGCGGCGCTGGATGTGCGCGCGCAGGCCGAGCAGGGCCAGCGCCGCGTGGACCTCGATGCGCAGGGGCGCCTGGGCGCCACGCTGGGCGAAGCGGTGACCTACTGGCGCGGGCAACTCGCGACGCTGCAGGTGCGCTTGCAGGACCCGGGCATCACGCCGGGCCCTTGGCAGCTGCAGCTGCGGCGCGGGGTCGAGGGCCGCTATGGCGGCGGCAATTTCGAGGTGAGCGCGGGCGAAGCGCTGCTGCGCGCGCCTGCGATGCGCAGCGGGACACCCGCGACCGACGCGTTGCTCACGTGGGGGCCGGTGCGGCGCCAGGCCGGCACGCTCTCCACGACGGGCCGGCTCGCCGGACTGCCGCTCGCGTGGATCGAGCTGTTCGGCGGCGGGCAGCTCGCCGGTTCGGCCTTGTCGGGCGACATGGTGTTCGATGCGGACTGGAATGCGCAGCTGGGGAGCACCGTGCGGGTGGAGGCCACGCTGGCGCGCGTGCGCGGCGACGTGAACGTGCTCGCCGAGAGCGTCGACGGCGCGGCGGCGCGGGTCACGGCCGGTGTGCGAGAGGCGCGGCTCACGCTGCGCAGCCAGGGCGAGCAGCTGGTGCTGGGGCTCCTGTGGGACAGCGAGCGGGCGGGCCGCGCCGAAGGACAACTGCGCACGCGCCTCCTGCGCCGCGCCGACGGCGGCTGGGAATGGCCGGCGCAGGCGCCGCTTGCCGGCCGCGTGCAGGCGCAGTTGCCGCGCATCGGCGTGTGGTCGCTGCTCGCCCCGCCGGGCTGGCGCCTGCGCGGATCGCTCAGCGCGGACATCACGGTCGCGGGCACGCGCACGCAGCCGGAGCTGTCGGGCCCGCTCCTCGCGGAAGACCTGGCGCTGCGCTCGGTGGTCGACGGCATCGAGCTGCGCAACGGGCGCCTGCGCGCGCAACTGGCGGGCCAACGCCTCGTGGTGAGCGAGTTCCTGCTGCGCGGCAGCGAGGAGGGCGGCGCGGGCGGCGGCACGCTGCTGGCCTTCGGTGAAGGGCGGTGGACGCCCGAAGGGCCCCTGTTCGAGGCCCAGGCCCAGCTGTCGCAATTGCGCGCGAGCATCCGCAGCGACCGGCAACTGGTCGTCTCCGGCCCCGTGTCGGCACGGATGGACCGCAGCGGCACCAGCGTGACGGGGGAACTGCACGTGGACCGCGCCCGGATCCAGATCCCGGACGAGACGCCGCCGCGGCTGGGCGAGGACGTGGTCGTGCGCAATGCGGCGGGCGTGGCCGCCACCGAAGAGGAGCGCAAGCAGCGTCCCCCGCCTACCGGCGGAGGCCGCGCGGTGAAGCTCGGCGTCTCGATCGATCTCGGCTCCGATTTCCGCGTGACGGGCCGCGGCGTCGACACGCGCCTCGCGGGCCAGGTGCGGGTGGTGGGCGAGTCGCTCGCCATGCCGCAGATCACCGGCCTCATCCGCACGCAGGGCGGCACCTTCGAGGCCTACGGGCAGCGGATGAACATCGAGCGCGGCGAGCTGCGCTTCATCGGGCCGGCGGACAATCCGGCGCTCGATATCCTCGCGGTGCGCCCGAACACGACGCAGAAGGTCGGCGTGCTGGTGAGCGGGCGGGCGCAGGCACCGCACATCGAGCTGTGGTCCGAAGCGGGGCTGTCCGACGCGGAGACGCTGTCGCAGGTCGTGCTGGGGCGTTCCTCGAGCGGGGGCGATGCCGAGACCGCGTTGCTGCAGCGCGCGGCGACGGCGCTGCTGGCGGGACGCGGCGGAACCGGCAAGGGGCTGGTGGGGCGGCTGGGCCTGGACGACCTGTCCGTCAGCCCGGACAGCACCAGCGGTGCGGTGGTGCGCGTGGGCAAGCGCTTCGCCGACAACTTCTATGCGGCCTACGAGCGCAGCCTTTCGGGCGCGATGGGCACCTTGTTCATCTTCTACGACATCTCGCAGCGAGTGACGGTTCGCGCCGAAGCAGGCGAGCGGACGGGCCTGGACCTGATCTTCACGTTCGCGTTCGACCGGGTGCGGAAGTAAGTTCGTCGTCGGATGCCTCTTGTTGGTCGGGGTGAGCGCGAAGCCGAACGCCGACGTTCCTTGGCGCCGCGCCCACGTCGCGCCAGGCGGTGCGCGGTGCCGGCCCGCTGGGGCGGTGGCCGGCGCGCGAAGCGCGCCGGCAGACCTGAAAGGCTGTTGCCGGCGCCGCACGCGAAGAACTCGTCTGCAGTTTGGCCGCAAGCGGCCAAACTGCGAACTCGAACAGCTTCGCGAGCTAGAGACGGTCGCATGGCTCGATACGGTCGCTGCGCTCCCTCTCGTAGCCATGCTGCGGCGCCGGCAACAGCCTTTCAGGCACCGCCCCCTCATGCGGGCCGGCACCGCGCACCGCCTGGCGCGACGCTCAGCACTCTGCTTGATCGAGGAGGGGAGGACCACCGCAGCCTAACTGCCAAGCCGCGTGCGGGCGGGCCGGGGCGCGCATAAGGGCAGGGCGCCTGCGATGGCCGGGCAGGCGGCCCAGCGCGGCTACGAGAGCGCGTCAGCGCGTATCGAGCCGCGCGTACGTCTCTGATTCGCGAAGCTGTTCGAGTTCGCAGTTGGACCGCGCAGCGGGCCAACTGCAGACGAGTTCTTCGCGTGGGGCCGCCTGACCGGCCATCGCAGCGTCCCATCCGGCCCCACCAGGCGCGCCTCCGCCGTCGCGAGCTGGCGGCCGCAGTGGAGCACCTTGCCTTCGGCGCGCACGCGCTGCACCTTCAGGGGGATGGACTTCACGAGGTTCACGCCCAGTTCCGCCGTGGTGTAGCCACGCCCCGGCGGCATCATGGTGTGCACGGCGCAGCCCAGGGCGGAATCGAGCAGGGTGGCGTACCAGCCGCCATGCACGGTGCCCATCGGGTTCAGGTGCCCCGCACCCGGCGTTCCCTGGAAAACCGCGCGGCCCTCGCCCACCTCCAGCAGCTGGAAGTCCAGCGTGCGCGTGATGGGCGGCGCCGGCAGCTCGCCGCGCAGCATGGCCTGCAGCAGGTCCAGCCCGCTGCGGCCCACCACCTGTTCGGGGCGGGCCACGCCCCAGCCGGCGCCGGCCTGCACCCTTTCGACCACTTCCCGCTCGTGCGCAAGCCACGCCTGCAGCATGTCTTCCGATGTCGTCATCCCGGCCCCCAGCTGATTCAGTTGCATATGCAATGGTTGCAGCTACAATAATTCGCGTGGACACCGCTGTCAAGCCGCAGGGCTGCACCAACCTCAAGCTGCGCCAGCTGATGCGCCGCGTGGCGCAGCTCTATGACGCGGAGGTCGGCAAGACCGGCCTGCGCGGCACGCAGTATTCGCTGCTGGCGCACGTGGTGAAGCTCGGCCCGGTCCGCCCCGTGGACCTCGCGCGCGCCATGAAGGTCGACGCCTCGACGCTCACGCGCAACCTGCGCCCGCTGGTCGATGCCGGCCTGCTCGCCATGGAGCCGGGGCCGGATGCGCGCAGCCGCCTCGTGCGCGCCACGCCGGCCGGCCGCGAGAAGCGCGTCGAGGCACAACGTCGCTGGCGTGTGGCGCAGGAGTCACTCAATCAGCGACTCGGCGCGCACCGCGTGCTAGCGTTGCATGCCCTGCTCGACGAGTGCCAGGACCTGCTGGCCGACCTTCCCGAAGGAGACCTCCATGAGTGACGCGCGCATGCGCCATGCGGCTTTCTGGCTGGTGATGCTGGCCGCCGGCGGCACCTTCGCGCTGACGATGGGCGCGCGCCAGAGCATGGGATTGTTCCTGCCGGCGCTCAACACCTCCACCGGCCTGGGGCTGGGCAGCATCAGCCTGGCCTTCGCGTTCGGCCAGCTGTGGTGGGGGCTCACGCAACCTTTCGCGGGGGCGATGGCGGACCGCTACGGCGCCGGCCGCGTGCTGGTGGTGGGCGTCGTGCTGCTGGCGATCGGCACCTTCATCACGCCGCTCATGACCACCACGCTCGGACTGATCTTCGCGATCGGCGTGCTGGCTTCCGGCGGCTCGGGCCTGGCGGGGCCCGCGGTGCTGATGTCGGCGAGCATCCGCATGATCTCGCCGCAACGGCGCGGCATCGCCACCGGCATCGTGAACGCCGGCGGCTCGCTGGGCCAGTTCGTCACCGCGCCCATCGCCGCGGCGCTGATCGTCGGCATCGGCTGGGCCTCCGCGATGCAGGCGCTGGCCGTGATGACGCTCCTGTGCCTGCCCGCGGCGTGGGTCTTGCGCGGCACGCCTGCGCGCGCGCCGGAAGCAGCGGCCGCGGGACGTCCCGTCGGCGCGCGCGCCGCGGTCGCCGCGGCGCTGCGCCACCGCGGCTACCTGCTGCTCGGCGCCGGCTTCTTCGTGTGCGGTTTCCACGTTGCCTTCCTGGCCGTGCACCTGCCCGGCGTGGTGGAGGCGTGCGGCCTCTCGCCGCAATGGGGCGGCTGGGCGCTCGCGATGCTCGGCCTCTTCAACATCGTCGGCAGCCTGGCCGTCGGCTGGGCGGTGGGACGTTGGCGCATGAAGTCGCTTCTCGCCCTCATCTACGCGACGCGCGCGCTCGCCGTGCTGGTGTTCCTGCTCGCGCCCAAGTCGGGCGCCGTGGTGCTCGTGTTCTCCGCGGTGATGGGCCTCACCTACCTGTCCACCGTGCCGCCCACGGCCGGACTGGTGACGAAGTTCTTCGGTCCCGCCAACATGGCCACGCTGTTCGGCGTGGTGATGCTCACGCACCAGGTGGGCGCCTTCTTCGGGTCGTGGATGGGGGGCAAGGTGTTCGAGTGGACCGGAAGCTACGACTGGTTCTGGTACGTCGACATCCTGCTGGCCTTGGGGGCGGCGCTGGTGCACCTGCCCATCCGGGAGGCCCCGCTGCCGGCGCGCACCGGGCCCGCCGCGGCCTGATCCGGCGCGCTCCGCGGGAGGGGCATCGCGCCGCCTGGCTCAGCGGTAATTTCCGCCTACAAAAGGAAGAGCCTGCGACCGGCCTCGGCTGTCCTGTTTGTCTTCACCCCGAGTCGTGCGGAAGTACTACCATGGGAGTCACATGATAGACACAGAGTATTATCATGTCAGCTATCCAGACCGCTCGCATGGAAGACAAACCGGCTCGCCTCACCGTCCTGATCGACGCTGAGAAGAAGAAAGCATTCGAGGCGCTGTGCGCCTCCCAGGACATCACCGCCTCGCAGGTCGTCCGCCAGCTCATCCGCGAATATCTCGTGAGGCACGGCATCGAGCCCCCCAGGGCGGCGATCGCTTCGGGCGAGTGAGTCCCCGCCCCCGCCCCCGCCCCCGCGCGTGCGTGAAACCAATTACAATCCGATTAACATCGGACCCGTTCGCGCATGGAGCTGAAAACCGCCCGCTTGACCGTCCTGATCGATCCTGCCAAGAAGCAAGCGTTCGAGGATCTCTGCCACACGCAGGACATGACGCCTTCGCAGGTGGTGCGCCGCCTGATCCGTGATTTCATGGAACACGAAGCGCAGGCCGCGCCGCGCCGCGCCCCCGCGCGCAAGGCGGCGCCCGCGCGCAGGTCCCGCTGACGCCGCGGACTGCTACACCGCCACGGTGTAGTTCAGGGCCATGCGCCCGCCATCCACCACCACGATCTCCCCGGTGACGTAGCTCGCCGCATCGCTGGCCAGCCAGGCCACGACGTCGGCCACCTCGGATGGCTCGCCCAGCCGCTTGAGCGGCGTGCGGCTCAGGATCTTCTTCTTCGCGTCCTCGCTCGTGAGCACGGCCTTCGCCGCCAGCTCGGTGGCGATCGTGCCGGGCGCCACCGCGTTCACGCGGATGCCCTTGTCGGCCAGCGCCAGCGCCATCGCGCGCGTGAGCTGGTTGATGCCGCCCTTGCTCATGTTGTAGCTGGCGATGGTGGGGATCGCCATCACGGCGTTGACGGAACTCATGTTGACGATGGCCCCGCGCCCGGCCTTCGCCATCTCGCGCGCCACGGCCTGTCCCACGAGGAACGAGCCCTTCAGGTTCACGCGGATCACGGCGTCGAAGTCCGCTTCGCTCACGTCCAGGAATTCCGCCGCCCTGAAGATGCCGGCGTTGTTCACGAGGACGTCGATGCGGCCGTGGCTGAGCAGCGCCTGCTGCACCAGCGTCTCCACCTGCAGCTTGTCGCCCACGTCGCAGTGCACGTACTGGCCACCGAGCTCGCGCGCCAGCGTCTCGCCGCGGACATCCTCGACGTCCGAGAGCACCACCTTCGCGCCTTCGCGTGCGAAACGGCGCGCACAGGCCTCGCCTATGCCCTGCGCCGCACCGGTGACGATGCAGACCTTGCCGGCCAGGCCGAAGGAAACGGGGGAGGAAGAGGGCGTGGAGGCGGGCGCGCTGTTCATGCGCGCATGGTACCCGCCCATGCGTCGGCGAAGGTGCGTGCCGAAGCCGCCACGGCCTGCGCATCCATGCCGGGCTTGTACAGCGCCGAGCCGATGCCGAAGCCGTTGGCGCCCGCGGCCCGGTACGCAGCCATGCCTGCCGGCGTGACGCCGCCCACGGGGAACAGCAGCACTTCCGGCGCGAGCACTGCACGCAGCGCCTTCACGGCCGCCGGCGGGATCACCTCGGCGGGGAACAGCTTCAGTCCCGTGGCGCCGGCGCCCAGTGCCGCGAAGGCTTCGCTGGGCGTCATCACGCCCGGCAGCGTGACGAGACCAAGAGCCGCGGCGGCTTCCACCACGCGCGGGTCGAAGTGCGGGCACACGACCAGGCGGCCGCCGGCGGCCTGCACCTGCCGCACTTCTTCGGCCGTGCGCACCGTGCCGGCGCCGACGATCGCGTCGGGGAAGCGGCGCGCGAGCAGTTCGATGCTGCGCAGCGGCTGCGGCGAGTTGAGCGGCACTTCCAGCAGGCGCCATCCGCATGCATGGAGCGCGTCGCCCACGGGTTCGGCTTCGCCGGGTGCGATGCCGCGCAGGATCGCCACCAGCGGGAGGGTGTCCAGGCCGCGGCGCCAGGCAGCGGCGAGTTCGGTGTTCATGTCGGCTCCAGGGTTCGGGCGAGCGCCCACAGGCCGCGCCACGTGGCTTCGGATCCGAGGCTGCGGGCCTCGCAGCCCGTTGCCTGCAGGGCCAGGCGATAACGCGCACAGAGTGCCGGGCTGCCCACCAGCACCGGCGGCGCGGCGGAACGGCCACGCGCGCGCAGCTCTTCTCCGATCACCAGGCCCGAGAGGTAGCTGGCCAGCGCCTCGCCCGGCAGGCGGTCGAACAGGGCCAGCGTGCGTGCGCTGAAGGCGGCGTGCAGCAGGCTGCCGGCCTCCTGCGCGTGCCGTACCCCGCGCGTGAACGCCGCTTCGTCCAGCGGCGGCTCTTCGGCCGGCAGCGTGCGCGCGAGGATCGAATGCTGCCGCAGCAGCGCATAGAACTCGCCCGACATGTAGGTGGCGAAGGCGACGATGCGCCCGGCCTCGACCCGCACCCACTTGCTGTGCGTGCCGGGGAGCACGAAAGTGCCGTCGCGCTGCCGCAGCAACTCCATCGCCCCGAACACCTGGACCTCCTCGCCGCGCATGACGTCGGGCACGCCCGCGACCTCGTACGAGAGGCCGGGGACGAGGGCGATGCGGCCGGGCTCGATCCAGGCGAGGTGCTGCGCGAGTTCGGCGAACCCGGCGGGGCAGGCGCAGTACGGCGCCTCGCGCCAGCCCTGGCGGCTGCCGGCCATGCCGCTGACGAGGCAGAGCGTGTCGCCGGCGAGCCAGTCGCCGCAGGTGTCCCGCAGCACCTGCGGAAAACCGCCGGCGGGAACGGTGAGGATGCCGCGCGCGGAGGAACGCTCCTCCAGCACGCTGCCGTCGCCTGCGATGCGGGCGGCGCGGAGCGACGAAGTGCCCCAGTCGACGGCGACGAGTGATCTCATGTGGCGAATGTTCCGTCATTCCCGCGGAGGCGGGAATCCAGGGCATGGGAACTGCGCGCGGCGCGCGCAGCCAGGAGGCCCTGGGTCCCCGCCTCCGCGGGGACGACGTCAGTGATTGTCCCGCGGCACGAACGCGCCGCGCTTGCCCACCAGGAAATCCAGGTCCACTCCCTGGTCGGCCTGCAGCACGTGGTCGACGTACAGCTTCCAGTAGCCCGACTTCAGCGGCGGCTCGGGCGGCTGCCACGCGGCGCGGCGGCGTGCCAGTTCCTCGTCGCTGACTTCCAGGTGGATGCGGCGCTTGGGCACGTCGAGTTCGACGATGTCCCCATTCTTCACCAGCGCGAGCGGGCCGCCCGCGGCCGCCTCCGGCGCGGTGTGGAGAACGACGGTGCCGTAGGCCGTGCCGCTCATGCGCGCATCGCTGATGCGCACCATGTCCGTGATGCCCTTGCGCAGCACCTTGGGTGGCAGCGGCATGTTGCCCACTTCCGCCATGCCCGGATAGCCCTTGGGGCCGCAGTTCTTCAGCACCAGCACGCAGTCCTCGTCGACGTCCAGGTTCTCGTCGTCGATGCGCGCGTGGAAGTCCTCGATGTTCTCGAACACCACCGCACGGCCGCGGTGCACCATCAGCTTGGGCGTCGCCGCGCTCGGCTTGATCACCGCGCCGCGCGGCGCCAGGTTGCCGCGCAGAACGGCGATGCCTGCCTTCTCCTTGAAGGGGGCGGCCAGCGGCTGGATGACTTCTTCGTTGTAGTTCTGGGCTTCCGCGATGTTCTCGCCGACCGTGCAGCCGTTGGCGGTGACCGCGTCCAGGTGCAGGTGTTCGCGGATCTCCTTCATCACCACGGGCAGGCCGCCGGCGTAGCAGAAGTCCTCCATCAGGTGCTTGCCCGAGGGCTGCAGGTTCACCAGGCAGGGCATTTCGCTGCCCAGCTTGTCGAAGTCCTCGATGGCCAGTTCCACGCCGATGCGGCGCGCGATCGCGATCAGGTGGATCACCGCGTTGGTGGAGCCGCCGATGGCCGCCAGCGTCTTGATGGCGTTCTCGAAGGCTTCGCGCGTGAGGATGCTCGAGAGCTTCTGGTCCGCATGCACCATCTCCACGACGCGCCGGCCGGCCATGCGCGCCAGCACGTTGCGGCGCCCGTCCACCGCCGGATACGCGGCGTTGCCCGGCAAGCCGACGCCGAGCGCCTCGACCATGCTCGCCATGGTGGAAGCCGTCCCCATCGTCATGCAGTGGCCGTGGCTGCGGTGCATGCAGCTCTCGGCTTCGAAGAAGTCCTGCAGCTTGAGCGTGCCGGCGCGCACCTGCTCGCTCATGCTCCACACGCCGGTGCCCGAGCCCAGTTCCTGGCCGCGCCACTTGCCCGAGAGCATGGGGCCGCCGGAGACACCGATGGTGGGCAGGTCGACGCTGGAAGCACCCATCAGCAGCGAGGGCGTGGTCTTGTCGCACCCCATGAGCAGCACCACGCCGTCGATGGGGTTGCCGCGGATCGATTCCTCCACGTCCATGCTCGCGAGGTTGCGATAGAGCATGGCGGTCGGGCGCAGCAGCGTCTCGCCGAGCGACATCACCGGGAACTCCAGCGGGAAGCCGCCGGCCTCGTACACGCCGATCTTCACCTGCTCCGCGAGCGTGCGGAAGTGCGAGTTGCAGGGCGTGAGTTCGCTGAAGGTGTTGCAGATGCCGATGACGGGGCGGCCGTCGAACTGGTCGTGCGGCACGCCCTTGCCCTTCACCCAGCTGCGATAGGCGAAGCCGTCGCGGTCCTGGCGGCCGAACCATTGCTGGGAACGGAGCTCTTCGGGTTTCTTCTTGGGGGTGGTCATAGGGTTGGTCCTGATCGGTCAATCATCTTATGGTCATACGATTGCCGACCGTTTCGGTACAAACCATGACCATCAAGAACGTGCACGGCACGATCCTCGACCTGCTCGGCGCCGCCGTCGTGGGCGGGCGCTATCCGGCGGGGAGCAGCCTCCCGCCCGAGCCCGTGCTCGGCGAGGAGCTCGGCGTCAGCCGCACGGTCGTGCGCGAGGCGGTGAAGTCGCTGGTGGCCAAGGGACTCATCACCACCGGCCCCAAGGTCGGCACGCGCGTGCTGCCGGCCGAGCAGTGGAACTGGTTCGACCCCGACGTCATCGTCTGGCAGTCGCAGGCGGGCCTCACGCGCGAGTTCCTGCGCGACCTGCAGGAGCTGCGGCGCGTGGTGGAGCCCGCCGCCGTGCGCATGGCTGCCGAGCGCGCGACGCCCGAGGACATCGCGGCGATCGAGGCCGCGTTCGCCGGCATGAAGAAGGCGGTGGAGCAGGGAGGCGACTACGTCGCGCACGACCTGCGCTTCCACCAGGGCCTGCTGCGCGCGTGCCACAACCGCATGATCGTGCAGATGAGCAAGGCGCTGTCGGCCCTGCTGCGCACCAGCTTCGAGATCTCCACCACGCGCAAGGACGGCCCGCGCAATTCGCTGCCGCTGCACCGCGCGGTGCTCGACGCCGTGATCGCGCACGAGCCCGAGAAGGCCGAACGCGCGATCCTGGTGCTGATCGACGGGGCGCGCGAAGACATCGAGACGGTGCTGGCCTCGCGCCGGCGCCTGCCCAAGCTCGACGCTCCCGCGCGGCTGCTGCGCGTGGCCTGACCACCGGAAGACAACAACACATGCAGAAGGCGATCGACCTCTTCTTCAAGCTGCTGGAACTGCTGGTGGTCCTCGCCCTCGTGGGCATGGTCATCATGGTGTTCGGCAACGTGGTGCTGCGCTACGCGTTCAACTCCGGCATCCTGGTGTCGGAGGAGATGTCGCGCTACTTCTTCATCTGGCTCACCTACATAGGCGCCATGATCGCGATGCGTGAACGCGGGCACCTGGGCGTGGACACGCTGGTGCGGCGCCTGCCGCGTGCGGGCAAGAAGGCCTGCCTGTTCCTGAGCGAGGCGCTGATGCTGTTCGTCAACGTGCTGTTCTTCATCGGCACCTGGAAGATGCACGAACTGCAGGTGACCAGCATCTCGCCCGTGGTGGGCATCTCCATGATCTGGGTGTACGGCGTCGGCTACGTCGTCGCGGTCGTCATGGCGCTGTTCAACCTGGAAGTGCTGTTCCGCCTGCTGACCGGACGCCTCGCCGAGGAGGAGCTGGTGCAGGTGGTGGAGTCCGAGGACCTGCCGCACGCGATGCCCGCCGGGGAGGGAGTGCGGCCATGACCGTCACCGTCTTCGTCGGCAGCTTGCTGGGCGCCATGGCGCTGGGCATGCCCATCGCCTACGCGCTGCTGGTGTGCGGGCTCGCGCTGATGGCCTTCATGGCCGCCACGGGCATGCTGCCCGCCTTCGATTCGCAGATCCTGGCGCAGCGCTTCGTCGACGGCGCCGACAACTTCCCGCTGCTCGCCGTGCCCTTCTTCCTGCTGGCCGGCGAGTTCATGAACGCCGGCGGCCTTTCGCGCCGCATCGTCAACCTGGCGATGGCCTGGGTGGGCCATTTCCGTGGCGGCATGGGCTACGTCGCGGTGCTGGCGGCCGTGATCATGGCGTCGCTGTCGGGCTCCGCGGTGGCCGACACCGCGGCGCTGTCCGCGCTGCTGATCCCGATGATGCGGCAGGCGGGCTACCAGGTGAACCGCTCCGCCGGCCTGATCGCCGCCGGCGGCATCATCGCGCCGGTGATCCCGCCCTCCATCGGCATGATCATCTTCGGCGTCGCCGGCAACGTCTCCATCACCAAGCTGTTCCTCGCCGGCATCGTGCCCGGCATCCTGATGGGCGTGGCGATCGGCCTCACCTGGTGGTGGCTCGCCAAGAAGGAGAACGTGCAGGCGGCGCCGCGCGTCGCCATGGGCGAGCGCATGCGCATCACCGGGCAGGGCACGCTCGCGCTGGTGCTGCCGGTGGTGGTCCTGGGCGGCATGAAGTTCGGCGTGTTCACGCCGACCGAGGCGGCCGTCGTGGCGGCGGTCTACAGCTTCCTCGTGGGCCTGCTCGTCTACCGCGAGCTGAAGGTCCGCGACCTCTACGGGCTGGTGCTGTCCGCAGGCAAGACGACCGCGGTGGTCATGTTCCTGGTCGCCGCGGCGATGGTGAGCGCCTGGCTGATCACGGTGGCGAACATCCCGACGGAAGTGGCGAAGCTGCTGCAGCCGTTCATGGACAACCGCATCCTGCTGATGCTCGTCATCATGGTGATCATCATCGTGGTGGGCACGGCCCTCGACTTCACGCCCACCGTGCTGATCCTCACGCCGGTGCTCATGCCCGTGATCCGGCAGGCCGGCATCGACCCGGTCTACTTCGGCGTGCTGTTCATCATGAACAACGCCCTCGGCCTGATCACGCCGCCGGTCGGCACCGTCCTCAACGTGGTGTGCGGCGTCGCCCGCATCACGCTCGACGACGCCTTCAAGGGCGTGATGCCCTTCTTCCTGGCCCAGCTGGTCGTGCTGTTCAGCCTGGTGCTGTTCCCCGACATCGTGCTCGTGCCGCTGAAGTGGCTGATGCAGTAAGCCGTTCTTTCCAACCTCTCAACGCGATCAACCAAGGAGACAAGACCATGATCAAGCGACGTACCCTCGTCACACTGGCTGCCGGCGCCCTGCTGGCGGCCGCGCCGGCGCTCGCCCAGTTCCAGGAGCGCACCATCAAGTTCACCAACGGCGTGAACGAGGACCATCCGGTCGGCGTGGGCGTCAAGCGCATGCAGGAAGTGCTGGCCGCCAAGACCGGCGGCAAGCTGAAGATCCAGGCCTTCTGGGGCGGCGCCGCGGGCGGCGACCTGCAGGCCACGCAGGCGCTGCGCGCGGGCACCCAGGAGATGGTCTGCACCTCCTCCTCGCCGCTCGTGGGCATCGTGAAGGAACTGGGCGCGTTCGACCTGCCGTTCCTGTTCACCAGCGAGAAGGAAGCCGATGCGGTGCTCGACGGCCCGGCCGGCCAGTACTTCAACAAGAAGCTGGAAGAGGCGGGCTTGGTGAACCTGGCCTACTGGGAGAACGGCTTCCGCAACCTCACCAACAGCCGCAAGCCGGTGGCCAAGGTGGAGGATTTCGACGGCATCAAGCTGCGCGTGATGCAGAACAACATCTTCCTGGACACCTTCCGCACGCTGGGCACCAACGCCGTGCCCATGGCCTTCCCCGAAGTCTTCACGGCGCTGGAGACCAAGACGATCGACGGCCAGGAGAACCCCTTCGTCACCATCGAGACCTCCAAGTTCAACGAGGTCCAGAAGTACCTCTCCGTGACCAACCATGCCTACACGCCCTTCCTGGTGCTGTATTCCAAGAAGCTGTGGGACCAGCTGAGCCCGCAGGAGCAGGCCGTGCTGCGCGAGGCGGCGATCGAAGGCCAGAAGGCGGAGCGTGCGGCCAACCGCGCCCTCAACGAGAAGTCCTTCGCCAGCCTGAAGGCCAAGGGCATGCAGGTCAACACCATCGCGCCGGCGGAGATGCGCCGCATCCAGGCCAAGGTGCAGCCGGTGTACGAGAAGAACGCCGCGGCGATCGGCCCCGAGGCCATCAAGGTGGTGCAGGACGCGCTGAAGAAGGCCCGCGGCGGCTGATGCGCGGATAGGCCACATTCCTAAGGGGGTGCGCGGGCATGGGCCCTACAATTTCCAACAGTTCCGGCAAGGTTGTTGCAGCCGGGGAAGCGTTGGAGAGAAACAGGACCCATGGTACGGCACCCCGAAATGCTGGCGGCGCACACGGAAGACACGCTGCGCTGGCTGGTGGCCACACCCCTGATCGACCTGGAGGACCCGAAGCTGCGGCTGCGGGTCCGCTCGCTCACGCAGCTGTGCCACAGCGAGCGCGAGAAGGCGCTCGCCGTCTACGGCTTCGTCAAGCGCCTGCGCCTGTGCACCCGCTTCAGCCTGCGCGCGCGCACCGCGCGCGAAGTGCACGACGCCGGTTGCGGCGGTGCCGGCGACAAGGCGACGCTGCTGGTCGCCATGCTGCGCATCGCCGGCATCCCGGCACGCATCCGCTACTTCACCGTGAGCGGCGAGATCCTGCGCGGCATCGCCGGGCACCTGCGCGAGGCCGGCCGGCCGCTGGTGGAAATCCGGCTGCAGGGCCAGTGGCTGCGCACCGACACCTACATCTACGACGCCCAGTGCATGGCCGCGGCACGCCACCGCCTCCGGGAGCGCGGCTGGGAGTGGGGCTACGGCATCCACGTGGGCGGCGCGATGGCCTGGAACGGCTGCGAGAGTGCATACCTCGGGGGCGTGCCCATCGAATGCGACCTGATGGTGCTGCGCGAGATCGGCCTGGTGCGCGACGAGCTGGAATACCGCGAGCGCACCCGCCCCGGCCTGCCCGTGCGCCTGGTGCGCCTGCTGCACTGGGGGCTGCTCGCGCCGATGGCCAACCGCGCCTGGCGCAGCTTGCGAGTCCAGGGTGCACCAGCCTCGGTGCAGTTCCACGAAACCTACTGAAGCCGGCCTCGCCGGCCATGCCGGCATGAAGATCCGCGAACTCGAGACACTGCGCCTCGGCGAGTTTCCCAACATCCTCTGGGTGCGGCTGCACACCGACGAGGGGCTGGTCGGCTTGGGCGAAACTTTCATGGGCGCGCAGGCGGTCGAGGCCTACCTGCACGAATGGGTTGCGCCGCGCCTGCTCGGACAGGATGCGCTGGCCATCGAGGCGCGCGCCCGCGATCTCACCGGCTACCTCGGCTGGCGGGGCTCCGGCGTCGAAACGCGCGGCAATTCGGCCGTCGACATCGCGCTGTGGGACCTGTTCGGCCAGGCCGCGGGCATGCCGATCCATACCGCGTTGGGCGGCGCCAGCCGCGACAGCATCCGCATCTACAACACCTGCGCGGGCTACCAGTACATCCGCAGCGACGCCAACCAGACTTCCTCGAACTGGGGACTGGGGAATGCGCAGGGCCCCTACGAGGACCTGCAGGGCTTCCTGCACCACGCCGACGAACTCGCCGAATCGCTGCTGGACGAGGGCATCACGGCGATGAAGATCTGGCCCTTCGACGTGGCGGCGGAGCGCAGCCACGGGCAGTACATCAGCGCGCCGGACCTGGATGCCGCGCTGGAGCCGTTCCGCAAGATCCGCCGCGCCGTGGGCTCGCGCATGGACATCATGGTGGAGTTCCACAGCCTGTGGCGCCTGCCGATGGCGCGCCGCATTTCGCGCGCGCTGCAGGAGTTCGATACCTTCTGGCACGAGGACCCGATCCGCATCGACAGCCTCGACCTGTTGAAGCAATACGCCGAGGACTGCAAGGCGATGGTCTGCGCGAGCGAGACCCTCAGCTACAAATGGGGCTTCAAGGACTACCTGCAGACGGGCGTGGCCGGCGTCGCGATGCTCGACCTGAGCTGGTGCGGCGGCCTCACCGAGGCGCGCAAGATCGCGGCGATGGCGGATGCCTGGCAGCTGCCGGTGGCGCCGCACGACTGCACCGGTCCCGTCGTGTGGACCGCGTCGACGCACCTGTCGCTGCACGCGCCCAACGCGCTGGTGCAGGAGAGCGTGCGTGCCTTCTACTCCGGCTGGTACCGCGAGCTGGTCACCGAGCTGCCCACGGTGAAGGACGGGATGATCTCCCTGAACGACAAGCCGGGCCTGGGCATAGCGCTGCTGCCGGACCTGCCGCGCAGGCCCGACGCGATCGTGCGCGTTTCGCGCGCTTGACTGGAGGAAGACGCCCATGGCCAAGGACTTCAGCACGATGGAGGACAGCAACCGCTCCGGGGCGCCGCACATCCGCACGCTGATGTCGCCCTCGCGGCGCACCGTGCTGCGCGCCTCTGCGGGCGCTGCGGCCGCAAGCTTGTTCGCGCCGTGGCTCGCGGGCTGCGCCGGCCTGGCGGGCGCGCCGGGGCGCTTGCGCCCGTCCTTCACGCCCATCCCCATCGGCGAAGGCGACCGGCTGGTCGTCCCTCCCGGCTACGTGGCCGCCGCCATCGCGTCCTGGGGTGAGCCGGTCGGACTGGCCGGCAACATGCCCCCCTGGAAGCCCGATGCGGGCAACACCGCCGCCGAACAGGCCGCGCAGATGGGCATGCACCACGACGGCATCCACTACTTCGCGCTGGACGGCTCGCGTCGCGGGCTGCTCGTGATGAACCACGAGTACGTGGACGACGGCCTGCTGCACACCGACGGGCTGCGCACCTGGTCGGCGGAGAAGGTGCGCAAGAGCCAGGCGGCGCACGGCATCGCCGTGATCGAGGTGGAGCGCGGCGCCGACGGCGGCTGGCGCATGGTGCGGCCCTCGCGGTATGCGCGGCGCATCACGGCGACCACGCCCTTCGCCATCGGCGGACCGGCCGCCGGCCATCCCATGATGCGCACCGCCGCGGATCCCGCGGGGCGCATCGTGCTGGGCACCTGCAACAACTGCGCCTCGGGCATCACCCCCTGGGGCACGTACCTGAGCGGGGAAGAGAACTTCCGCAACTACTTCGCGGCGGGCCCGGATCCCGACGCGCACCAGCGGCGCTGGGGCCTGGGCCGCACGGCGTTCTACCGCTGGACCGAGCACGACGAGCGCTTCGACGCGGTGAAGCACCCGAACGAGCCGAATCGCTTCGGTTGGGTGGTGGAAGTCGACCCCATGGATCCCGCGTCCACGCCGGTGAAGCGCACGGCGCTGGGCCGCGCCGCGCACGAGGGCGCCTGGGTGGCCGTCACCCGCGACGGCCGCGCGGTGGTCTACAGCGGCGAGGATGCCCGCAACGAATACATCTACAAGTTCGTCAGCCGCGACCGCATCCGCGCGGCGGGCAACGGCCTCACGGCGGCGCAGGCGAACCGCGAGTTGCTGGACCACGGCACGCTGTACGTCGCGCGCTTCGATGCGGACGGCACCGGCGCGTGGCTGCCGCTGGTGCACGGGCAGGGGCCGCTCACGGCGGCCAACGGCTTCGCGGACCAGGGCGAGGTGGTGGTGAAGGCGAGGCAGGCGAGCGACGCGCTGCGCGCCACGCCCATGGACCGGCCGGAGTGGCTGGCGATCGACCCGTTCAGCGGCACCGTCTACTGCACGCTGACCAACAACGCGGATCGCGGCAAGCCGGGCATGCCCGGGCCGGACGCGGCCAATCCACGCGCGGGCAACACCCACGGCCACATCATCCGCTGGAACGAGGGCGGCGACTTCGACGGCACCGCCTTCCGCTGGAACCACCTCGTGCTGGCGGGCGACCCGGCGCAGGAGCGGCCCGGGGCCAAGGGCAACATCCGCGGCGACCTCTTCGCCTGCCCGGACGGCCTGGCCTTCGACGCGCGCGGCATCCTGTGGATCCAGACCGATGCGCATGCGACGCAGATGAACCGCGGCGAGTTCGCCAACATCGGCAACAACCAGATGCTGGCGTGCGACGTGGCCACCGGTGAAATGCGGCGCTTCCTCACCGGCCCCGTGAACTGCGAGATCACCGGCATGGCGATGACGCCGGACGGCCGCACGATGTTCGTCAACGTGCAGCATCCCGGCGAGACGCCCAGCGACCGCAGCGACCCGGACGACCCGCAGCGCTTCTCGGGCTGGCCGGATTACGCGGCGGGCGGGCGGCCGCGGTCATCGACGGTGGTGATCCGGCGCACGGACGGCGGCGTCGTGGGAACCTGACGTCATCCCCGCGAAGGCGGGGATCCAGGGCTCCCGGATGCCCTGGATTCCCGCCTCCGCGGGAATGGCGGGATCAAGGCTGCATCTGCCCCGACAGCAGCACCTGCGACCCACGGGCCACCGGCACCGTGCGCAGCAGCGCGCGCGCCACGTCCTCGGCGCGGATCGGCTTGAGGTTGGCAGGTAGCAGCGCGCCTATCCAGCGGCTCGCGCGTTCGCCGAGCTGCTCGCCGCGCCGCACCGGCTGGCCGAGCGAGGCGCGGTCGCCCAGCAGCAGCGAAGGCCGCGCGATGACCAGCGCTTCGAAGCGCAACTGCTCCAGCGCGCGCTCGAGCTCGCCCTTCACGCGGTTGTAGAAGATGGAGGATTGGGCGTCGGCCCCCATCGCGCTGACCAGGCCCACCCGGTGCGCGCCCGCGGCCTGCGCGGCCCGCGCGACGGCGAGGTTCGCGTCGAAGTCGACGGCGCGGAAAGCCGGCTGGCTCCCCGCCACCTTGATCGTGGTCCCGAGAGCCAGGTAAGCCTCGTCCAGCGCAGGCAATGCGGGCAGCGCTGCGAAGTCGACCACGTGCACGGCCAGCTTCGGATGCTGCAAGTCCAGCGGACGGCGCGCGAGCGCGTGGACTGCCGCTACGCCGTCATCGGCCAGCAGTCCCCGCAGGATTTCCCGGCCGACCAGCCCGGTCGCCCCCGCGAGGAGCACGGTGCGGGCGGAGGGCGGGCCCATGGTCGGCGGCTGCTGTTCAGCGCCCGTAGTTGCGGGACGGGTTGCCGCCGCGGCCGCGGTTGCCACCGCCGCCACCGTTGTTGCGCCGGCCCGTCGCGCCCATGCTGTCGATGCTGGTGCGCGTGGGATCCGGCTGGCCACCGACGTTGACGCGCTTCACGCCCGTCATGTCGCGCCGGCCGGGCAGGTTGGTGCGCAGCGGATCGACGTTGCGCGGCATCCGGTCGTCGTTGTCGTCATAGACGCGCTCGCCTTGCGGCTCGCGCGGCTGCTGCGGCGGGCGGGCGCCCTGGGCGGCGCGCTGGCCGGGCTGCTGCGGCCGGCCGCGCTGGGACTGGCCGCCGTTGCCGTTGCGCGCCTGCTGTCCACCGCCATTGCCGTTGCGGGCCTGCTGGCCGCCGCCACTGCCGTTGCGCGCCTGCTGTCCATTGCCGCGGCCTTCGCCGCGCCGGGCCGGCTGCCCGCCGTTCTTGTCCTTGTTCTCGCGGATGCGCTGCATCATCTCGCCGCGCGCCGCCTTGGCCGCGGCGTTCATCACTTCGCGGCTGGGCGGACGGCCCTTGCCGCCCCACAGCACCTGGCGGCCCATGGCGATCGGCTCGGCCTGCTCGCCGGGTTCCGGGCCGAAGCCCTCGACCACCACCGTCGGGATCTCCTGCTTGGTGAAGCGCTCGATCTCCTGCATGAAGCCTTCCTCGTCCAGGCAGACCAGGCTGACGGCTTCGCCGCTGTTGCCCGCGCGGCCGGTGCGGCCGATGCGGTGCACGTAGTCTTCCGGCACGTTGGGGATCTCGTAGTTCACCACGTGCGGCAGCTCGTCGATGTCGATGCCGCGGGCGGCGATGTCGGTCGCCACCAGCGCGCGGATGTCGCCGCTCTTGAAGCCGGCCAGCGCCTGCGTGCGCGCGGTCTGGCTCTTGTTGCCGTGCAGCGCCATCGCCTGGATGCCGCGCTTGGTCAGGAACTCGGCCACGCTGTTGGCGCCGAACTTGGTGCGGGTGAACACCAGCACCTGGCTCCAGTCGTGCTCCTGGATCACGTGCGCCAGCAGTTCCTTCTTCTTGCCGCGGCCCACCGGGTGCATCACCTGGGTGATGCGCTGCACGGTCGTGTTGCGCGGCGTGACCTGGATGCTCTGCGGGTTGCGCAGCAGCGTGTTGGCCAAGTCGCGGATCTCGTCGCTGAAGGTGGCCGAGAACAGCAGGCTCTGCTTCTCCTTGGGCACTAGGGCCAGGATCTTGCGGACGTCGGGCAGGAAGCCCATGTCCAGCATGCGGTCGGCCTCGTCGAGCACGAGGATCTCCACGGTGGACAGGTCCAGGTGGCCCTGCTGCTGCAGGTCCAGCAGGCGGCCGGGGGTGGCCACCAGGATGTCGACGCCCTTCTTGATGCGATCGATCTGCGGGTTCATGCCCACGCCGCCGAAGATGACGGTGGAGGTGAGCGGCAGGTACTTGCCGTAGGTGCGGATGGACTCTTCCACCTGCGCGGCGAGTTCACGCGTGGGCGTGAGCACCAGCGCGGCGACCCCGTCCTTGCCGAACTTGTTGGTCTTGCTCTGGCCCTTGCTGAGCCTGTGCAGCATGGGCAGCGTGAAGGCCGCCGTCTTGCCGGTGCCGGTCTGTGCGCCGGCAAGCAGATCGTGGCCTTCGAGCACGGCGGGAATCGCCTGGGCCTGGATCGGGGTGGGGGTTTCGTAGCCTTCCTCGCGAACGGCTTTCAGGATGGCCGGAGCGAGATTGAGTTCGTCAAAGTTCATTGAGCAATAGAGCGCCTTCCCGGGCGCTGGGGCATCGGCCGTTCCGGGCCACGCAGGCCGGATCCAGTGAGAGGCAGATGAGGTTTGAGGTCGGGAGCAGGCGGGTGGAACCCGCTTTCGTCCCCAGCAGGAATGCTGAGCTCGCCGGCAACTGGAGGCCGGTCGAGAGCACGCATTGTCGCAGATTCCGCCGGACCGTGCCCTGGCGTTGCGCGGACGCACCGTCCGTTCGCCCGCCGCCGCCGGCTATCGTGCACAAAGTGTCACCCGTCCTGCCAAAAACTGGCAGCCCCGGATGGCTCACCCATAATCGGCCACACCATGGCCACCAAGATGTTGAAGCTCCGCCTGGGCGTCGCCGACGACCCGACTGCCATGCAACCGTCGCTGAGCGATTGCCTGGCCGCGATGCTGAAGCAGGCGGAGCCGCTGATGGACGAGGTGCTGCAGGGCCTGGAGGCCGGCGCCCTGGCGACGGGCGCGCGCCGGCTGCCGGCCTTCCAGCCGGCGCCGGTGCGCAACGCGATCCTGCGGCTGCAGGAGCAGGCGGACGAGGTGAAGGACTCCTTCGTGGCCGAACTCACGCGCCTGGTGTACGAGGGCGGTGGCAAGGACCAGGTGCAGCCCGAGACGCTGCGCTTCGAGGACCTGCAGCTGTTCGAGGACGCCCAGCTCGACCAGAGCATCGAGCTGGCCCGCGCGCAACAGGAAGTGGCGCTTTCCGTCGACGACACGCTGCCGGCGGCCGATGCGCTGGTCAGCACGATGCTGGGCTGGCGCACGATCCAGCCCGGGTTGAACCCGCTGCGCCCCGAGGTCTTCGTGCGCGCCCTGCAGCACACGCTGGTGCAGCACGTGCCGGAGCCGCACCTGCGCGAGGTGCTGGTGACGCCCGCCGCCGGCCTGCTGGGCGTGAACCTGCGCAAGCTCTATCGCGAACTGGCCGACTGGCTGCGCTCCACGGGCGTCGAGCCCGCGGTGCCCTTGGGCGGGCGCATCAACAAGGCGACCGGGGCGAGCGGCTTGCCGGTGACGGATGCCGCCTCGAAGACGCTGCTGACGCTGGACAAGCTGCGCAAGCTGCTGACCGGCGACCTCGACCAGCCGAAGAAGGCCGAATTCCTGCACACCGTCCCGGCTTCCATGGCGATGCTGCAGGACCTGAAGAAGACCGACGAACTGGTCAAGCGGCTCGAGCAGCGGCCCAAGGCCGTGGCGGCGCCCGCCAAGCCGGTGGACATGCTCGCGGAACTGGGGGTGCCGGCGGTGGCCCCCGGGCGCATCGGGCAGCAGCTGGGCGAGGAAGTGGTCCGGATGATGTTCGACCACCTGCTGGAAGACCGCCGCCTGATGCCCGCGCTCAAGCGCCACCTGAAGGCGATGGAGCCGGCCGTGCACAAGCTGGCCCAGACCGATTCGCGCTTCTTCAGCGACCGCACGCACCCGGCGCGCCAGGTGCTCGATCGCATCACGCAGCGCAGCCTCGCTTTCACCTCCGAGCAGGACAAGGGTTGGGCACGTTTCATGGCCTCGGTGGAGGCTGCCGCGCGCTGGCTGGAAAGCAAGGTCGTCGATGCCGAGACCTTCCGCGAACTGAACGACAACATGCAGGCGCAGTGGTCCGAGCAGGACCAGGGCACCCGGGTCAAGCGCGAGGAGGCCGCCAAGGCGCTCCTGCATGCCGAGCAGCGCAACCTGCTGGCGCAGAAGCTCGCCGGCGAGTTCCAGGAGATGCTGGAAGGCCTCGAGGTCGCGGACTTCGTGCGCGACTTCCTGCGCAATGCGTGGGCGCAGGTGGTGGCCGAGGCGCAGCTCAGCTGCGAGGACGGTTCTTCCGACCCGCACGGCTATCGCGCGCTGGTCGACGACCTGGTCTGGAGCGTGCAGAAATCGTCGGCGCAGCGCGGGCGCGCGCGCCGGCTGGTGCAGATGATCCCGACCCTGCTGCAACGCATGCGGGAGGGCCTGCAGCGCATCGGCTATCCGCCCGAGATGACGCAGCGCTTCTTCGACCACCTGATCACGCTGCACAAGGACGCGGTGCAGGAAGGCCGCGACGCCGCCATCCAGGCCAAGGCCGAGGCCGCGTGGGAAGAGGAATCGAAGTTCAGCGACAGCGCGGTGGAGATGTGGCTCGACGGCGTGGAGGTGCAGGAGTCCGGCTACGTCGATTTCCCCGGCCTCGAAACCGACACCGAGCACGTGGCGTCGCCCGAGGCGGCCCAGGCCGAGGCACAGGCGGCGCAGCAGGAGCTGGAGCGCGCCCCCGCGGGCGAGCCCGAGCCGCCCCGCGACCAGGAGATGCGCGTGGGCACCTGGGTGGAGATCCAGGTGAAGGGCGAATGGGTGCGGGCCCAGCTCACGTGGTGCAGCCCGCATGCCACCCTGTTCATGTTCACCTCGGTGGGCGGCACGGCGCACTCGATGTCGCGCCGCACGCTGGACCGGCTGCGCTCCTCCGACAGCCTGCGCATCCCGTAGGCCGGCGGTGAGCGCGCAGCCGAACCCCGGTGCCTGCGGCTCGCGTCCTGCACCGCCGGCCCTATCCCGCACGAATCCCTGCGCATTTCGCCATCCGGGATAATCCACGGTTTCCCGCTGAAAAAGATATGGCCCAGTACGTCTACACCATGAACCGCGTCAGCAAGATCGTGCCGCCCAAGCGGCAGATCTTGAAGGACATCTCGCTGAGCTTCTTTCCCGGCGCCAAGATCGGCGTGCTCGGTCTCAACGGCTCGGGCAAGTCCACGCTGCTGAAGATCATGGCTGGCCTCGACAAGGAAATCGAGGGCGAGGCCATCCCGATGCCCGGCATCAAGATCGGCTACCTGCCGCAGGAGCCGCAGCTCGATCCGGAGCAGACCGTGCGCGAAGCGGTCGAGGGCGGCATGGGCGATGTCATCAACGCCAAGCAGCGGCTCGAAGAGGTCTATGCCGCGTACGCCGAGCCGGACGCGGACTTCGACAAGCTCTCCGAAGAGCAGCAGCGGCTGGAAGCGATCATCGCCGCGGCGGGCGGCGAGGAGACCGGGCACCAGCTGGAGATCGCGGCCGATGCGCTGCGCCTGCCGCCCTGGGACGCGGTGATCAAGAACCTGTCCGGTGGCGAGAAGCGCCGCGTGGCCCTGTGCCGCCTGCTGCTGTCCAAGCCCGACATGCTGCTGCTGGACGAGCCCACCAACCACCTGGACGCCGAATCCGTGGAGTGGCTGGAGCAGTTCCTGGCCCGTTTCTCCGGCACCGTGGTGGGCATCACCCACGACCGCTACTTCCTGGACAACGCCGCCGAATGGATCCTGGAGCTGGATCGCGGCCGCGGCATCCCCTACAAGGGCAACTACTCCACCTGGCTGGAGCAGAAGGAAGCGCGCCTCGAAACCGAGCAGCGCACCGAGGACGCCCGCACCAAGGCGATGAAGAAGGAACTCGAGTGGGCGCGCTCCAACCCCAAGGGCCGGCAAGCCAAGAGCAAGGCCCGCCTGGCCCGCTTCGAGGAACTGTCCGACTACGAGTACCAGAAGCGCAACGAGACCAACGAGATCTTCATCCCGGTGGGTGAGCGCCTGGGCCACGAGGTCATCGAGTTCGTGAACGTCTCCAAGTCGTTCGGCGACCGCGTGCTGATCGACAACCTGAGCTTCAAGGTGCCGGCCGGCGCCATCGTGGGCATCATCGGCCCGAACGGCGCCGGCAAGTCGACGCTGTTCAAGATGATCGCCGGCAAGGAGAAGCCCGACTCCGGCGAAGTGAAGATCGGCAAGACCGTGCAGATGGCCTTCGTCGACCAGCACCGCGACGAGCTGGCCAACGACAAGACCGTGTGGGAGGACGTCTCCGGCGGCCTCGACATGATCAACATCGGCAAGTTCACGATGGCCAGCCGGGCGTACTGCGGCCGCTTCAACTTCAACGGCGGCGACCAGCAGAAGAAGGTGGGCATGCTCTCCGGCGGCGAACGCGGCCGGCTGCACCTGGCCAAGACCCTGCTGCAGGGCGGCAACGTCCTGCTGCTGGACGAACCCTCCAACGACCTGGACGTCGAAACCCTGCGCGCGCTGGAAGACGCGCTGCTGGAGTTCGCCGGCAGCGTGATGGTCATCAGCCACGACCGCTGGTTCCTGGACCGGATCGCCACGCACATCCTGGCGGCGGAGGACGAGGGCAAGTGGGTGTTCTTCGACGGCAACTACCAGGAATACGAGGCGGACAAGAAGAAGCGCCTCGGCGAGGAAGGTGCAAGACCGCACCGGGTGCGCTATAAAGCCCTGAAGTGACCTCGCGATGAGCATCCCCGCGTAGGCCGGGATCCAGCGCTTTCGAGGAGGGGAGCCGCATGCGCGGCACGCAACAGCAACCGCACTACCAGGCGCTCTATCGCGCCTGCATCAAGGAGGCGGCCACGGCCGGCGCCGCCCTGATGCAGGCGATGCTCGCGCGCGCGCTGCGCGAGTTGCCGGACAAGGCGGCCCGGATAGACGACGTGGTCGAGCGCAACCTGCTGCTGGAAGCCGTGACCGTGCTGCGCGAGCAGCAGCCCACGCTGGCCAATGCCTTCCCGCAGACGCTGTTGGCCGAATTCGCGCAGGCCATCGCCGGCGGCCGTTCGACCACCCTGGGCTTCGACTCGCTGTCGCTCCTGGGTGACGAGCAGCTCCAGGAAAACGCCGACCTGGTGCGCGCGGCCAAGGTGCTCGAAGCCGCCGTGCAGCCGCAACTGGGCAACTTCGAGGCCGCGCTCGCCGCGGCGGAGCTCACCCCGGCCGGCGGCCTGCATCGCCACCCCCTGCGCCCCGAGGTGTACGTGCGCAGCATCTACCGGCTCGCGCGGCAAAGCCCCGTGTCGAGCGCCGTGCGCCGCCGCTGGCTGCGCTACCTTCCCCCGCTGATGGCGCCCGAGCTCGCCGAGGCCTACGCGGGGCTGGCGAAGCGTTTCGTGCCCAAGGACGCAGCCCTGGCGGAATCCGACGGGCACGTGGCGCAGGACGCGCGCGATCGCGCGACACAGCTCACCATCCGCGAGCTGCGCAAGCTGCTCTCCGGCGACCCGGGCGAGGGGGGCGACGAAGCCGTCGTCGTGTTCGCGGACAGCGACTTCTCCCACACCGTGCCGGCCGCGCTGGAGATGGTGCAGGACATGCGCAAGGTCGACCAGCTGGTGCAGCAGCTGCGCCAGCGCCAGGCGGCCATGCCGGGCCGCGAGCGCGATACGCTGGCGGCCTTTCGCGAGGCGCTGCGCCAGGAAGCGCGGCGTCCCGCCCAGGTGCTGGGCCTCGAGGTGGTGCACCTCATGGTCGCCCACCTCGCGGACGACCCGCGGCTGCTGCCCGCGGTGCGGCACGTGGTGCGAGAGCTCGAGCCCGCCTTCCTGCGCCTGGCGCTGGTGGATCCGCGTTTCTTCAGCGACCGCG
This sequence comes from Comamonadaceae bacterium, assembly GCA_004144865.1. Taxonomy (GTDB): domain Bacteria; phylum Pseudomonadota; class Gammaproteobacteria; order Burkholderiales; family Burkholderiaceae_C; genus Ramlibacter. The sequence goes on from SEAY01000062.1 coordinate 32,193, forward strand.
AACATCCTGCCCGCCAGCTGCTGGAGGAGCTCACGCAGCGCAGCCTGGCGTGGAGCACGGCCGACGAGCCGGGTTTCGCGATCTTCATGGACGCCCTGCAGCAGGCCACCGAGGCCTTGCTGGACACGCGCGCCAGCGGCCCCGAAACCTTCGAGATCGCGCTGGCGGCGCTGCAGGAAGCCTGGGACGAGGCACAGCCGAAGGGCCGCCGCAACCGCGAACGCGCCGTGCGCGCGCTGCTGCGCGCCGAGCAGCGCAACCTGCTCGCGGAGCGCCTGGGCCAGCAGGTGCTGGAGCGGCCCGATGCGGCGGGCGCGCCGCCCGAGGCCCTGGCGTTCCTCACGGGGCCCTGGGCCCAGGTGATGGCGCAGGCGCGCCTGGCGGACGCCAGCGGCGCCGAAGACCCGGGAGGCTATGGCTGGGTGGTGCACTCCGTGCTGTGGAGCGTGCAACCCGCGCTGGCGGCGCGCGTCGCGAGCCAGCAGCGCATGCTCAAGAGCCGCATCGACGAGGGCCTGGCCAGCATCGACTACATGCGCGCGGACGCGCAGCGCTGGCACAACCTGCTGGCGGCGCTGCGCGACCTGGCGCTTTCGTCGGCGACCGGCAATGCGCTGCGCGCCGGCGAGCCGGAGCCCGCGCCGGAGAAGGTGGACACCTGGCTGGCCCCGCTGGAGATGCACGAGTCCGGCTTCGTGCCCGACGCCTCGGCCCCACCGGTGACCGGCCCCGACACGCTGCCGCCGCAGGAGCTGGAGGTGGGTGCCTACGTGGACCAGCTGGGCGAGCAATGGGAGCGCTGGCAGCTCACGTGGGCCAGCCCGCACGGGCTGCTGTTCATGTTCACGCACTCTTCGGGCACCACGCGCTCGATGACGCGCCGCAAGCTGCACCAGATGATGGCGCAGGGCACGCTGCGGCTGGTGTCCGCGCATCCGGTGGTGGACGCCGCGCTGGACTCCGTCGCCCACGCGGCCTGGCGCAACAGCCTGTAGGCTGGGTTCGCGAGAGCGACCCCAGCCTACATGCGAACCGCAAAGATCACGCCTGCCACACGCCGAATCCCTTCTCCCGCAGCGCGATCCCCAGCTCCACTTCCATCTCCACTGCCGCGCGATACGGCATCGGGTTGTACACGGCGTAGAGGTCCGGTCGCAGCCGCACCCCGTATTCCTGCACGAACGCATTGGACTGGATGCCGGCCTTGTGCCGGTCGAAGCGCAGGTCGGGATCGAGACCCGTCATGCCGACATACACGAACGGCATGCCCAGGCGGTAATCGGGATTGCAGCGGCGGAATTTCGCGTTGTTCCACACGCGGTCGTCCAGCTCCACCACGTACACGTGGTAGTGCAGGCGCGCGCGCCGCGCCATCAGGCTGCGAAGGCGAAGCTGCCTTCCACGCGCACCTCGCTGCGCACGGAGTTGGCGATGAAGCAGCGCTCGTGCGCCGCGTGGTGCAGCGCGTCCATCGCGGCTGCGTCGGCCGGCTTGCCCGGCGCCAGCAGCACGCGGGGACGCAGCACGATCTCGGTGATGCCCATGCGGCCGTCGGCGAACTTCGCCATGCGGCCTTCGGCGGCATCGACGTAGCTGTCCACCACGTAGCCCTGTTCGGCGGCGAGCGACAGGAACCACAGCATGTGGCAGCTGGAGACGGCCGCGACGAGCGCTTCCTCGGGATCCACCGCGGCCGCGTCCGACCAGGGCGCGCGCACGGAGTGCGGCGAGCTGGAGCCCGGCACCACGGCGCCGCCGTCGAAGCGCCACTGGTGGGCGCGGCTGTACTTCAGGTCGGTGAAGGCCTCGCCGCGGCGCGACCATTCGACGATGCATCCATAGCTGGGCATGGGGCGCTCCTTCATCTGCGCGACAGTTCTCCTCCAGGCAATGGAAGAGGCACGCATCGGCCGGTTTTATACGTGCATGCAAACGGCTCTCCAAGACGGCTGAGGCATGCGCGCAACAGATGTCTGGCACAGCGGTAAGGCCCTTGGAAAGCTGACAAAGGCCGCTTATTGCATGAGTTTTTCACGTCCGACAGGCCTGTAGGACGGGACGCTGTAACCGGACGAACTTTTGCCGACACGACCCGTCCATTGTTCTTTGCCTGAACGAAACGCAGCAAGGGGCCAGTACGAATGAATGAGCGCATTGCCACGCAGGTGACCTCCATCCACAACGCCGTGATGCTCGCGGCGCTCCTGGGCGTGGGCCTCACCGGCTCCGTGGCCCTGACGCCGGTCACCTCGGACACGCTGGCTCAGCGGGTGCAGACCGGCAAGCTGGTGGACACCGGCGCTTCGTTGAAAGCGCCGCAGATCGCGTTCGGCGGCCCCTCCGCCACGGGCGCGGCCATCGGCTTCAAGATGGACCACTACGCGGAGCTGCGCAAGCAGATGCGCTGGCTGCCGGTGCGCCTGGGCGAGAACATGCTGAAGACGCCCGACCCGTCCTCGCGCCTGCTGCTGGTGAAGGCCGCCGCGGAGAGCGCGGGGCTGCAGGAAGTGGGCCTCAGCCACCGCGACGTCTACGGCATCATCAACGCCGAGACGTCCTGGATCCCCCGCCTGGGGGCCAGCAAGGACGGCACGCCCAACCTCGGCATCGCGCAGTTCGAGCCCGCCACCGCGCGCGCCGTGGGCCTCACGGATCCCCACGATCCGGTGCAGGCCGTGTACGCGGCCGCGCTGCACCTGAAGGAAGCCGCGGTGTGGAGCGCCCGGCGCATCGAGGACTTGAAACTCACGCCCGAACAGCGCGCGGTGAAGCTGCGCGAGGGCGTCTCGATCTACTACAACCTGTCGTCCAAGGGCCGCGCCAAGTGGAACGGCATGAACACCGCCAAGCTGCCGGTGGAGACGCGCCGCCACATCGCGAACGCCCGCGTCGGCGCGCGCGAGGCCGCCGAGCTCGAGTCGCAGCTGCGCGAGCTCAAGGGCCGCATGGGCCAGCCGGGCGTCATGACGGTGTCGCTGCCGCAGGGCGGGAGCTGACCGTCGCGCGGCGCCGCACGGCGTCGATGTTGTTGCGCAGCGCGTAGAGCTCGTCGGCGTAGGCGAGCGGCACGCTGATGTTCTCCACCTTCTCGTCGAGCGCGTCCAGCTCGCGCACCAGCTGCGCTCCGGTGGCGGGCTCCGCGTGCAGCTTCTGCTCGATCTCGCGCAGCTGCCCGTACCAGCGGAACACGCGCGAACGGATGCGGAACTGGTACAGCGGCGGCACCACGCGCGTCAGCGGCAGCAGCACGGCCAGGATGATGCCCAGTGCGAGCCACATGCGCTCCACCAGGTTGGCCATCCAGAACGGCAGCCAGCGCTGCAGGAAGGGCTGGCCGCTGCGGATCGCACGTTCCGCCTCGGCCGAGAGCGGGTATTCGCTGTGCTCGATGCTGGGAAAGCTGCCGGCGCGGTTGAACCAGCCCGCGGGCCCGTGCATGCCCTTGGCCGCCTGCACGAAAAGCTGCAGCAGAGCCGGGTGCGTCTGCTCGCGCGCGAGCAGGGACGTGGTGGTGGCGACCAGGCGCACGTCCTGCGGCGGGTGGTCGTTCGAGAGGTCCACCACGCCGCGCGGCAGCACGACGGGCGTGAGGAACGGGAAGCGGCGCGAGTAGGCCTCGCTCTGGCCGAAGTCCATCAGCTTCACGCCGGGCGTCTGCAGCAGCATCTGCACCATCAGCGACTCCGGGGCGGAAGCGAACACGATGGCATCCAGCTCGCCTTCGAGGAAGGCGACGGTGGCCGCGGTCTGGTCCAGCCGGGTGAGCTTCAGCTGCGCGGGGTCGAGGCGGTTGGCCTCCAGCAGCCGGCGCATGAGGAACGGGGCGCCGCTGCCGCGCGCGCCTATGTTCACGCGCAGCGGCTGCAGCTGCGTGAGGGACGCGAGGGCGCCGCCCGCCACCTTCTTCGCCGCGTCTTCACGGTAGAACAGCCACACGGGTTCCACGAACAGGCTGCCCAGCGACACGATGCCGCCCTCGTCGCGTGCTTCGCGGTCGTTGCTGCCGCCCTGCACGAAGCCCAGGTCGGCCTGGCCGCTGCGCAGCAGGCGCAGGTTGGAGGGCGAGCCTTCGCTGGGCACCAGCACCACTTCGATGCCGTGGCGCTTGAGCGCCTGCTGGTAGCGCTTGCCGAATTCTGCGTATGCGCTCTGGGCGGGGCCGGTGGCCAGCCGCACGGTCTTGGGCGGGTTGGGGGCCAGCCACCAGTACGCCAGCGCGAGCAGGGCGATGGCGAGCAGCGCGACGGGACCGGCCGAGATCAGCAGGTCGCGCAGCGACAGCAGCGTGTTGCGCAGCGCCCTCATGCCAGCTCACCCGCCGCGGGGAGGTGCAGGCCGCCCGCCGTGACGCCACGGGCGGCGCGCACGGCGCGGACGACGGCCAGCGCGCAGGCTTCGGCGGCCATGGTGCCCAGGGTCATCATCCCCAGGGTGCGGCCGCTCGCGCCGGTCGCCAGCGCGAACAGGGTGTCGCCGTCGCTGAGCGTGTGCGCGGGGTTGATGGTGCGCGCGAGGCCGTCATGGCCCATGGTGGCGAGCCGGCCCGCCTGCATCTTCGTGAGCGCCGCGTCGGTGGCGATCACGCCGATGGTCGTGTTGCTGCCGGCCAGCATGGGCCGCGCTTCGTCGCCCCGCAGCAGGGCGCGCCGCGTGTCCAGCAGGTGCACACCGTCCTCGGTGCGCGCGCCGGCGAGCACTGCGCCCGTTTCCGGATCGACCACGTCGCCCAGCGCGTTGCACGCGACGATCGCGCCCACGGTGACGCCGTCCACGGTGACCGCGGCGCAGCCGATGCCGCCCTTCATGGCCCGGTGGAAGCCGAACACCTTGCCCACCACCGCGCCCGCGCCGGCGCCGACGTTGCCTTCCGCCGGCACGCTGCGCGAAGCGGCCTGGCAGGCCGCGTAGCCGGCGGCGGCGTCGGGACGGATGCCGGCGTCGCCCAAGGGCAGGTCGAACAGCACGGCGCCCGGCACGATGGGCACGCGCGCGGGGCCGACGGCGAGGCCCACGCCCTGTTCGTCCAGCCAGCGCATCACCCCGCCGGCCGCGTCGAGCCCGAACGCGCTGCCGCCCGCGAGCAGCACGCCGTGCACCTGCTCCACCACGTTCGAGGGCGACAGCAGGTCGGTCTCGCGGGTGCCGGGCGCCGCGCCGCGCACGTCGACGCCGGCCACCGCGCCGCCGCGCGCCAGCACCACGGTGCATCCGGTGGGGCGCCGCGGGTCGGTGAAGTGGCCGACCTCGATGCCGCCGACGTCGGTAATGGAAGAGCTCATGAAACGATTATGTCCGCCGCTTTGGCGCATCATGCAGTCCGAGCCGCGCCATCCCATGTTCCTGTCTCGTGCCCGCATCGCCTACTTCTCCATGGAGTTCGCCCTGGAGGACGGCATCCCCACGTACAGCGGCGGCCTGGGCGTCCTCGCGGGCGACATGATGCGCAGCGCCGCCGACCTCGGCGTGCCGCTGGTGGGCGTAACCCTGGCCAGCCGCGCCGGCTACTTCCGGCAGGAGATCGCCGGCGACGCGCAGGTGGAGCGGGCCGAGCCATGGGACCCTTCGGCGCACGCGCAGCGCCTGGCCTGCAAGGTGATGGTGGCCATGGGCGGGCGCGAGGTCTGGATCGGCGCGTGGCGCTACGACGTGGAAGGCCACCCGCGGCGCGGTGGCGCCGCCCCGGTGATCCTGCTGGACACCGACCTGCCGGAGAACCATCCGGACGACCGCACGCTCACGCACTGGCTGTACGGCGGCGACGCGGCCTACCGGCTGCGCCAGGAGATCGTGCTGGGCGTGGGCGGCGTGCGCATGCTGCGTGCGCTGGGGCTGCGGGTGTACCGGTATCACCTCAACGAAGGACATTCGGCCCTGCTCACCCTGGAGCTGCTGCGCGAGGAGGGTGGCGCGGCGCCGGCCGGCGAGCTGCTGCGGGACGCCATCGAGGCCGTGCGCGCGAGCTGCGTGTTCACCACCCATACCCCCGTGGAGGCGGGCCACGACCAGTACCCCGCTGCCATGGCGCTGCAGTGGCTCGCCGGCGTGGTCGACCCGCAGGTGCTGCAGGCGCTGGAGGGCACCGAGGCGCTGAACCTCACCCGGCTCGCGCTGCGCCTGTGCGGCTGGGTCAACGGCGTCGCCGACAGCCATGCCCGCACGTCCCGCGCGCTGTTCCCCGGCTACGACGTGCACGCGGTCACCAACGGCGTGCACGCGCTCACCTGGGCGGGCCCGGCGATGCGCGCCCTGTTCGACCGCCGCATCCCCCAGTGGTGCCACGAGCCGGAGCTGCTGGTGCGCGCGCTGCGCATCCCGGACGCCGAGATCGTGGCCGCGCACGCCGTGGCGAAGCAGGAACTGCTGCGATCCATCGCCGGCGTACCCGGCGCGCAGGCGCTCGACCCGCAGCGTTTCACCGTCGGCTTCGCCCGCCGCATGACGGATTACAAGCGTCCGGGCCTGCTGTTCACGGACCTGGCCCGCCTGCGGGCCATCGCGCGCGACCAGCCGTTCCAGGTGATCGTCTCCGGCAAGGCGCACCCGCGCGACGACACGGGCAAGCGCCACATCGAGAGCCTGCATGCATGGGCGCGCGAGCTGGAAGGCACGGTGCCTGTGGTGTTCGTGCCCGATTACCGGCTCGAGGTCGCGCGGCGCCTGGTGGCGGGCGTGGACCTGTGGCTGAACACCCCGCTGCCGCCGCTGGAGGCTTCCGGCACCAGCGGCATGAAGGCCGCGCTCAATGGCGTGCCCAGCCTCAGCGTGCTGGACGGATGGTGGGTGGAAGGATGGGAGGAAGGCGTGACAGGCTGGGCCATCGGTGCCGACGGCGACCGCGATGCCGGCCGCCACGCCGCGTCGCTGTACCAGAAGCTGGAGCAGCTGGTGCTGCCCGCCTTTCGCGATACGGCGGCCTGGGCGGCGATCATGAAGTCCGCGATCGCGCGCAACGGCTCCTACTTCAACAGCCACCGCATGATCCGGCGCTACGCGACGGAAGCCTACTTCAGCTGAGCCCGGCCGCTCAGGCCATGGCGGCCTGCGCCATGTTGCGGCACTGCTCGGCGCAGATGCGGCAGGCCTCGGCGCACTGCTGGCAATGGTCCATGTCGTGCCGGCCGCATTCTTCCGCGCAGGCCGCACACACGTCGGCGCACAGTTCGCAGGCGCGCGGCGCGAAGTCGCTGCCGCCGGACATCAGCGCCACGGCGAGCTGGCAGGCCTGCGCGCAGTCCATGTCCAGCCCGATGCAGCGCACCATGTGCTTGACGTCCGG
>SEAY01000002.1 GCA_004144865.1 Comamonadaceae bacterium
TGCACCTGCACCTGCACCTGCACCTGCACCTGCACCTGCACCTGCACCTGCACCTGCACCTGCACCTGCACCTGCACCGGTCGGTGCGACGATTCCGCAACGTTTCCACGGCGAATGGACCGCCAACCTGGCCGACTGCGGGCGCTCCAGCGAAACCCGCCTGCGGATCTCCGCGGAGCGCATACGCTTCCACGAGAGCAGCGGGAAGGTCCTCGCGGTCACTGCCCATTCGGACGGGGAGATCACGGTCGAGTCCGAGCTCACCGGCGAAGGCACCACCTTCCGCAACCAGCGCCGCTGGCGCCTGGCCCCCGATGGCAGCACGCTCCAGGACGTGACCGAAGGCGCCGGGCTGGTCCGCCGGCGCTGCCCCTGATCCCCGCCCGTACGAAAGCTGTGCCACCATCCGCGCCATGAAGGTGCTGCTGCATGCTTTCGCCCTGCTGCACGGATTGATGGCCGTGCTGTTCGCGGTCGCCGCCCTGCTGCTCATCGCGACGGCCGTCCAGGTCGCATGGACCGGCCTGGCGGACGGTTTCGGCCGCGACGCGGCGCAGGAGATCATCGACGCCATGGGCCTGCTGGCCGCCGCGGTGGTCGCCCTGCAGATCTCGCAGACCGTGGTGGAGGAGGAGGTCCAGCGCGCCGTGCACGTGAGCGGCCCCACGCGCGTGCGCCGCTTCCTCTCCCGCTTCTTCGTCGTGGTCACGGTCGCCCTGGCGATCGAGGCGCTGGTCGCCACGTTCCGCGCCGTGCACGAGGATCCGGCGCAGCTCGTCTACGTGGGCGCACTGCTCGCAGGGACCGCGCTGCTGGTGGGCGCCTGGGGCGCGTTCGTGTTCTGGAACCGCAGCGCCGAGGAGCTGGAGCCCGAGGCGATGCGCGAGGTGAAACGCGAGGACGAACGCCTGAAGGAGCCCTGAAGCGCGCGCCAGCTCGGCTGGGGGAGCCGTCCTACAACCCGCCGCCTGCGCGCGCGCCACCATGGCGACTGGCAACGAGGAAGAACCGAGATGGCCCTGCCGCATGCACGACACCTGGACGTGATCAACGTGGCCCCGCTGGGCGACCGGCTGGAAGGCACGGTGAGCACGAGCCTGATCAAGACCGACCGCATCCAGCTGCTGCACCTGGTGCTGGCGGAGAACCAGGACCAGCCGCAGCACCACGTGGAGGACGAGTGCACCATCCACTGCCTCGAAGGCGTGGTCGAACTCGTCACCGGCAGCGGCGTGCGGCGCATGACGGCGGGCAACATCGTCGTGCTGCCCCCGCAGCAGCGGCACGCGCTGCGCGCGCGCACCGCCGCCACCGTGCTGGTCACGCTGCTGCTGCACGGCGGCGATGCCGGCGACCAGGGCGGCGCGGGCCAGCGGCGCGAGCCCGGCAAGGATTCGCCCGCCAGGCCTTGATGCGATCGCGGTGCCCGCCGGCCCGCGCGCTGGTTCGCGATTCGCGAACTGTTCCTACAAGGCGCGCTTGCATGCGCGCGTAGCTTGCGGTATCCGGGGCCGCGATGGCGGCCCGCCATCCAAGGAGACCCCCCATGCCTGCAGGATCAAGCGCCAAGCGCGAACGCCAGTACGAGCACATCAAGGAAGGCTACGAGAAGCGCGGCCAGAAGGGACGCGCCGAGGAGATCGCCGCGCGCACCGTGAACAAGGAGCGCGCCGAGGCGGGCGAGACGAAGAAGTCGTCGGCCAGGAAGTCCCCCTCGTCGGCCAAGCCCGCCGCGAAGTCGTCTTCCAGCCGCTCCTCTTCGAAGCCGGCGGCGAAGTCGTCCAGCCGCTCCACGGCGAAATCGTCTTCCAGCCGTTCGTCTTCGAAGCCCTCCGCCAAGTCGTCTTCCAGCCGGTCTTCCTCCAAGCCCGCGGCGAAGTCGTCCAGCCGGTCGTCCTCGAAGTCCTCTTCCTCGAAGTCCTCCTAGTCCGGCCGCGGCGCGCGGCAACCGGGATTCACAGTCTTCACCGCACCTTTGCAGCAGCCCGTCAGCGCGCGCATCCGCGCGCCGTTGAAGGGAGAAGAACCGCAGGAGGTGCTCATGACGGATTCGTCTTCGGTTGCCGCGTTCCGGCTGTGCTTCCGGTCCCTGTTCGGCGGGCGCGGGTTCGCCTTCCCGTGCGATGCGCGCGGCAACGTGGACCTCGATCGCCTGAGCGAGCAGGCGCGCAACAACTACTTCTACGCGCGAGCAATGGTCGGCCGCGAGCTCGCCGTGCCCGCCGTCGAGTCGGGCGCGCGCTAGGCGCTACCGCGCTGCATGGGCTCGGGGCGGGGCATCGGCCCCCGGGGCGGCTCGGGTTGCGGGCCGAGGGGCGGCTTGGGTTCGGGTGGAGGCTGGGTGGCCATGGCCCATCCTACCCGCGCCGCCAGGCGCGCGGGGGCGCGTCCGACGCCGGCGTGGCGGCCCTTGCCCCACCATGGCCCCATGAAACAGCAGGAACAAGCGGGCGGCGCCCAGCCCGCACTCGAACACAACGAGGCGCGATCGCAATACGAACTGCACCTGGACGGGCGCGTCGCCGGCAAGGCGGTCTACCGGCGCGAGGGCGACCGCCTGCACTTCACCCACACCGAGGTCGATCCCGCCCACGAAGGCCAGGGCCTCGGCTCGCGGCTGGCGGCCTTCGCGCTCGACGACGTCAGGACGCGCGGCCTGAAGGCGGTGCCGCAGTGCCCCTTCATCGCGAAATACATCGCGAAGCACGAGAAGGAGTACGGCGGCGTCCTCGCCTGACCGCGCTCGGACGCCGAGCGCGGTCCAGCACCGGAGCGCTCAGACGTTCATGATCGCGACCGAGCGCGCGTTCAGGTACGCCTCCAGCGACTCCGGGCCGCCCTCCGAGCCGTAGCCCGAGTCCTTGATGCCGCCGAAGGGCATCTCCGCGCTGGGCATCGCGGGCATGTTGATCCACAGCATGCCCACTTCGACCCGGCGCGTGAGCAGGTCGGCGTTCTTCAGCGACTTGGTGAAGCCGTAGCCGGCCAGCCCGAAGGACAGCCGGTTCGCCTCGGCGATCGCTTCCTCCAGCTTGTTGAAGCTGCGGATGCCGGCCACCGGGCCGAAAGGCTCGTCGTTGAACATCCGGGCCTCCAGGGGCACGTCCACCAGCACGGTCGGCTCCCAGAAGTTGCCGGAGTCGCCGATGCGCTTGCCGCCGGTGAGCACGGTGGCGCCCTTCTTCACCGCGTCCTCATGGAGATCGGCCATCGCCGTGAGGCGGCGCGGATTGGCCAGCGGGCCCATCTGCGTGCCTTCGGCCAGGCCGTCGCCGACCTTGAGGCCCTGCGCGTACTTGGCCAGCGCCTGCGCGAACTCGTCCTTCACGCTTTCGTGCACCAGGAAGCGGGTGGGCGAGATGCAGACCTGTCCCGCGTTGCGGAACTTGGCCGCGCCCGCGGCCTTGACCGCCAGCCCGATGTCCGCGTCCTCGCAGACGATCACCGGCGCGTGGCCGCCCAGCTCCATCGTCACGCGCTTCATGTGCTGGCCGGCCAGGCCGGCGAGCTGCTTGCCCACCGGCGTGGAGCCGGTGAACGTGATCTTGCGGATCACCGGGTGCGGCACCAGGTAGCCCGAGATCTCCGCCGGGTTGCCGTACACGAGGCCCAGCACGCCGGGCGGGATGCCCGCATCGGCGAACGCCTTGATGAAGGCGGCGGGGCCGGCCGGCGTTTCCTCGGCGGCCTTCACCAGCATCGAGCAGCCCGCGGCCAGCGCCGGGCCGACCTTGCGCACCACCTGGTTGATCGGGAAGTTCCAGGGCGTGAACGCGGCGACCGGGCCCACGGGATCCTTCACCACCATCTGGCGCAGCTCCGGCTTGCCGCGCGAAGGCACGAGGCGGCCGTAGACGCGCATGCCTTCGTCGGCGAACCACTCGATCAGGTCGGCGGCGGCCAGCGCCTCGCCCTTGGCCTCCACCAGCGGCTTGCCCTGCTCCTGCGTGAGGAGCGGGGCGATCTCGCCGGCGCGCTCACGGATCAGCGCGGCGGCCTTGCGCATGATCTTCGCGCGGTCGGCCGGCGGCATGTCGCGCCAGGTCTCGAAGCCCTTCTGCGCCGCCTCGAGCGCCCGGTCCAGGTCCGCCTTGCCGGCCTGCGCCACGCGCCCGATCTCCTTGCCCGTCGCCGGGTTGAACACGGGAAGCGAGCGGCCGTCCGCGGCGTCCTGCCACTGGCCATTGATGAAGAGCTGGGTGTTGGGGTAGGTCATGGGCGTCTCTCTCTCGGGTGATGCCCGGGATTATGCTTGGGCCCGCCGGGCCACCCGGGGGCCCACGGGAAGCCCCCGGACCGCGATGAGGAAAGGAACGCGCATGCCCACCAGGACGTTCACCACCGGCCGGATCCGCCAGGCCGACTACGACCCCGCCTCGAGGCAGCTGGACCTGCTGTGGGACAACGGCTCCGTGCTCGCGTACAAGCACGTGCCCGACGAGGTGTTCCGGCGCCTGTGCAGCGCGCCCAACCCCGCCACCTACTGGGAAGACCGCATCGCCGAGGAGTACCCGAAGGGCACGCCGAAGGCGCGCCCGGGCGCCGGGGGCGACAGGAAATGGGGCGACCTGTTCGGCGAGCCGGAGTAGCTCAGCGGAACAGCCGCGAGAGGACGAGCCCGAGCGCCAGCGCCGCGACCACGGCGGCCCAGGGGCGGGCGCGCACCTGGTGGCGGGCGGCATCGAAGGTTGCCCGCATGTTTTCGCGTGCGCCGGCCTGCGGCTGCGGGGACACGATGCGAGCCACCCGGCGCGCCCGCGCGACGCGCGCCGGCGGCTCGAGCGCAGCGGGCGTGGCGAAGCTTTCCTCCTGCGTGTCGTCCAGGTCCAGGTCGGATTCCACCTCCGGCGGATGCACGTCGCCGGAATGCTTCACCGGGCTTCTCGAATGGGGCATGGGCGTTTCCTCTCGTTTCTGTGCGTGCAAATCTAGCCGCACCCGCCGCGCGCGGCCGTAGGAAAGCGTCGCGGCCTGTGCGGGTGTCCCCTGATGACCGGCCGCGAGGCCCGCCTGTACCCTGCCGTGGAGCCATCCCAACTCAGGAGCCTGCATGCGTTTGTTGAAAACCTTCGTTTCCGGCCTGGTGCTGCTCTGCAGCGCCGCTGCGCTGCCTGCCGCCGCGCAGTCGGACTTCCCCAACCGGCCCATCAAGTGGATCGTGCCGTACCCGCCGGGCGGCACGACCGACCTGCTCGCGCGGCTGATGGGCACCTGGCTCTCGCAGCGCCTGGGCCAGCAGGTGATCGTCGACAACCGCGCCGGGGGCGGCAACAACATCGGCACCGAGATGGCGGTCAAGGCACCGCCGGACGGCTACACCGTGCACCTGGTGAACCCCGCCAATGCCATCAACGCCACGCTCTACCCCAAGCTGCCCTTCAACTTCCTGGAAGACCTGGTGCCGGTGGGCGGCATCGTCCGCGTGCCCAACGTGATGACGGTCACGAAGAACTTCCCCGCGAAGACGGTGGCGGAGTTCATCGAGTACGGCAAGAAGAACCCCGGCAAGATCAACATGGCTTCGTCGGGCTCGGGCACCTCGGTGCACCTGTCCGGCGAGCTGTTCAAGTTCATGACCGGCGTCGACATGAAGCACATCCCCTACAAGGGCGCGGGCCCGGCGATCACCGACCTGATCCCCGGCCAGGTCGACGTGCTGTTCGACAACATGCCCTCCATCATCGGCCACATCCGCAGCGGCAACCTGCGCGCGCTGGCGGTCACGAGCGCGCAGCGCTCGCCGGCCCTGCCTGACGTGCCGACGGTGGCCGAGACGGTGCCCGGCTACGAGGCCAGCGCGTGGTTCGGCATGGCGGCGCCCAAGGGCACGCCGCCGGCCGTGATCGAACGCCTCAACCGCGAGATCAACGCGGCGCTCGCCGATCCCGGCATGCGCGCGAAGCTGGCGGACCTGGGCGGCGTGCCGATCGCCGGCACGCCGGACCAGTTCTGGGCGATCCATCGCGCCGAGACGGAGAAGTGGGAGAAGATCGTCAAGTTCTCGGGCGCCAAGGTCGAATAGCCGGGGCCCGGTGCGCCGGCTCCTTCAGGACCGGCGCGCCTCGCGCGTGCGCCCCGGTGGCCATAGCGGGCGGGCGCGGCGCAGCAGGTCGCGCCCCATCGATTCGGTCGCGCGCGGCTGCTGCTTGAGCACCAGGTCGCAGCCGTAGTCCGGCTCGCCGTGGCCCGGCAGGTGCTCGGCGAAGCCGAGGATGTGCAGCTGGTCGCGCAGGAGGGCCGCCTGCTCGAAGCCGCGCAGCACGCCACCGGCCACCATGACCCCATCCGCCGAGAGCACGCCGATGCGCAGGCGCAGGCGCTCGTGCGAGGGCAGCTGCGTGGCCATCTGGAAAGCATGCGCCACCCCGGTGTCGTCGAGCCAGGGGCGGATGGAACGGGCGGAGTTGGGCATGGCGCCACACACTACCCGCACCGCCGCGCCTGGATCGCTGCAAATGGCACAGCTGCAACAGGTTACGCGGGGTTGCGACGCGCGTTCGCCTGGCGGTAGCCGCGCTCCGTTACGGTCGTTTACGACGGAAATATCCTGGTGCAGCAGCGGCGCGCGCGCGTGGCCCACTGGGTCCATGACTAGCAATCAGGCCGTGCTCTGGCTGGTGGCGTGCGTGGCGGCGCTCACGCTGGCAGGCTACCTGTGGACCCTCGGGCGCGAAGCCTCGCAGCGCCGGACGCGGCGCCGGCGCTTCCATCGCGACCTGGCCGCGCATCGCCCCTCGCAGCCCGCCACGATTTCCGGCAGCATGAGCCGCGACCGCGTCGCCACCGTGCGGCGCGAAGCGGAGAACGCCGCGCGCCTGGTGGCGCTGGGGCTCGCGCCGGAGCCCCGCAATCCCTACCGCGAAGGCTCGCCCGAGTTCGTGCTGTGGGTGGCCACGTACCACCTGACGCTGGCCGAGCTGCGCGACGACCTGCCCCTCAGCCAGCCGTGATCGCCGCGGCCGCGATCGTGGCGCTCAATCCGCCTTGATCTGCGCCACGCGCACGATGCGCTCCCACTTGGCGCGCTCGTTCACGCCCAGGGCGGCGAGTTCGGCCGGCGCCATGGCCACCGCCTTGGCGCCCTGCTCCTCGGCGCGGCGGCGGAAGTCGGCGGACTCGACCACCTGGCGCACCGCGGCGGACAGCTTGTTCTGCACGTCGGCGGGCAGGGACGACGGTCCGTACACCGCGAACCAGGAAGACGCCTCGAGCGGAACGCCCATCTCGATGGCGGTCGGCACGTCGGGCAGCGACGGCAGGCGCGCCTTGCCCGTCACCATCAGGGGCTTGAGGCGACCCGCCTTGATGTGCGGCAGCAGCGGCGGCGGCGTGGTGATGGTGAGGTCCACGGTGCCCGCCAGCAGGTCGGTGAGCGCCGGGCCCGTGCCGCGGTAGGGAATGTGCGTCATGAAGGTCTTCGTGAGGTCCTTCAGCAGCTCGGTCGTGACGTGCTGCAGCGCGCCGTTGCCGCTGGAGGCGTAGTTCACCTTGCCGGGGTTCGCTTTCACGTAGGCCAGGAACTCCCGGAAGTCCTTCGCGGGGAAGTCGGCGCGCACCACCATCACCTGCGGCGCGTCGATCAGGTGGCCGATGGGCTTGAGGTCCCGGGCCGGATCGAAGCCCTGCACCGGCTGCAGCAGCGGCGTGATGCTCTGGTAGCCGGAGTACTGCACCAGCAGCGTGTGGCCGTCGCCCGGGGCGCGCGCCACCAGCTGGCCGGCGATGTTGCCGTTGGCGCCGCTGCGGTTGTCCACCACCACCGAGGCCTGCAGCAGGCGGCCCAGCGGCTCGGCGAGCATGCGCGCGGAGATGTCCGTGGTGCCGCCGGGGGCGGCGCCCACCACCAGCGTGATGGGACGGCCCTGGGCGCGCAGCGGCAGCGCGAGCGACGCGGCGCCCGCAGTGGCGGCGGCAACGAAGGTACGGCGGGTGATCGGATGCATGGTCATGGGAGAGAGTGGAAAAGGGATCAGGAAAACGCCGCGCGCAGCTCGGCGACGGCGGGCGGCGCGGGATGCAGCTGCGAGGTGGGTCCGGCCTTGGCGACCTGGCCCGGCACCTCGTGCCCGACGATGGCGGGCAGCATGCGCGCAACCTGCAGCAGGCGCGCCATGTCGATACCGGTGTCGTAGCCCATGGCTTCCAGCATGTGGATCGCGTCCTCGCTGCTGATGTTGCCGCTGGCGCCCGGCGCGTAGGGGCAGCCGCCGAGGCCGCCGAGCGAACCGTCGAAGCGGGTGATGCCGGACTGCACTGCCGCCAGCACGTTGGCCAGGCCCATGCCGCGCGTGTTGTGGAAGTGCAGCGTGAGCTGCAGCGCCGGGAAGCGCTGCTGCAGTGCCTCGCACATGCGCGCCACGTGCGCGGGATGGGCCATGCCGGTGGTGTCGCAGATCGTCAGGCCGCGCACGCCCTGGTCGGCGAAGCGCTGCCCCCAGGCGAGCACCTCCGCCTGCGGCACATCGCCCTCCATCGGGCAGCCGAAACACGTGGAGAGCGAAACGTTGACGGGCGTGCGGCCGTCCACCACGCGGATCACCTCCGACAGCGCGGCGAAGCTCTTCTCGCGCGGCATGCGCAGGTTGGCGAGGTTGTGCGTCTCGGACGTGGACATCACGAGGTTGAGCTCGTCCGCGCGCGACTCCATGGCGCGCTCGGCGCCGCGCAGGTTGGGCACCAGCACCGTGTATTCCACGCCGGGCACGCGCCGGATGCGGCCCATCACCTCCTCGGCGTCGCGCAGCATGGGGATGGCCTTGGGCGAGGTGAACGAAGTGACTTCGATCTTCGCGTAGCCGCAATCGCCGAGCGCATCCACCAGGCGCACCTTGGCGTCGGTGGGGATGAACTCCGGCTCGATCTGGAAACCGTCGCGCGTGACGACGTCGTTGAAGTGGATGCGCTTGCTCATGCCTCGCCCTTGATGACGCCGCGGCTCTTGAGCGCGGCGACCTGTTCTTCCGAGATGCCCAGCTCGCGCATCACGGCGTCCGTGTCCTGCCCGAGGCGCGGCGCGTTGCGCTGGTGCGCGCCGGGCGTGCGCGACAGCTTGGGCACGATGCCCGGCACCGTGAGCGCCTCGCCGTCGGCCAGGCGCACCTCGTGCAGCATGCCGCGCGCGGCGTAGTGCGGGTCCGCCGCGATGTCGGCGACGGTGTAGATGCGCCCGGCGGGGACGGCCGCGGCATCGAGCGCGCGCAGCACCTCGTCCACCGTTCGCGTCTTCGTCCAGGCGCCGATCGCCGCGTCGATCTCCGCCACCCGCTTCACGCGCCCCGCGTTGTCGGCGAGCGCCGGATCGTTGCCCAGGTCGTCGCGGGCTATGGTGGCCATCAGCCGCTTGAAGATGCTGTCGCCGTTGCCGGCGATGAGCGCGTAGCCGCCGTCGCTGCACAGGTAGGCATTGCTGGGGGCGATGCCCGGCAGCGCGCTGCCGCCGGGGCCGCGCACCGCGCCGAAGGCACTGTATTCGGGCAACAGGCTTTCCATGCAGTTGAAGACCGCCTCGTACAAGGCCACGTCGATCACCTGGCCGCGGCCGGAGCGTTGCCGTTCGTGCAGCGCCATCAGGATGCCGATCACGCCGTGCAGCGCCGCGAGCGTGTCGCCGATGCTGACGCCCACGCGCACGGGCACGCGGCCCGGCTCCGCGGTGAGGTGGCGCAGCCCGCCCATGGCCTCGCCGACCACGCCGAAGCCGGGGCGATCGCGGTAGGGGCCGGTCTGGCCGTAGCCGCTGATGCGCAGCACCACGAGGCGCGGATTGGCTTCGACGAGCTGCTGCGGATCCAGCCCCCAGCCCTCCATCGCGCCCGGGCGGAAATTCTCGATCAGCACGTCGGCCTCGGCGGCGAGCTTGCGCACGATGTCCTGCGCATCGGGCTGGCGCAGGTCCAGCGCGACGGAGCGCTTGTTGCGCGACTGCACCTGCCACCACACCGAGGTGCCGTCCTTCAGCATGCGCCAGTTGCGCAGCGGGTCGCCCGCGCCGGGCGGCTCGATCTTCACCACGTCGGCGCCGAAGTCGGCCAGGGTCTTCGCGGCGAAGGGGCCGGCGATGAGCTGGCCCAGCTCCACCACTTTCAGGCCCGCGAGCGGGCCGGCGGGAGGCTTGGTTTCCATGGGCGCGGAGTGTGCGGGCCCCGGCCGCGCGCGTCTATTGCTGATTGCGCCGCGCAGGTTTCGCCTTTTGCGAAGGCTCGGCGAGGAAGTCCACCAGGTCGCGCACGGCCGGGTCCACGGGTCCGCTGCGCGTGGCGACCAGCAGGCGGCGCGACGCCCACGGGTCCGACAGCGCGCGCCAGCGCAGCTTCATCGCCGCGAGGATGGGCAGTGCCGCCGACTTCGGCAGCACGGCGATGCCCAGGCCGGAGGCGACCAGGTGGCAGACGGCGTCGAAGCTGCGCACCTGCATGCGCAGGCGCAGCGGGCGCCCCGCCGCGTGGGCGGCCTCGTGCTGCTTCTGCAGCAGCGCGGCGCCGTCGGCGAGGCTGATCCAGTCCTCGTCCAGCGCCTCGGCGAAAGCCACGGCGCCGCGGCCGTTGAGGCGATGGCGCGGCGGCAGCACGAGCACCAGCTCGTCGCGGCGGAACAGGCGGCAATCCAGGTCGGGCGTCTCCACGCCTTCGACGAACACCCCCAGGTCGGCGCTGCCTTCGCGCAGGGCCGTGACGACGGCGCCCGAAACCTGCTCGTCGAGGTCCACGCGCACCTGCCGCGCCTGCTTCGCGTACTGCGCCAGCAGCGGCGGCAGGAACTGGTTGATGGCCGCGGTGCTGGCGCAAAGGCGCAGGTGCGTGGCGATGCCCTGGCGCAGGTCGGCGAGTTCCGATCCCATCTGCTCCACCGACTGCAGCAGCGTGACCGCATGGCGCGCGAACACGCGCCCGGCGGCCGTGGGCCGCACCCCGCGGCCGTGGCGCTCGAACAGCGGTTCGCCCACCGCGTCCTCCAGCTCGCGGATGCGCCGGCTGGCGGCGGCCAGGGCCAGGTGCGCTTCGCGCGCGGCCGCGCTCACGCTGCCGTGCTGCACGCAATCGGCCACGAGGCGGATCGACACGAGGTCGAAGCGCGCGAGGTTGTAGCGGGGGGCCGCGGTGCTCACGGCAGCACCGTCGATGCCGCGGCTTGGGGATCGCTCATGCGACCGGATGCTGCCACAGAAGGAACGCGGCTCAGTCCTCGCCCATGTGCAGCCACTCCTCCTCGGCCAGCGACTGCATGAACGCGAAGACGGCTTCCAGCACGCCTTCGCGCTCGGCCCATTCGAGCTGCTCGCGAAAGCACAGGCGCTTGGTGAGCGCCGGGGTGACGCCCCACGCGGCACCGGTGGGGGGCGCGGGCGGGCGTGCCGTGCCGCGCACGGTCTTGCGCGGCGGCAGCAGTTCGCAGAAGGCCTCCCAGCGCTGCGGGCGCGGGCAGACCCGGTTGTTGCGCCGCGCGAGCAGCAGCGCCGATTCCAGGGTGAAGAGGGGCTGCGCCGCGCGGCGCGTGGACCGCAGCGGCGACGCGCCGAACGCCGGCTGCGTGCGCGCCCACGCCGCTTCCTCGGTGCCCATGCCGGGCGGCAGCGTCAGCGGCGCCGTCGGCTGGAAGCGCGCTTCGTGCTGGCGCGACACCTGCGTCCACAGCGCCCAGGCCGAATCGCCATCGCGGTGTTCCACTTCCGGGGCGGGAATCGTGTCGCCGGCTTGCCAGGGACGATCGAGGTCGCCACTGCGGGCGGGGGACTTGTGCGTGGGAAGGCGGGCCATACGGGCCGCGAATGTAGCGGCCCTGCGCCGTCCCGCGGCGATCGGCGTCAGGGAGGTTAAGCACGCCCCGGACCGTCCGGCTGCGTCGAACGGCAGGGCTGACTACACTGCGCCGCATGCCCGACGAATCCTCCCGCAGCCCGCGATCGCTCTCCGGGCTGCTGCCTTTCCTGCGCCCGTATCGGGGCCGCATCGCCCTGGCCGTGCTCTTCCTGCTGCTCGCGGCCGCCGCCATGCTGGTGTTCCCCGTCGCCTTGCGCACCATGATCGACCAGGGCCTGGCCGCCGAACCCGGCGAGCGGCTGGTGGCGCTGCGCGGGCATTTCCTGCTGCTGTTCGTCGTGGCCGTGGCGCTGGGGCTGTTCTCGGCGGCGCGGTTCTACCTCGTGAGCTGGCTCGGCGAGCGCGTGACGGCCGACCTGCGCAGCGCCATCTACGCGCACGTGCTGGAACAGAGCCCGGCCTTCTTCGAGAGCACCCAGACCGGCGAAGTGCTCTCGCGCCTGACCACCGACACGACGCTGGTGCAGACGGTGGTGGGCTCCTCCTTCTCGATGGGTTTGCGCAACCTGGTGATGGGGATAGGCGCGCTGGCGCTGCTGGTGATCACGCACCCGTACGTGATGTCGCTCGTGCTCCTGGTCATCCTGCTGGTGGTGCTGCCCGCCATGCTGTTCGGGCGCCGCGTGCGCCGGCTTTCGCGCGCCAGCCAGGACCGCGTGGCGGACTCCAGCGCGATCGCGGCGGAGGTGCTGAATGCGATCCCGGTCGTGCAGAGCTATGCGGCGGAAGGCCGCGAGGCGGAGCGCTTCCGCGCGGCCACCGAGAACGCTTTCCGCACCGGCGTGCGCCGCACCCGTGCGCGCGCCGCGCTGGTTGCCTTCGTGATCATCGCCAACGCGGCGCTGATGCTGTGGGGCCTCTACCAGGGCACGCAGGGCGTGCTGAAGGGCTCGATCACGGCGGGGCAGCTCGGCCAAGCCGCGTTCTACGTCGCCATCTTCGCGGGCGCGGTGGCGATCCTCGGCGAGGTCTACGGCGACCTGCTGCGCGCCGCCGGGGCCACGGAGCGCTTGATGGAGCTGCTGGCGAGCCGGTCGCCGGTCTCATCGCCGACGCAGCCCGTGATGGCGCCGGCGATGCCTGCGGGCAGCACGGTCGATTTCGCCGCGGTGCTCTTCCACTATCCCTCGCGGCCGGCGACGCCGGCCCTGTCGGACTTCACGCTCTCCGTGGCCGCGGGCGAGACCGTGGCGCTGGTGGGACCCAGCGGCGCGGGCAAGACCACCGTGTTCCAGCTGCTGCTGCGCTTCTACGATCCGCAGCAGGGCCGCATCTCTGTGGACGGCGTGCCGGTTGCGTCGTGGCGCCTGCAGGACCTGCGCGCGCGCATAGGCCTGGTGCCGCAGGAGCCGGTGATCTTCTCGGCCTCGGCGCTGGAGAACATCCGCTATGGCCGCCCCGGCGCGAGCGACGAGGACGTGCATGCGGCCGCGCGCGGGGCCTTCGCCGACGACTTCATCCGCGCCCTGCCGCAGGGCTACGACACCTTCCTCGGCGAGCGCGGCGTGCGCCTCTCCGGCGGCCAGCGCCAGCGCATCGCCATCGCCCGCGCGATGCTGAAGAATCCACCGCTGCTTCTGCTGGACGAGGCCACCAGCGCGCTGGATGCGGAGAGCGAACGCATGGTGCAGGCCGCGCTGGAGACGGCGATGCGCGACCGCACGACCCTGGTGATCGCCCACCGCCTCGCCACCATCCAGCAGGCCGACCGCATCGTGGTGCTGGACCACGGGCGGGTGGTGGAAACGGGCAAGCACGAGGAGCTGATGGCGCGCGGCGGGGTGTATGCGCGGCTGGCGGGGCTGCAGTTCATGTCTTGATGCCGGCCGAGTTTGGGGGTGGGCAGCAAGCTGCCCACCCTACGAGGTACACGAGGCCAACACCCTTCTTCGTCGGCCGGCGGTGAGCGCCAAGCCGGACCCCGGCTTGATGGGCGTTGGCGCTCTGAAGCCGCCGAGCCACGGAGGTTCCCCGACTTGTCGATCGAGCAGGGTGTTTCCCGTCGCGCCAGGCGGTGCGCGGTGCCGGCCCGCATAAAGGGGCGGTGCCTGAAAGGCTGTTCCCGGCGCCGCAGCGTGGCTACGAGAGCGTCCCAAGGGGACGCGTATCGAGCCACGCGACCGTCTCATGCTCGCGAAGCTGTTCGAGTTCGCAGTTTGGCCGCTTGCGGCCTAACTGCAGACGAGTTCTTCGCGTGCGGCGCCGGGAACAGCCTTTCAGGTTGCCGGCGCGCTTGCGCGCCGGACACCGCCCCAGCGGGCCGGCACCGCGCACCGCCTGGGGCGACGTGGGCGCGCTGCCGGGGAACGCTGGGGTTCGGCTTCGCGCTCACCGCCAGCCTACGAAGAGCGACCCACCCCGGCAAGTCGGGGTTCGCTTCGCGCTCACCCCGACCTACTGGAGAGGTCCCTTCAGGCCCTTGGGCAGCGGCAGGGGCAGCACGCTGATGCCCTCTTCCAGCAGCGATTCGGTTTCCTCGCGCGTGGCCTGGCCGCGGATGCCGCGCTCCTCGGTCTCGCCGTAATGGATCTTGCGCGCTTCCTCGGCGAACTTCGCGCCGACGTCCTCGGTGTTGGCCATCACCTGGCGAACCATCTGCATCCACGCGGCCTGCAGCTGCGCGTTCGGGGCGGACACCACTTCCTGCTTCGGCGGGGCCGCGGCCGGCTCGGACGCGCCCAGGTTCAGGCGCGGCGCGCTGGGCATCTTGGCGACCTGCGCATCGCCGCACAGCGGGCATTCGACCAGCCCGCGCGCGACTTGCCCCTGGAAATCGTCTTCGGAGGCGAACCAGCCCTCGAAAGCGTGGGCGTGGCTGCATTGCAGGTTGAGGACCTTCATGGCTGCACAGGTGGTGCCTGCCAGTCGAGTTTCCAAGCCCCCGCCACCACGTTCTGGATCCACACGGCCGCCGCCAGGGTCTTGGAGTCCCGCACCTTGCCTTCGCGGCACCAACCGAGGAACTCCTCGGGGCTCGCCGTGAAGACGTCGAGGAACTCGCCGGCATCCAGCCGCGCGCCGCGGTGCTCCAGCCCGCGGGCAAACCAGATGTGGATGGCCTCGTCCGAGTACGCGACGGTGGGATACATGGTGAAAGCGTACGCCCATTCGCGCGCGACGTAACCCGTCTCTTCCAGCAGCTCGCGCTGGCCGCAGGCAAGCGGCTCCTCGCCGGCATCGAGCTTGCCGGCGGGAATCTCGATGTGCACCTGCCGGGTCGGGTGGCGGTACTGGCGCTCCAGCACGATGCGGCCATCGTCGAGCAGGGGCACCACGGCGACGGCGCCGGGGTGCAGCACGAACTCGCGCGTCGCGGACGCGCCGTCGGGCAGCCGCACGGTTTCGCGGACGACGTGCAGGAAGTTGCCCTTCAGCAGCTCCTCGCGGCCCGTCGTGTGCTCGGTCAGGTGCGGATCGGCCATGGAGTCAGTGCCTCGGCTTGTAAAGGTAGCGCCAGACGAAGCCCGGGAACGCGAAGGTGAGGAACAGCGCCCCGGTCACCGCGTAGAACTCCCAACCCTGCGGGGCGATCTGCCCGGCGCGGCGCTCGAGCAGCAGGCCGATGCCGCCGACGATGAGGTACATCAGCACCAGCTCCGCGAGGCGCGTCGCCAGGTTCTTCCCGCGGGGCAAGCGCACCACCCCCAGCAGGCGCTGCGTGAGGAACGGCAGGTTGGCGGCGGCGAAGGCGAGCAGCAGCACCAGCCAGATGGAGGCAGCTTGGGTCACGAACCCAGCATCTTCACGATGGCGTTGGCGCACAGCGTCATCAGGCCGCCGGGCAGGATGCCCAGGATCAGCACCAGGGCGCCGTTGATCGTGAGCACCACGCGCACGTCGGCCGGCGCCGCCACGGTGGTGGCCGTGATCGGCGCGTCGAAGTACATGACCTTGACGACCCGGATGTAGTAGAAGGCCGCCACCAGCGACATCAGCACGGCGAACACCGCCAGGCCGATGTAGAAGGCGCTGCCCGAGACCACCAGCGCCTGCAGCACGGCCAGCTTGGCGTAGAAGCCCACCATCGGCGGGATGCCGGCCAGCGAGAACAGGCAGATCGACATGATCGCGGCGTACAGCGGGCTGCGCTGGTTGAGGCCGGCCAGGTCGGCGATCTCCTCGCTCTCGAAGCCCTCGCGCGCCAGCAGCAGGATCACGCCGAAGCTCGCCAGCGTCGTCAGCACGTAGGTCACGATGTAGAACATCGCGGAGCTGTACGCGTTGGTGCCAAAGCTCACGTCCTGGTTCACCACGCCGGCCATCAGGCCCAGCAGCACGAAGCCCATCTGGCCGATGGTGGAGTACGCCAGCAGCCGCTTGAGGTTGGTCTGCGCGATGGCCGCCAGGTTGCCGATGAACAGCGAGGCGATCGCCAGTACGGCCAGCATCTGCTGCCAGTCGATGGCCAGCGGCAACAGGCCTTCCACCAGCAGGCGGATGGCGATGGCGAAGGCGGCGAGCTCCGGCGCGGAACCGATCATGATGGTCACCGCCGTCGGCGCACCCTGGTACACGTCGGGGATCCACATGTGGAAGGGCGCGGCACCCAGCTTGAACGCGAGGCCGGCGACGATGAACACCAGGCCGAACACCAGCACCTGGTGCTTGACCTGCGCGCTCGCGATCACCTTGGACACCGTGGCGATGTCCAGCGAACCGGTGGCGCCGTAGATCATCGACAGGCCGTACAGCAGGAAGCCCGAAGCCATGGCGCCGAGGACGAAATACTTCATCGCCGCTTCGGTGGAGACGGTGTGGTCGCGGCGCAGGGCGACCAGGGCGTAGCTGGAGAGCGTGAGCAGTTCCAGGCCCAGGTAGATCACCAGGAAGTTGTGGCCGCCGATCATCACGAAGATGCCCAGCAGGGCCAGCAGCGCCAGCGTGAACAGCTCGCCGCCGCGCATCATGTCGCGGTCGCCCGCGTAGGGGCGGCCGTACACCAGGCAGACCAGCATGGCGATGGAGGCGAAGCACTTGAGCCAGTTGCCCATGGGGTCGCTCACCACCATGCGGCCGAAGCCGTAGGCGGTCTGCCCTTCCGCGGCCAGGGTGCCCGTCCACCAGGCGGTGGCGGCGAGGGTGGCCATGGTGAGCCAGTAGGTGGCGGTGCGCAGGCGGCTCTTGACGCCCAGGTCCACCAGGGCGATCACGCAGGTCATCGCGAGCAGGAAGATTTCCGGCGCGGCGACGGCGAGGCTCATGTTGTCGGTCATGTCTTGGTTCTCCCGCTTCCCGTCAGAGCTTGGACGCCGCCACGTGCTGCAGGAAGGCGGACACCGACACGTTCATCACGTCGGTGAAGGGCTTGGGATGGATGCCCATGTAGAGGACGGCCACGGCGAGGATGCCCAGCATCAGGAACTCGCGGGCGTTGATGTCGGTGAGCGCGCGCACGTTGTCGTTGGCGGCGGCGCCGAAGTAGACGCGCTTGACCATCCACAGGTTGTACGAAGCGCCCAGGATGAGGGCGGTCGCCGCGGCGAGGCCGATCCAGAAGTTGTACTTCACCGAGGCCAGGATCACCATCCACTCACCCACGAAGCCCGCCGTGGCCGGCAGGCCGCTGTTGGCCATGGCGAACAGCACGGCGAAGGCCGCGAAGGTCGGCATGGTGTTCACGACGCCGCCGTAGTCCGCGATCTGGCGCGAGTGCACGCGGTCGTACAGCACGCCGATGCACAGGAACATGGCGGCCGAGACGAAGCCGTGGGCGATCATCTGCACGATGCCGCCGGTCACGCCGAGGTCGTTGAAGATGAAGAAGCCGAGCGTGACGAAGCCCATGTGCGCCACGGACGAATAGGCCACCAGCTTCTTCATGTCCTGCTGCACCATCGCGACCAGGCCCACGTAGATCACGGCGATCAGCGACAGCGCGATGATCAGCCAGGCCCACTCGCGCGCGGCGTCCGGCGCGATCGGCATGGAGAAGCGCAGGAAGCCGTAGGCGCCCAGCTTCAGCATGATGGCCGCCAGCACGGCGGAGCCGCCCGTGGGCGCCTCCACGTGCACGTCGGGCAGCCAGGTGTGCACCGGGAACATCGGCACCTTCACGGCGAAGGCCGCGAAGAAGCCGAAGAACAGCAGCGTCTGCGCCAGAGACGACAGCGGCAGCTTGTGCCAGGCGAGGATGTCGAAGCTGCCGCCGGCCTTGCTGTACAGGTACACCAGTGCCACCAGCATCAGCAACGAGCCGAGCAGCGTGTACAGGAAAAACTTGAACGCCGCGTAGATGCGGTTCGGGCCGCCCCAGATGCCGATGATCAGGTACATCGGGATCAGCGTGGCCTCGAAGAACGTGTAGAACAGCACGCCATCGAGCGCGCAGAAGACGCCGATCATCAGGCCCGAGAGGATCAGGAACGCGCCCATGTACTGGTTCACGCGCTCGGTGATCACCTCCCAGGCGGAGATCACCACCACCACGGTGATGAAGGCGGTGAGCAGCACGAACCACAGCGAGATGCCGTCCACACCGAGGTGGTAGTTCACGTTGAAGCGCGCTATCCACGACTGCTTCTCGACGAACTGCATCGCGGCGGTGCCGGTGTCGAAGCGGCTGTAGAGCGGCAGCGTCACGAGGAAGCTGACGACGGAGCCGATGAGGGCGATCCAGCGCACCACGCGCGCCTGGTCGTCGCGGCCGAGGGCCAGCAGGATGGCGCCGAAGACGATCGGCGTCCAGATGGCGAGGCTCAGGAGTCCCACGTTCATTGTTGTTGTTCCTCTACTTCCTCAGCCACTCTTCGATCATCGGCCAGCTGACGAAGTACGTCATGAGCACGACGATGCCCACCAGCATGGCGAATGCGTAGTGGTAGATGTAGCCGGATTGCACCCAGCGGATCACCCCGGCGAACCTGCCCACCAGCTTTGCGCTGCCGTTGACGAACACGCCCTCGATCACCGCCTGGTCCCCACCCTTCCACAGGCCGCGGCCCAGGCCCCGCGCCGCGCGGGCGATGACGTTTTCGTTGAACCAGTCCATGTAGTACTTGTTGTCCAGCAGCGTGTACACGGGCCGGAAGATGCGCTGGATGGCCGCCGGCAGCGCCGGGTTCACGAGGTACATGTACCAGGCCAGCCCCACGCCGGCGATCGCGAGATACAGCACCGGCGTGCTGATGGCATGCAGCGCCATCGCGAGCGGGCCGTGCCAGATCTTCGCGAGTTCGGCCATGGCCGGGTGCTTCGCGGCATCGACGACGATCGCGTCCTTGAAGAAGTCGCCGAACAGCATCGGGCCCATGGTCATGAAGCCGATCACCACCGAGGGGATCGCCAGCAGGATCAGCGGCGCGGTGACCACCCAGGGCGATTCGTGCGGCTTCTCGTGCTCGTCGCGGTGGTGGTGCGGATCGGGCTCCTCGGCCGGGTCGTGGTCGTGGTGCACCGGGGCCTGGTCGTAGCGCTCCTTGCCGTGGAAGACCAGGAAGTACATGCGGAAGGAATAGAAGGCCGTGACGAACACGCCCGCCAGGACCGCGAAGTAGGCGAAGCCGGCGCCGGGCAGCTTGCTGAAGTGCACCGCCTCGATGATGCTGTCCTTCGAGTAGAAGCCCGAGAACAGCGGCGTGCCGATCAGCGCGAGCGAGCCCAGCAGCGAGGTGATCCAGGTGATGGGCATGTACTTGCGCAGCCCGCCCATCCAGCGGATGTCCTGGTTGTGGTGCATGCCGATGATCACGGAGCCCGCGGCCAGGAACAGCAGCGCCTTGAAGAAGGCGTGCGTCATCAGGTGGAACACGGCGACCGAGTAGGCCGAGGCGCCCAGCGCCACGGTCATGTACCCGAGCTGCGAGAGCGTGGAGTACGCCACCACGCGCTTGATGTCGTTCTGGATGATGCCCAGGAAGCCCATGAACAGCGCGGTGATGGCGCCGATCACCAGGATGAAGGACAGCGCGGTGTCGGACAGCTCGAACAGCGGCGACATGCGCGCCACCATGAAGATGCCGGCCGTCACCATCGTCGCCGCGTGGATCAGCGCGGAGATGGGCGTCGGGCCTTCCATGGAGTCCGGCAGCCACACGTGCAGCGGGAACTGCGCGCTCTTGCCCATGGCGCCGATGAACAGGCAGATGCAGATCACGGTGATCAGGCGCCAGTCGGTGCCCAGGCCGAACGGCAGGCCGCCCAGTTCGCCGCCCTTGGCGAAGGCCTCTCCGTAGTTGAGCGTGCCGGCGTAGGCGGCGATCAGGGCGATGCCGAGGATGAAGCCGAAGTCGCCCACCCGGTTGACCAGGAACGCCTTCATGTTGGCGAAGATCGCCGTCGGCTTGGTGTACCAGAAGCCGATCAGCAGGTACGACACCAGGCCCACCGCCTCCCAACCGAAGAACAGCTGCAGGAAGTTGTTGCTCATGACCAGCATGAGCATGGAGAAGGTGAACAGCGAGATGTAGGCGAAGAAGCGGTTGTAGCCCTCGTCCTCCTCCATGTAGCCGATGGTGTAGATGTGCACCATCAGCGACACGAAGGTCACCACGCACATCATCATGGCCGTGAGGCCGTCGACCAGGAAGCCGATCTCCATCTTCAGGCCGCCGGCCACCATCCACTCGTAGATGGTGGCGTTGAAGCGGGCGCCGTCCACCGCCACGCTCTTGAGCGTCATGGCGGAGAGGATGAAGGCCACCAGCACGCCGAGGATGGTGGCGGTGTGCGACAGCCGCCGGCCGATGAGGTTGCCGCCGAAGGTGGTGCCCAGGATGCCGGCCACCAGCGAGCCCGCGAGGGGCGCGAGCGGGACTGCCAGCAGCGTCGCTGCGTTGAGGGTTGTAGCCATCGTTTCTTTTCCGCCGGGGGTCTCAGCCCTTGAGCTCGTTCAGTTCCTCGACGTTGATGTTCTCTTTGTTGCGGAACAGCAGCACCAGGATCGCCAGGCCGATCGCCGATTCGGCGGCGGCCACGGTGAGGATGAAGAACACGAACACCTGGCCGTGCATGTCGCCCAGGTAGTAGGAGAACGCCACGAAGTTCATGTTGACCGCCAGCAGCATCAGCTCGATGGCCATCAGCAGCACGATCAGGTTGCGGCGGTTCAGGAAGATGCCGACGACCGACAGCGCGAACAGGATCGCGCCGAGGGTCAGGAAGTGTCCGAGCGTCAGCGTCATGCCTTGTTCTCCGTGGCGGCGGCGGCCGCCGGCTCGGGTTGCGCGGGCCGGGACGGCGGCACCTTGATCACCTGCAGGCGGTCACGCGCACGGACGCGCACCTGCTGCGACGCGTCGGTGTGCTTGGTGTCCTTGCGCTGGCGCAGCGTGAGCGCGATGGCGGCGATGATGGCCACCAGCAGGATGACGGCGGCGATCTCCAGCGGGTACAGGTACTCGGTGTAGAGCAGCTTGCCGAGCTCCTTGGTGTTGGAGTACTGCACGCCCGCCTGCGCCGCTGCCGCGACGCCCGGCAGCGCGCGCGGCTCCTCGGTCGGCCGGAAGCCGCCCATCAGCACGGCGGCCATTTCCAGAGCGATCAGAGCGCCGACCGTGGCGGCCACCGGGAAGTGCTTCCAGAAGCCGGCCCGCAGCGAGTCGACGTTGATGTCCAGCATCATCACGACGAACAGGAACAGCACCATCACGGCGCCCACGTACACCAGCACCAGCGAGATCGCCAGGAACTCGGCGCGCAGCAGCAGCCACACGCCGGCGGCCTGGAAGAAGGTGAGCACCAGGAAGAGCGCCGCGTACACGGGGTTGCGGGCCGTGATCACGCGGAAGGCGGCGAACAGGAGCACCACCGAGAAGAGATAGAAGAGGCCGGTCCGGACGTCCATGGGGATTGTTCTTTCGTGCTCCGGTTCAGCGGTAGCGGGCGTCGGCCGCGCGGTTGGCCGCGATCTCGGCCTCGTAGCGGTCACCCACGGCCAGCAGCATGTCCTTGGTGAAGTACAGGTCGCCGCGCTTCTCGCCGTGGTATTCGAGGACGTGCGTCTCGACGATCGAGTCCACCGGGCAGCTCTCCTCGCAGAAGCCGCAGAAGATGCACTTGGTGAGGTCGATGTCGTAGCGCGTCGTGCGGCGGGTGCCGTCGGCGCGCTGGTCGCTCTCGATGGTGATGGCGAGCGCGGGGCACACGGCCTCGCACAGCTTGCAGGCGATGCAGCGCTCCTCGCCGTTTTCGTAGCGGCGCAGCGCGTGCAGGCCGCGGAAGCGCGGCGACAGCGGCGTCTTCTCCTCCGGGAACTGCACGGTGATCTTGCGGGCCCAGAAGTACTTGCCCGTGATGCGCAGGCCCTTGAACAGCTCCAGCAGCATGAAGCTGGAGAGGAAGTCCTTGAGCGAGAACGCGGAGGAACGCGTCGCCAATGTGTTGGAGGACAGCATGGCTTACTTGAAGATGTTGTACGGGGTTTGCATCCACGCACCGACGACGATCAGCCACACCAGCGTCACCGGGATGAAGATCTTCCAGCCCAGGCGCATGATCTGGTCGTAGCGGTAGCGCGGGAACGTCGAGCGGATCCACAGGAACATGGTGACCATGACGAAGGTCTTCATGCCCAGCCAGATCCAGCCGGGGATCCAGTTCAGCAGCGGCGCGTCGATGGGCGGCAGCCAGCCGCCCAGGAACATGACCACCGCGAGGATGGACACGAGCCACATGTTGGCGTACTCCGCCAGGAAGAACATGGCGAAGGACATGCCCGAGTACTCGATCATGTGGCCGGCCACGATCTCGGATTCGCCTTCCACCACGTCGAACGGGTGGCGGTTCGTCTCGGCCAGGCCGGAGATGAAGTAGACGAAGAAGATCGGCAGCAGCGGCAGCCAGTTCCAGGACAGGAAGTTGATGCCGCGCTCGGCCATGTAGCCGCGGTCCTGCTGCAGCACGATCTCCGTCATGTTCAGGCTGCCGGAGACCATCAGCACCACCACCAGGCAGAAGCCCATGGCGATCTCGTAGCTGACCATCTGCGCCGAGGCGCGCAGCGCGCCCAGGAAGGCGTACTTCGAGTTGGAGGCCCAGCCCGCGATGATGACGCCGTACACCTCCAGCGAGGTCACCGCCATCAGGAACAGCAGGCCGGCGTTGATGTTGGACAGCGCGACGTCGGGCCCGAACGGGATCACCACCCAGGCGACCAGCGCCGGCATGATGGTCATGATCGGGCCGAGCAGGAACAGCCCCTTGTTGGCCACCGTCGGGAGGATGATCTCCTTGGTCAGCAGCTTGAGCGCGTCGGCGATGGGCGTCAGCAGGCCCAGCGGCCCGATGCGGTTGGGGCCCGGGCGCAGCTGCGTGAAGCCGATGCCCTTGCGTTCCCACAGCGTCAGGTAGGCGACCGCACCCATGAGGGGCAGCACCACCGCGATGATCTTGATCAGCGTCCAGACCACGGGCCAGCCCGCGCCCGTCCACCACGGGGCCGCGATCAGCCCGTTGCCGAATCCATAGATCGTGTCGATCATGCCGTCACCTCCGGGCCGCGGACCTGCGCGGTGCGCGCGTCGGCGGTGAGTTGCAGCGAAGGCGCGCGGCGCACGATGCCATCGAGCTGGTAGATGGAAGCGGTCACCGGTCGCGCGCTGGTGTCGCCCAGCCACGCCGCCTTCGCGGTCTTGTTGGAGAGCACGCTGCCCTGCACGAGGGGCTGGCCGGCATCGGCGCCGCGCGCCTCGGCCAGCACGTCCTGCGCCGACTCCTGCTCGAAGCCCGGCAGGCCCAGCATGTTGCCCAGCACGCGCAGCACCTTCCAGGCGGGGCGCGCTTCGCCCAGCGGCTTGACCACGGCGTGGAAGCCCTGCACCCGGCCTTCGGCGTTGACGAAGGTGCCGGGCGTCTCGGTCCACGGCGCGATCGGCAGCAGCACGTCGCTGATGTCGAGGTTGGCCTGGAACGGGCTGAGCGTGATCACCATGCCCCCGCCCTGCCCCAGCGACACCGCGCGCTCGCCGGCGGCGGAGTCGTGGCGCGGCTCGTTGTTCAGGAGGACCAGTGCCTTGAGGCCGCCCGCCAGCATCTGGCCGGCGTTCAGGCCGCCTTCGCCGGGCATGGCGTTCACCAGCTGCGCGCCCACCGTGTTGGCCGCTTCGGTGAGGTAACCCACCGTCGCGCCGGTCATCTCCGCGATCCAGTTCGCCAGCGACAGCAGCGCGGTCGAAGCCGGATGGTGCGCGGCGGCGTTGCCCAGCAGGATGGCCTTGCGCTCGCCCGACAGCAGCGAAGCCGCGATCGCCTTGGCGGCGTCGGTAGCGTTGCCCTGCAGCGGCGCCTTCTCGCCCTTTTCGCTGCCGATCGCCGTGGCGATGTCGGCCAGGGCCTG
The DNA here is from genome assembly GCA_004144865.1 of Comamonadaceae bacterium. GTDB lineage: Bacteria > Pseudomonadota > Gammaproteobacteria > Burkholderiales > Burkholderiaceae_C > Ramlibacter. The sequence goes on from SEAY01000002.1 coordinate 24,088, forward strand.
CACCCACTGGCCCGCGGGGGCCGTGATGCGGCCGGCGATGCCCATCGCCCAGTCGTCCTCGCGGTCGTGCACCACGGATACCTGTGCACCCGAGCGCACCGCGGCGCGCACGCGCAGCGCGAATAGCGGGTGCTCCTTGCGCAGGTTGGAACCGACGACCAGCGCGCGCTGCAACTTGGACAGCGACGCGATGCTGGTGCCCAGCCACCGCACGCCTTCGCTGGCCGCGAATTCGGCGTTGCGCAGGCGGTAGTCGATGTTCTGGCTGCCCAGCGCGCGCACCAGCTTCTGGGCGAGGAACAGCTCCTCCACCGTGCTGTGCGGGCTCACCAGCGCGCCGATGGCGGCGGCGCCGTGCTCACGCTTGATGTCGGACAGGCCGCGCGCGACGTACTCGAGCGCCGTCTGCCAGTCCACCGTCTTCCACTCGCCGCCCTGCTTCAGCATGGGCGCGGTGAGGCGGTCGGGGCCGTTGAGGGCTTCGTAGGAGAAGCGGTCGCGGTCGGCCAGCCAGCATTCGTTGACCTCGTCGTTCTCCAGCGGGAGGACGCGCATCACCTTGTTGTTCTTCACCTGCACCAGCAGGTTGGCGCCTTCCGAGTCGTGCGGGCTCACCGACTTGCGGCGCGACAGCTCCCAGTTGCGGGCGCTGTAGCGGAACGGCTTGCTGGTGAGCGCGCCCACCGGGCACAGGTCGATCATGTTGCCGGAGACTTCGGAATCGACCGTGTCGCCCAGCACCGTGGTGATCTCGCTGTGCTCGCCGCGGTGGATCATCCCCAGTTCCATCACGCCGGCGATCTCCTGGCCGAAGCGCACGCAGCGGGTGCAGTGGATGCAGCGGCTCATCTCCTCCATGGAGATCAGCGGGCCCACGTCCTTGTGCAGCACCACGCGCTTTTCTTCCTCGTAGCGCGAGGCGGAGGCGCCGTAGCCGACGGCGAGGTCCTGCAGCTGGCACTCGCCGCCCTGGTCGCAGATGGGGCAATCCAGCGGGTGGTTGATGAGGAGGAACTCCATCACCGACTGCTGCGCCTTGATCGCCTTGTCGCTCTTCGTGCGCACGATCATGCCGTTGGTGACGGGCGTCGCGCAGGCCGGCATCGGCTTGGGCGCCTTCTCCACGTCGACCAGGCACATGCGGCAGTTGGCCGCGATGGAGAGCTTCTTGTGGTAGCAGAAGTGCGGGATGTAGGTGCCGGCCTTGTCGGCGGCATGCATGATCATGCTGCCTTCGGCGACTTCCACCTTCTGACCGTCGAGTTGGATTTCAATCATTCACTTGCCCTGCGGACCTGCAACGAAGCCCCTCTTTTCGAGCGCGCCAAGGACGTAGTTCGGGATGAACGCCTCGCACTCCCCCTCCTTGTTCCAGACGGTGCAGGTCTCGTCCGCGCTGAACTGCTCGCGATAGACCGGCACCGTCTTGCCGGCGGCCGGATCGAACGAGTGCACGTCCATGCGCCAGACCGCGCCCGTCGCGCCGCCGCGGCCGTAGATGGTCGCGCGCGTCATGTACAGCACCATCAGGTGGTCCGCGCCGACGCGCGCGCCGTGCCGCGCCGCTTCCTGCGGCGTGCCCTCGATCTCGCTCTGGTGCACGTAAGTCTTGACGCCCCGCTCCTGCAGGCCCTTCTCGAGCAGGCGCACGGCCTGGCCATGGCGGCGGCGGAAAGCCTGCAGCGCTGCGGTGGAGGGCTGCTCGCGCACGACGAGCGCGTTGTTGTAGTAGACGACCAGCGTCTTCATGGGCCTCACCGGCCCGAGCGTGGTGCCTTCGGCCTCGGGCTTGGGAGGCTGCGAGCCACAGCCTGCCAGGCCGAGCGCCAGCGCGCCAGCGGCGAGCGCAGCGGCGGCACGACGGGTCCAGCGGGTGGAAGCGGGATGCATCGTGCCCTTCCTCAACCCCGCGCGCCCGCGGGCACCGGCTGCTTCCCGTCCGCCGCGGGCAGGTTCGGCCGCGCGATCTTCGCCTCGAACTCGTGGCGGAAATGCTTGATCATCGCGCGCACCGGCATCGCCGCGGCATCGCCGAGCGCGCAGATGGTGCGGCCCTGGATGTTGTCGGCCACCGAGTTCAGCAGGTCGATGTCGGCCGGCTTGCCGTGGCCGTTCTGGATGCGGTCCACCACGCGCCACAGCCAGCCCGTGCCTTCACGGCACGGGGTGCACTGGCCGCAGGATTCGTGCATGTAGAAGTACGACAGGCGCAGCAGGCTCTCGACCATGTCGCGCGTCTCGTCCATCACGATGACCGCGCCCGAGCCCAGCATGGAGCCGGCCTTGGCGATGGAGTCGTAGTCCATCGTGCAGTCCATCATGATGTGCGCCGGCAGCACCGGGGCGGAGGAGCCGCCGGGGATCACCGCCTTGAGCTTGCGCCCGCCCTTCACGCCGCCGCACAGCTCCAGCAGCTTGCTGAAGGGGGTGCCCATGGGCACTTCGTAGTTGCCGGGCAGTTCGACGTCGCCGCTCACCGAGAAGATCTTGGTGCCGCCGTTGTTCGGCTTGCCGCACTCGAGGTAGGCCTGGCCGCCGTTGCGGATGATCCAGGGCACCGCCGCGAAGGTCTCGGTGTTGTTGATCGTGGTGGGCTTGCCGTACAGGCCGAAGCTCGCCGGGAACGGCGGCTTGAAGCGCGGCTGGCCCTTCTTGCCTTCCAGCGATTCGAGCAGCGCGGTCTCCTCGCCGCAGATGTAGGCGCCGAAGCCGTGCGCCGCATGCAGCTGGAAGCTGAAGCTGGAACCGAGGATGTTGCTGCCCAGGAAACCGGCCGCACGCGCTTCCTCCAGCGCTTCCTCGAAGCGGTCGTAGGTCTGGAAGATCTCGCCGTGGATGTAGTTGTAGCCGACCTGGATGCCCATCGCGTAGGCCGCGATGATCATCCCCTCGATCACGATGTGCGGGTTGTAGTGCAGGATGTCGCGGTCCTTGCACGTGCCCGGTTCGCCCTCGTCCGAGTTGCACACCAGGTACTTCTGGCCGGGGAACTGGCGGGGCATGAAGCTCCACTTCAGGCCGGTGGGGAAGCCCGCGCCGCCGCGGCCGCGCAGGGCCGATTCCTTGACGGTGGCGATCACCTGGTCCTGCGTGAGGCCCTCGGAGAGGATCTTGCGCAGGGCCTTGTAGCCGTCACGCGCCTCGTAGTCCTTCAGGCGCCAGTTGGTGCCGTCCAGGCCCGCATAGATCTGCGGGGCGATGTGGCGGCCGTGGAAGCAGGTCTGGACGCCCGTGGCCTGGAACTGCGCGAGCACTTGGGAAGCGTTCATCCTTGCGCCCCCTTCAGCCCGTCGATCAGCTGGTCGAGCTTGTCGTTGCTCATGAAGCTGCACATCGTGCGGTCGTTCACCAGCATCACCGGCGAGTCGGCGCATGCGCCCAGGCATTCGCTCTGCTGCAGGGTGAAGAGGCCGTCGGCCGTGGTCTCGCCCATGGAGATGCCCAGCTTCTTCTCCAGGTGCTGCAGCGCCTTCTGCCCGTCGCGCAGCTGGCAAGGCAGGTTGGTGCACACGTTCAGCTTGTACTTGCCCAGCCTGTGCTGGTTGTACATGTTGTAGAAGGTCGTCACTTCGTGGACGGCGATCACCGGCATGCCCAGGTAGTGGGCGATGTCCTGCTCGCTTTCCTTCGAGACGGAACCCTGCTCCTGCTGCACGATGGCCAGGCAGGCCATCACGGCGGACTGCTTCTGGTCCGGCGGGTACTTCGCGACTTCGCGGTCGAAGCGCGCGCGGGTCGAATCAGAAATCATCGATCGATCTCTCCGAAGACGATGTCCATGGTTCCGATGATGGCCACGGCATCGGCGATCATGTGGCCGCGCGACATCTCGTCCATCGCCGAGAGGTGCGCGAAGCCGGGGGCGCGGATCTTCAGGCGGTAGGGCTTGTTGGCGCCGTCGCTCACGATGTAGATGCCGAACTCGCCCTTGGGGTGTTCCACCGCGGAATACGACTCGCCCTCGGGCACGCGCATGCCTTCGGAGAAGAGCTTGAAGTGGTGGATCAGCTCCTCCATGTTGGACTTCATGCTCTCGCGGTCCGGCGGCGCCACCTTGTGGTTGTCGGTGATCACGGGGCCCGGGTTCGTGCGCAGCCAGGCCGCGCACTGCTGGATGATGCGGTTGGATTCGCGCATCTCGTGCACGCGCACGAGGTAGCGGTCGTAGGAGTCGCCGGTGCGGCCGATCGGGATGTCGAAATCCATGCGGTCGTACACCTCGTAGGGCTGCGTCTTGCGCAGGTCCCACGCGATGCCGGAGCCGCGCAGCATCGGCCCGGTGAAGCCCAGGTTGAGCGCGCGCTCGGGCGTGACCACGCCGATGCCCACCGTGCGCTGCTTCCAGATGCGGTTCTCGGTCAGCAGCGTCTCGTACTCATCGACGTACTTGGGGAAGCGCTTGCAGAAGGCATCGATGAAGTCGAGCAGGGAGCCCTGCCGGTCCTCGTTCATGCGATCGATCTCGCGCTGGTTGCGGATCTTGCTCGCCTTGTACTGCGGCATCGCTTCGGGCAGGTCGCGGTAGACGCCGCCCGGGCGGAAGTACGCCGCGTGCATGCGCGCGCCCGACACCGCCTCGTACATGTCGAAGATGTCTTCCCGCTCGCGGAAGCAGTAGATCAGCATGTTCATCGCGCCGCAGTCCAGCCCGTGCGCGCCCAGCCACAGCAGGTGGTTCAGCAGCCGGGTGAGCTCGGAGAACATGACGCGGATGTACTGCGCGCGGATCGGCACATCGACGCCCAGCAGCTTCTCGACGGCCAGGCAGTACGCGTGCTCGTTGGACATCATCGACACGTAGTCCAGGCGGTCCATGTACGGCAGCGTCTGGATGTAGGTGCGGGTCTCAGCCAGCTTCTCGGTGGCGCGGTGCAGCAGGCCGATGTGCGGGTCGGCGCGCTGGATCACTTCGCCGTCGAGCTCCAGCACCAGGCGCAGCACGCCGTGCGCGGCGGGGTGCTGCGGCCCGAAGTTGAGGGTGTAGTTCTTGATCTCAGCCATTCAGGCCACCGTAGTTCTCTTCGCGGATGATCCGCGGCGTCACCTCGCGCGGCTCGATCGTCACCGGCTGGTACACCACGCGCTTGCGCTCGGCGTCGTAGATCATCTCCACGTGGCCCGAGACCGGGAAGTCCTTGCGGAAGGGATGGCCGATGAAGCCATAGTCGGTGAGGATGCGGCGCAGGTCCGCGTGGCCCACGAAGACGATGCCGTACAGGTCGAAGGCCTCGCGCTCGAACCAGTTGGCGCCGTTCCACACGCCGGTGACCGAGTCCACTTCGGGCAGGTCGTCGTCGGGGCAGAACACGCGCACGCGCACGCGCTGGTTGAGGCTCACGGAGAGCAGGTGCACGACGACCGCGTAGCGCGCGCCGTCCCACTCGCCCATCTTGTATTCGGAGTAGTCGACGCCGCACAGGTCGATCAGCTGCTCGAAGCGGCACTCCGGCGACTCGCGCAGGATGCGGCAGGCTTCGAGGTAGTTCGCGGCGCTGACGGTGACCGTGACCTCGCCGAGCTTGAGGTCGATGCGCCTGGCCTTGTCGCCCAGGGCGCCGGCGACCGCGTCGCGCACACCTTCGGGCGCGGGGGAGACCGTCGCGGGGTTGCTCTGATTCATTTTGATTCTCCGGCCTTTTCCAGTGCCACCGCGGAACCGGCTTTGCCGGGCCGCGGGTGGCGCCCCCTTGAGGGGGAGGCGCCGAAGGCGCTTCGGGGGGGAGCCATTCCTAGGCCCTCGCGATGGTCTGGGTGCGGCGGATCTTCTGCTGCAGCTGGATGATCCCGTACAGCAGCGCCTCGGCGGTGGGCGGGCAGCCCGGCACGTACACGTCGACCGGCACGATGCGGTCGCAGCCGCGCACCACCGAGTAGCTGTAGTGGTAGTAGCCGCCGCCGTTGGCGCAGGTGCCCATCGAGAGCACCCAGCGCGGTTCGGCCATCTGGTCGTACACCTTGCGCAGGGCCGGGGCCATCTTGTTGCACAGCGTGCCGGCCACGATCATCAGGTCCGACTGGCGCGGGCTCGGGCGGAATAGCATGCCGAAGCGGTCGATGTCGTAGCGCGCGGCGCCGGCGTGCATCATCTCCACCGCGCAGCAGGCGAGGCCGAAGGTCATCGGCCAGAGCGAGCCGGTCTTGGCCCAGTTGATGACGGTGTCCACCGTCGTCGTCACGACGCCTTTTTCCAGGATGCCTTGGTTTGCCATCAGAAGCTTTCGGTTGAGCGCGCGACCCGGGTCACTCCCAGTCGAGCGCGCCCTTCTTCCATTCGTAGACGAAGCCGACCACGAGGATGCCCAGGAAGACCATCATGGCCCAGAAGCCCACGGCTCCGATCTCCTTCAGCGCGACCGCCCAGGGGAAGAGGAAGGCGATCTCCAGGTCGAACAGGATGAACAGGATGGCCACGAGGTAGTAGCGCACGTCGAACTTCATGCGCGCGTCCTCGAAGGCCTCGAAGCCGCATTCGTAGGGGGAGTTCTTGGCGGCGTCGGGCTTCTGCACGCCCATGCCCTTGGCGAAGACCCATCCGAGCACCTGGGGCGCGACGCCGACGCCGATGCCGACGAGGATGAACAGGAAGACAGGGAGGTACTGGTCGAGGTTCATCGGGCGCAGGCGTTCGTCTGGCAAAGGATGCCGGCCGGTGCAGTGCCCGGCCGGCTTTTTATTGGTGCCGACGGCGAGACTCGAACTCGCACAGCTTTCGCCACTACCCCCTCAAGATAGCGTGTCTACCAATTTCACCACGTCGGCTGTTCTGGCCGTCCGGAGCGCCTGCGAGGGATGCACCTGCAAGGGGCAGATGCGCGCATCCGGACAACTACGGAGTGTACTCCGAAACAGGGCCCTTACTGCCGCGCAGCAGGGCTTTTGATCTGCGTCAGCGTGCCGGGATCTGCCCCGCGCCGGAGGCCGGCGTGGCGGGCGTCACGGGCACCGTCGTCGCGGGCGTCGTGGCCGGGCCCTGCTGCGCGGGGACAGGGGTGCCGCCACCGGGGATCTGGTTGGCGGGCGAAGGCGCGGTGCCGGGCACCGCAGGCGCGGCCGGTGCCGCGCGCTCCAGCACGCTGCCGGAGCCTGCGGGCTGCACGCTGTAGCCGAAGTAGGCCAGCGCCAGCGTGCATGCGAAGAACACGGCGGCCAGGACGGCCGTGGCGCGCGAGAGGAAGTTCGCGCTGCCGGTCGCGCCGAACAGGCTGCCGGATGCGCCGCTGCCGAAGGCGGCGCCCATGTCGGCACCCTTGCCGTGCTGGATGAGGATCAGGCCGATCATGGTGAGCGCGGAGAGGATCATCACCACGAGCAGGACCGTCGAAAGCGCTTGCATTCAATAACTCCGTTTTGTTCTGGGCCGCTCAGCGAGACGCCGCGGCAAGGATCTGCAGGAAATCGGGCGCCTTCAGCGATGCACCGCCGATGAGGCCGCCGTCGATGTCCGGTTGGGCCAGCAGGCTGGCCGCGTTGGCGGCATTCATGCTGCCGCCGTAGAGGATGTGCACGCGCTCGGCGTGCGCAGTCGCCGCGGCCAACTGCTTGCGTAGCAGCGCATGCACCTGCTGCGCCTGTTCGGGCGTGGCGGTCCTGCCGGTGCCGATGGCCCACACCGGCTCATAGGCGACGACGATCTCGCTGATGCAGTGGCCGTTGACGTGGATGACGGCGGCGAGCTGGCGCTTGACGACTTCTTCCGTGTGGCTGGCCTCGCGCTCGGCAAGGGTCTCGCCCACGCACACGATGGGCGTGATGCCGTGCGCGAGCGCGGTCTTCGCCTTTTCGGCCACGAGTGCGTCGGTTTCGCCGTGGTACTGGCGGCGCTCCGAGTGGCCGACGATGACGTAGCGCACGCCGAACTCGCGCAGCATGGGAGCCGACACCTCGCCGGTGTACGCGCCCCCGGCGTGCTGCGAGACGTCCTGCGCGCCGAGCTCCAGCTTCGAACCGGAACGCAGCATCTGCACCTGCGCGAGATACGGCGCGGGCACGCACACGGCGGCCTCGCATTGCGCATCCTTCATCCCCGCAACCACCGCGCGCACCAGCGCGTCGTTGGCCTCCAGGTTGCCGTTCATCTTCCAGTTGCCGGCAATCAGTTTTTTCTTCGTGGTCATCGGATCACCAGGTCAGCACGATCTTGCCGACGTGCTGGTTGGATTCCATCAGCGCGTGCGCCTTCGCCGCATCGGCCGCCGGGAAGGTGCTGTGGATCACGGGCTTGATCTTCCCGCCTTCGACCAGGGGCCACACGTTCTTCCGCAGCGCCTGCGCGATCGCGGCCTTGAAGGGCACCGGCCGCGGACGCAGCGTGGAGCCCGTGATGGTGATGCGCCTGCGCAGCACCAGGCCCGCGTTGAACTCGCTCTTGGTCCCGCCCTGCACCGCGATGATCACGATGCGGCCGTCCTCGGCGACGCACTTCACCTCGCGGTCGATGTAGCCGCCGGCCACCATGTCGAGGATCACGTCCACGCCCTGGCCGCCAGTGAGCTTCTTCGCTTCCTCGGCGAAATCCTGCGTCTTGTAGTTGATCGCATGGTCCGCGCCGAGGTCCAGGCAGGCCTGGCACTTGTCGTCGCTGCCCGCGGTGGCGATTACCTTGCCAGCGCCCATGGCCTTCGCCATCTGGATCGCCGTCACGCCGATGCCGCTCGTGCCGCCCTGCACCATGAAGCTCTCGCCGGCCTGCAGGCGGCCGCGGTCGAACACGTTGCTCCACACCGTGAAGAACGTCTCCGGCAACGAGGCCGCTTCGACATCGGACAGGCCCTTGGGCACGGGCAGGCACTGGCCCACCGGCGCCACGCAGAGCTCGGCATAGCCACCGCCCGCAACCAGCGCGCAGACGCGGTCACCCGCCTTGAAGCCCGCCTGCGCCATCGCCGCGGCATCGCCGCCCACGACGGTGCCCGCGACCTCCAGGCCGGGGATGTCCGACGCGCCGGGCGGCACCGGGTAATTGCCCGTGCGCTGCAGCACGTCGGGCCGGTTCACGCCGCTGGCCGCAACGCGAATGAGCACCTCGCCCGCGCCGGGCACGGGGTCGGGGCGCTCGCCCGCGCGCAGGACTTCGGGCGCGCCGTACTGCGTGATCTCGATCGCCTTCATGGCCGCAGCGCTTATTGCTGGCTGCCGCCTTCCGGCGTCTGGCCGCCGGATTCCTGCTGCGGCTCCGGACGGGGCTCGCGCGGTTCACGCGACTCGCGGGCCTCGCGCGGCTCGCGGGGAGGACGGTCGCCGCGGTCGCCACGGTCGCCGCGGTACTCGCCACGCGGCGGACGATCGCCACGGGGTTCGCGCGGCTCGCGCTCGGGCATGCCTTCCGGACGCTCGGCCAGCGCCTTCATCGACAGCTTCACGCGGCCCTTGTCGTCGGTCTCGAGCACCTTCACGCGCACCACTTGGCCTTCGGACAGGTAGTCGGTGACCTTCTCCACGCGCTCGTGCGCGATCTGGCTGATGTGCAGCAGGCCGTCCTTGCCGGGCAGCAGGTTCACCAGCGCGCCGAAGTCCAGGATCTTGGTGACCGGGCCTTCGTAGATCTTGCCGATCTCCACTTCCGCGGTGATCTGCTCGATGCGCTTCTTCGCCTCGGCGGCCTTGTCGGCGTCGGTGGAGGCGATGGTGATGGTGCCGTCTTCGCCGATGTCGATCGTCGTGCCGGTCTCCTCGGTCAGCGCGCGGATGGTGGCGCCGCCCTTGCCGATCACGTCGCGGATCTTCTCCGGGTTGATCTTCATCGTGTACAGGCGCGGCGCGAAGTCGGACACCTCCGTCTTGGCCTGGCCCAGGGCTTCCTGCATCTTGCCCAGGATGTGCATGCGCGCTTCCTTGGCCTGCGCCAGGGCGACCTGCATGATCTCCTTGGTGATGCCCTGGATCTTGATGTCCATCTGCAGGGCGGTCACGCCGTTGACCGTGCCGGCCACCTTGAAGTCCATGTCGCCGAGGTGGTCCTCGTCGCCCAGGATGTCGGTCAGCACGGCGAAGCGGTTGCCTTCCTTGATCAGGCCCATGGCGATGCCCGCCACGTGGGCCTTCATCGGCACGCCGGCGTCCATCAGCGACAGGCAGCCGCCGCAGACGGAAGCCATGGAGGAGGAGCCATTGGACTCGGTGATCTCGGAGACCACGCGCATCACGTAGGGGAACTCTTCCTTCGACGGCAGCAGCGGGATCAGCGCGCGCTTGGCCAGGCGGCCGTGGCCGACTTCGCGGCGCTTGGTGGAGCCCATGCGGCCCGTTTCGCCGGTGGCGAAGGGAGGCATGTTGTAGTGGAACAGGAAGCGGTCCTGGTATTCGCCGGCCAGCGCGTCGATGCGCTGCGCGTCCTGCTCGGTGCCCAAGGTGGAAACCACCAGCGCCTGCGTCTCGCCGCGCGTGAACAGCGCGGAGCCGTGGGTGCGCGGCAGCACGCCGGTGCGGATCTCGATCGGGCGCACGGTGCGGGTGTCGCGGCCGTCGATGCGCGGCTCGCCGGACAGGATCTGGCTGCGCACGATGCGCGACTCGATCTCGAACAGCAGGTTGTCGACCTTGATCGGGTCGAAGGCGGCACCCTCTTCCTTCAGCGCGGCCTGCACCGAAGCGGTGGCATCGCGCAGGGCGTGCGTGCGGGCCTGCTTGCTGCGGATCTGGTAGGCGGCGCGGATCTTCTCCTCGGCCAGGGCCTTGACCTTCGAGACGAAGGCTTCGTCCTCGGCAGGCGCCTGCCAGTCCCACACCGGCTTGCCGGCTTCGCGCACCAGTTCGTGGATGGCGTTGATGGCGATGTTGCCCTGCTCGTGGCCGAACACCACGCCGCCCAGCATCACTTCCTCGGACAGCTGCTGCGCCTCGGACTCCACCATCAGCACGGCGCTTTCGGTGCCGGCGACGATCAGGTCGAGGTCGGACATCTTGCGGGCCGTGGGGCCCGGGTTCAGCACGTACTCGCCGTTGACGTAGCCCACGCGGGCGGCGCCGATCGGGCCGTTGAACGGGATGCCGGAGATCGACAGGGCGGCGGACACGCCGATCATGGCGGCGATGTCGGCGTCCACCTCGGGGTTCAGCGACACGGTGTGGATCACCACGTGCACTTCGTTGTAGAAGCCTTCGGGGAACAGCGGACGGATCGGGCGGTCGATCAGGCGGGACGTCAGCGTCTCCAGCTCGGAGGGCTTGGCTTCACGCTTGAAGAAGCTGCCGGGGATCTTGCCGGCGGCGTACGTCTTCTCGATGTAGTCGACGGTCAGGGGGAAGAAGTCCTGGCCGGGCTTGGCCGTCTTGGAGCCGACCACGGTGGCCAGCACCACGGTGCCCTCGATGTCCACCAGCACGGCGCCGGAGGCCTGGCGGGCGATCTCGCCGGTTTCCAGGGTGACGGTGTGGTTGCCCCACTGGAACGACTTGGTGACCTTGTTGAAGATGCTCATGGCATGTCCTCTTTCTTCTGGGTATGGGCCGGAGCCTGGGGCCGAACACGATGCCATTCCTCGGGGGTTCGGGAGCCGGAGCCCCCGAGGAATGACACAGCGCGTATCCGGTCTTGCCGCTCCGAAGTGAAAAACGCCTGAGCCAGCGCTGGGACTGTCTCAGGCGTCTCGTGGCGGGGCTGCGCTTACTTGCGCAGGCCCAGCTTGCCGATCAGGGCCGTGTAGCGCTCGGCGTCCTTGTCCTTCAGGTACGCGAGCAGGCTCTTGCGGCGGTTCACCATGCGCAGCAGGCCGCGGCGGCCGTGGTGGTCCTTGGCGTGCGTCTTGAAGTGCGGGGTGAGCTCGTTGATGCGGGCGGTGAGCAGTGCGACCTGCACTTCGGGGCTGCCCGTGTCGCTGGCGCCGCGCGCATTGGCGGCGACGATCTCTGCCTTGTTGATGGCGGTCATCGAAAATTCCTTGGAAATTGTTGACTTGCGCAGGGCTTGCCGGAATTGCGGCCCTGCGTGCGTTCCGCGAGATGCAGAACCGGGGGATTATAGCGGAGGGGCACAAAGCCCCTTCCCCGTCATTCCCGCGGAGGCGGGAATCCAGGGCTTCCAGGCAGTCTGGACGCGGAAGCCCTGGGTCCCCGCCTGCGCGGGGATGACGTCATCGCGCCAGCCAGCCTGCCAGCCGGTCCACGCCCTGCCTCAGCCGCGCGACGTCCTTGCTGGCGAAGCACCACCGCAGCCAGCCCTGCGCCTCCGGCGCGAAGGCGTTGCCGGGCGCCAGCCCGATGCCCGCCTCTGCCACCAGCCGCTTGGCCAGGATCAGGGAGTCGTCGAAGCCGTCGAGATGGAAGAAGGCGTACATCCCGCCCTTGGCCGGCGCCAGCTCCACCCGCGGCAGCGCCTGCAGCAGCGGCACCAGGGTGTCGCGGCAGGTCTTCAGGTGCGCCACCACGCGCGGCGTGACGTCGGCGGTGCGGCGGATCGCCTCGACCGCCGCGCGCTGGGTGAACACGCTGGCACAGGAGGTGTTGAACTCGATCAGCTTGCCCATGTGGTGGGTCATGGCCGGCGGCAGCACCAGCCAGCCCAGCCGCCAGCCCGTCATGAGGAAGCTCTTGGAGAAGCTGTGCGCCACGACCAGGCGGTCGTCCGGCTCGGCCACGTCCAGGAAGCTGGGGGCGCAGCCGTTGGCCGTCGGCTCGTAGTAGAGGCGCTCGTACACCTCGTCGGCCAGGATCCACGTGCCGGTCTTGCGGCAGTGCTCCAGGATGGCCTGCTGCTCGCCGCGCGAGAGCGTCCAGCCGGTCGGATTGTTCGGCGCGTTGACGATCAGCAGCCGCGTGGCGGGCGTGATGGCGTCCAGCAGCTTCTGCAGGTCCAGCGTCCAGGCACCGTCCCGCGGCGTGAGCGACACGCGCTTCAGGCGCGCGCCCATGATCAGCGCCTGCGCCGGCAGGTTGGGCCACACCGGCGTGACCGCCACCACCTCGTCGCCCGCGTCCACGACGGCCTGGCAGGCGAGCATCAGGGCGTTGACGCCGCCGGAGGTGACCGCGATCCGTTCCGCGCCGATCGGGCCATGCAGCGACGACGCATAGCCGGCGATGGCCTCGCGCAGCTCCGGCAGCCCGAGGTTGTGCGCATAGAAGGTCTCGCCCTTCTGGAGCGAGGCGATCGCCGCCTCGCGGATGAAGTCGGGCGTGACCTCGTCGCTCTCGCCGAACCAGAACGGCAGCACGTCGCCGCGCCCCATGCCGGCGTTGGCCACTTCACGGATCTTGGATTCCTCGAGGTTCAGGACGGTCTGGCGCATGGGCGGAGTATCGGTCAGGGCTTGACCATCCTGCAGGCGTGGGGCATTTCCGCCTGTTGCGGCTGGATCGTGCGCACCACCCGGAAGCCGTAGCCCGAGCCCTCGACGTCGAACTTCACGCCGGGCGCGCCCTGGCGGTCCATCAAGCCCACCACCAGCGGCTGCTGGAACTGGTGGTCGGCGGCACGCATGCGCCCCGACTGGCCGGCGAAGCTCACGCTCACCTGCTCCAGCGCGCGCGCAAGCGGCACCGCGTCGGCCGTGCCCGCGGTCTCGATCGCCTTGGCGAGCGCCTCCACGAGCAGCTGCATGCGCATGTGCACGTAGTCGTCCGCGGGGTCGGGGTAACGGCGGCGGAATTCCTGGTAGAAGGCCTCGCTCTCGCGCGACGGCCAGTTCGGCAGCCAGTCCGCCACCGCCACCACCTTGCCCACGCCGGCCTCGCCGATCGCCGCGGGCGCGCCCAGCGCATTGCCGTAGAAGGTGTAGAAGCGGCCTTCGAAGCCCGCCTCGCGCGCGGCCTTCACCAGCAGGGTGAGGTCGCTGCTGAAGTTGCCGGTGACCACCGCGTCGGCGCCGCTCGCCTTGATCTTCGCGGCATAGGGCGCGAAGTCCTTGATGCGCAGCAGCGGGTGCAGCTCGTCGCCCACCACCTGCACGTCCGGGCGTTGCGCCGCGAGCTGACGGCGCGCCTCGCGCAGCACGGCCTGGCCGAAGCTGTAGTCCTGTCCCACCAGGTACACCGACTTCACGGCGCGCTCCTCGCGCAGCACGGACATGAGCGCCGTCATGCGCATGTCGGCGTGGGCGTCGAAGCGGAAGTGCCAGAAGCTGCACTTCTCGTTGGTGAGGATGGGGTCGACCGCGGAGTAGTTGAGGAACACCACGCGGCGCTCGGGCTCGCGCTCGTTGTGCTTGTTGACCGCGTCGATCAGTGCCGCGGCGACCGCGGACGAATTGCCCTGCAGGATCACGCGCGCACCACCGTCCACCGCGGCGCGGAAGGCCGACAGCGCCTCCTCGATCTGGCCCTTGCTGTCATGGCGCAGCAGCTGCAGCTGGCGCGCGCCCTCGCGGGTGCGCACGCCCCCGCGCTGGTTGACGCGCTCCACCGCCCACACGAGATTGCGGAAGACCGCCTCGCCGCCGTTGGCGTTGCCGCCCGAGAGGCCCTCGATCATGGCGACGCGGATGGGCGCGGGGCTGCCTTGCGCGTGCGCGAAGGCGGGAAGAAATGCCGCCGCGGCCAGCGATTTCAAGACCGCTCGACGGAGTTTTTTCATGCGTGGGAATCCCTTGAAATGCGCCGCGCGATGCGCAGATGAGGTGCTGGCGGCGATCGGATGTGAGAGAAGAGAGCCGCGAAGTTTACGGGACGCGCCAGGCACCGATCGTGCCGCGTCCCACCCCGATCCAGTCAAGGAGCCAGAGAGATGATCTTCGCACCCGCCCTGCGCACCCGCGCGTATGCACCGGCCCGCGGTTTCGACCGCGGTTTCGAGCGTTTCCTGAACGAGGCCTTCTTCACCCCGGCCACCGGCGTGAAGGTGGAGCAGACCGAGGAAGCCTGGACCCTGGGCCTGGACGTGCCCGGCGTCACCCGCGAGCAGCTTTCCATCGAAGTCGACGGCACCGTCGCCCGCGTGCGGACGACCAAGGAGGCCCCGCGCCAGTACAGCGCCGCCTACGAGCTGCCGGCCGAGATCGACGCCGAGGCCACCAGCGCGAAGCTGGAAAACGGCGTGCTGACGCTCACCCTGGCGAAGAAGAAGCCGGTGGTGACCTCGCGCCAGATCGAGGTGAAGTAAGAGCTTTCCGCGTCGTTCCCGCGCAGGCGGGAATCCAGGGCGCCCCGGGTCCCCGCCTCCGCGGGGACGACGGCGTTTCCTAAGCGCGCTTGCGGGCCACCATGCCGATCAAGGCCGAGTGGCCCTTGTGGGCCGAGCCTTCCGCCAGGTCCGCCTCGTACTCGCGCAGTTCCAGGATGTCCATCGCCTGGAACGCCTCACGCAGCAGCTCCGGCGTGTACATGTGCGAGGCGATCGGCGGCCCGCCGGTGCGGTAGTCCAGCTGCTTGGGCGTGTAGCCCTGCAGGACCAGCGTGCCGCCCGGCTTGAGGCAACGCATCATGCCTTCGAAGATGCGCAGGCGCAGCTGCGGATCGGCGAACTGGATGAAGATCGCCGCCACGCCGTCGTAGAGGCTTTCCGGCCACGCCAGCGTCGCGATGTCCGCCACGGCGAAATTGACCTTCACGCCCGTGATGCGCGCGAAATCGCGGGCCTTGCGCACGCCGACCTCGGCGATGTCGAAGGCGTCGACGATCAGCCCGCGCTGCGCCAGCCACACGCTGTTGCGCCCTTCCCCGTCCGCGACGCACAGCACCCGCTGCCCCGCATGCCAGAGATCGGCGTGCTCGTGCAGCCACCCGTTCGGCTCCGTGCCGAACAGGTAGCCGGGCTCGGAGAAGCGGCGGTTCCACGTGCCGGTGGGGTCGGAAAAGCCGGAAGGCTGCGGCGGGTCACTCATGGCCCCCATGTTAGGGGCGGCGGCCTCAGGCGGCCAGTGCGTCCAGCGGCCAGCGCGGCTTGACGTCGAAGGCGTAGGCCGTGGTGGCCTCCTGCACGCCCGCCTGCAGGCGCATGGCGGCGGCCAGGGCGATCATGGCGCCGTTGTCGGTGCACAGCGCCAGTTCGGGATAGTGCACGCGCACGCCGCGCCGCCCGCAGGCAGTGTCGAGCTGCGAGCGCAGCAGCCGGTTGGCACCCACCCCGCCGGCGACCACGATGCGCTGCAGGCCGCTGCGGTCGAGCGCGGCCAGCGACTTCTTCACGAGCACATCCACGATCGCCGCCTCGGTGGCCGCGGCGAGATCGGCCTTGCGCGCCTCCAGCCCGGCACCGAGCTTGTTGGCCTGCGTGAGCACGGCCGTCTTCAGACCGGCGAAGGAAAAATCGAGGTCGCCGCTGTGCAGCAGGGGACGCGGCAGCTTGAAGGCCGCGGGATCGCCGGACTGCGCCAGGCGCGAGAGCGCCGGCCCGCCGGGATAACCCAGGCCGAGCAGCTTGGCCGACTTGTCGAAGGCCTCGCCGGCCGCATCGTCGATCGTTTCACCCAGCAGCGTGTAGCGGCCGACGCCGTCCACCTGCATGAGCTGGGTGTGGCCGCCGGAGACCAGCAGCGCGATGAAGGGAAAGGCGGGCGGATCGCTGCTGAGGAAGGGCGACAGCAGGTGACCCTCGAGGTGGTGCACGCCCAGCACCGGCTTGCCCAGCGCCGCGCCCAGGGCGCAAGCGACACCGGCGCCCACCAGGAGTGCCCCCGCCAGGCCGGGGCCGCGCGTGTACGCCACCACGTCCACCTCGCGCAGGCTGCTGCCCGCCTCGGCCAGCACCTGGCTGGCGAGCGGCAGCACGCGGCGGATGTGGTCGCGGCTTGCGAGCTCCGGCACCACGCCGCCGTAGGCCTGGTGCATTTCCACCTGGCTGTGCAGCGCGTGCGCGCGCAGCCGCGGCACCTGCGTGCCCACGGCCTCCACCAGCGCCACGCCGGTCTCGTCGCAGGACGACTCGATGCCCAGAACGATCATGGCGCCAAGTGTATCCAGCGGTGGATGCCCGGGCGGCGCGGCATGTTTGTTGCTGTTCCTCCGGCGATGAAGTCCGGATCCACCTTCCTGCTCGCGGCGCGCCAGTGCGAGATCGCCGAACTGGAGGAGCTCGCCCGCACCGCGGAACTGGTGGGGGTGATAGGCCGCGGCATCCACGCGCTGCAGCGCGAGCGCGGGCTGACCAACGTGTTCCTCAGCTCGCACGGCGCGCGCTTCGGTCCGCAGCGCCTGCAACAGGTGGAGGAATGCCGCCGCATGGAAAGCGAAGTGCGGGCGGCCTTCGACGGGCTGGACACCGGCAGCGCGCAGGCGCGCAACGGCGCGCGGCTCTTCAGCCGCGTCGCCGTGGTCCTGCACGGCCTGGACGGCCTGCCGGCGCTGCGAGAGCGGGTCGCGCGACAAGTGCTCTCGGGACCGGAGGCCGTCGCCGCCTTCAGCCGGCTGGTGGCGGGATTGCTGAGCGTGGTGTTCGAGGCGGCCGACAGCGCGACGGACCCGCAGGTGTCGCGCGCCCTGGTCGCCCTCTTCAACTTCATGCAGGGCAAGGAACTGGCCGGCCAGGAGCGCGCGCTGGGCGCCGCGGCCTTCGCCGCCGGCAGCGTCGATGCGGCGCGCCAGCAGCAATGGCGCCACCTGGTCGACGCGCAGCAGGGCTGCTTCCAGGTGTTCGCGGACTTCAGCGACGCCGCGGTGCTGCAGTCCGAGGCCGCGAGCCGCGAGCCCGTGGTGCTGGCCGAGATCGAGAGGCTGCGCCGCATCGGCCTGGCCGCGCGCGGCGATGCGCTGGATCCGGACCTGAGCGCCGCCTGGTACGAGGCCTGCACCCGGCGCATCGACGGCATGCGCAGGGTCGAAGACGTCCTCGCGCTGCACCTGCGCCACCTGTGCGAAGCGCGCATCGCGCAAGCCCGCACGGAGCTGCGCGACCAGCGCGCGATGCTGGAAGCGCTGGCCAGCGCCGTGGACCCCGCCGGCGCTGGCGGCACCCCCTACGGCCCGCACCTGGAGCGCTCGGTGCTCGCGATGGTGCAGGAGCAGTCACGCCGGCTGCAGGCCATGGGTGACGAACTCGACGCGGTGCGCGCCTCCCTCAACGAACGCAAGCTGGTGGAACGCGCCAAGGGCCTGCTGATGGCGCACCGGCAAATGAGCGAGGACGACGCGTACAAGGCGCTGCGGCAGATGGCGATGAACCAGAACCGCAAGCTGGCCGACGTGGCCGAGGCGGTGCTGTCGCTCGCCGAAGTGCTGCCCGGCGCCCCACGCTGAAGGGGCGATGCACTGCTGCGGTGCAGAAATACGATGGCCCAGCCCACGCCGTCATTCCCGCGGAGGCGGGAATCCAGGGCATCCCGGGAGGCGAAAGCCCTGGGTCCCCGCCTGCGCGGGGACGACGGAGAAGTTGGCACGGTCCCTGCATGACCTCTTCCGAACGGGCGCCAACGGCGGCGCGCTGACAACCCGAACATCGGACAACGGCGTCCATCCCTGCGTGCCCCGGCGCGCAGCGCGATGGCCGCCGTTTCTTTTTTCCTTTCTTCGCAACCAGGAGCCCACGATGCAAAGCAAACCCCACGCGCCCACCCGCCGAACCGTGCTGCAGGGCGCCGCCGCCCTTGGCGGGGCGAGCCTCTTCCCCGGCATCGCGATGGCGCAGTCCACCGCCCTCGAAACGAAGGCCGCCAAGCTGGGCTTCATCGCGCTCACCGACGCCGCGCCGCTCTTCGTGGCCGACGAGAAGGGCTTCTTCAAGAAGCACGGCATGACCGAGGTCGAAGTCCTCAAGCAGTCCTCCTGGGGCGCAACGCGCGACAACCTGGTGCTGGGATCGAAGAGCAACGGCATCGACGGCGCGCACATCCTCACGCCGATGCCCTACCTGATCACCACTGGGGCGGTGACGGCCAACAACGTGCAGGTGCCGATCCACATCCTCGCGCGGCTGAACCTCGGCGGACAGGGCATCTCGGTCGGCAACGAGTACAAGGACCTGAAGGTCGGCCTCGATACCAAGGCGTTCCGGAAGGCGCTGCTGGACAAGCGCGTGAAGACCGGCAAGGCGGTGAATGCCGCCATGACCTTCCCCGGCGGCACGCACGACCTGTGGATCCGCTACTGGATGGCCGCGGGCGGCGTCGATCCCACGCGCGACATCAATACCATCGTGGTGCCGCCGGCGCAGATGGTGGCCAACATGAAGGTGGGCAGCATGGACACCTTTTGCGTGTGCGAGCCCTGGAACCTGCAGCTGATCCACCAGAAGATCGGCTACACGGCCATCACCACCAGCGAAATGTGGATGAACCATCCGGAGAAGGCCTTTGCGATGCGCGCCGACTACGTGCAGGCGAACCCGAACGCCACCAAGGCGCTGCTGAAGGCGGTGATGGAAGCGCAGATGTGGTGCGAGGACCCGAAGAACCGCGCCGAAGTCGCCGAGATCTGCGCACGCCGCCGCTGGATCAACGCGCCGGTGGAGGACATCGTCGATCGCATCAAGGGCAACTTCGACTACGGCACCGGGCGCGTGGAGAACGACAGCAAGTTCCAGATGCGCTACTGGAAAGACCAGGCCAGCTATCCCTTCCAGTCGCACGACCTCTGGTTCCTCACCGAGAACCAGCGCTGGGGCTACCTGCCGCCCAACATCGACACCAAGGCGCTGATCGCCAAGGTGAACCGCGAGGACATCTGGCGCACCGCCGCGAAGGAACTAGGCGTCGCAGCGAAAGACATTCCCGCCTCCACCTCGCGCGGCGTGGAGAAGTTCTTCGACGGCAAGGTGTTCGATCCGGCCAACCCGAAGAAATACCTCGACAGCCTCGAGATCAAGTACGTCAAGGCGGCGTGAGGAAGCCAGCATGCACGACAGCGAAACGATCCATCCCATCCCGCTGGCGGTGCCCGCGGAGCCGGGGCCGCTGCGCCGCGCCTTCGCGCAGGCCACGCGGATCTTCATGGGGCACGTGCTGCCGCCGCTGGTGATCATCGGCCTGCTGGTGCTGGTGTGGGAGGTGCTGGGCTCGCGTCCGGGCGCCAGCCTGCCTGCGCCCACCAAGGTGGTGCAGGACACATGGGAGCTCATCACCCAGCCCTTCTACGACCACGGGGGCAACGACGTGGGCATCGCGTGGCAGCTGCTCGCGAGCCTGAAGCGCGTGGCCTACGGCTATTCGCTCGCGGTGCTGGCGGGCGTGAGCCTCGGCGTGCTGGTGGGCCAGTCGACCTGGGCGCTGCGCGGCCTGGACCCGCTGTTCCAGGTGCTGCGCACGGTGCCGCCGCTGGCCTGGCTGCCGATCTCGCTGGCCGGTTTCCGCGACGGGCACCCGTCGGCGATCTTCGTCATCTTCATCACGTCGATCTGGCCGATCATCATCAACACCTCCATCGGCGTCCGCAACATTCCGGAGGACTACCGCAACGTCGCGAAGGTGATCCGCCTCAACGGCCTGGAGTACTTCGGCAAGATCATGCTGCCGGCCGCCGCGCCCTTCATCTTCTCGGGGTTGCGCATCGGCGTCGGCCTGTCGTGGCTGGCGATCATCGCGGCGGAGATGCTGATCGGCGGGGTGGGCATCGGCTTCTTCATCTGGGACGCCTGGAACTCCTCGCGCATCAGCGACATCATCCTGGCGCTCGTGTACGTGGGCCTGGTCGGCTTCGCGCTGGACCGCATCGTCGCCTTCATCGGCCGCAAGGTGACCCGCGGCACGGCCGCCAACTAAAGACCCGGAGGACCACCATGACCAAGCCCTACCTCTCGCTGTCGCAGGTCGACATGACCTTCCCCGGGCCGAACGGCGGCAACCCGGTGCTGAAGAACATCGACCTCGACGTCCGGCGTGGCGAGTACATCTCGCTGATCGGCCACTCCGGCTGCGGGAAGTCCACGGTGCTGAACATCGTCGCCGGCCTGCTGAAGGCCACCTCGGGCGGCGTGATCGTCGACAACCGCGAGGTGAACGCGCCCGGCCCCGACCGTGCCGTGGTGTTCCAGAACCACTCGCTGCTGCCCTGGCTGACCGTCTACCAGAACGTGGAGCTGGCCGTCGGCAAGATCTTCCGCGACACGCGCAGCGCCGCGGAACGCAGGGAGTGGATCCTGCACAACCTGGCGATGGTGAACATGTCGCACGCGCTGGACCGCCTGCCCTCGCAGATCTCCGGCGGCATGAAGCAGCGCGTGGGCATCGCGCGGGCGCTCGCGATGGAGCCCAAGGTGCTGCTGCTCGACGAACCCTTCGGCGCGCTGGACGCGCTCACGCGCGCGCACCTGCAGGACGAGGTGATCCGCATCCAGTCGGAGCTGGGCAACACGGTGATGATGATCACGCACGACGTCGACGAGGCGGTGCTGATGTCGGATCGCGTGGTGATGATGACCAACGGGCCGGCCGCCACGATCGGGCAAGTGATGGACGTGCCGCTGGAACGCCCGCGCAACCGCATCGCGCTGGCCGAGGACGCCGTCTACAACCACTGCCGGCAGGAGATCCTGAGCTTCCTCTACGAGAAGCAGCGGAAGGTGGAAGCGATCGGCGCGCGGACTTCGGCGGCGCGGACGGAGCGGCAGAAGGCGGTGGCGTGAGCCTCGTCCGTCGGGGTTCGGCTTCGCGCTCACCCCGACCTACATTCCGGATTCCGCCTGCGACGGCCACAATGTCGTCATTGCGGGCTTGACCCGCAATCCACGGCGCGCCATCCAGCCCCGCATGGATCCCGGGTCGAGCCCGGGATGACAATATCGTAGGTCGGGGTGAGCGCGCAGCCGAACCCCGACGTCCCGCCACCAGCCGCCTTCAGCCGATCAACACCTGGATGCTGTGCTGGTAAGCCGCCGTCAGCTCGTCGAACACTTCCAGCAGTTCCTCGCTCGCGGCGGCCACCTTCAGCCGCCCCGCTCCCTGCGCCGCCGCCGGCACCGCCGCCAGCAACTCCTGCCAGGCGGCGCGGCCGCGTTCCAGCATCCCGCGAATGTCCGGCGTCGATAACGGCGCGCTCTCCAGTTCGGCCAACCCCTCCTCGAAGGCCGCGGCGGTCTCCGCCAACGCCGCAGCATCGCCTTGCAGCAGCGCCAGCTTGGCCAGGCGCTGCGACAGCATGCGCTGGCGCCCGGACACGTTGATCACGTGCACCTGGGTGGCGAGCCCGGAAGATTCCAGCGCCGACACCAGCGCATCGGCCTGCGCCAGCACCGCCTCGGCATGCTGGTCCAGCAGCGGCAGGTCGGCCGCCCGGGGCGGCACATCGAGCAGTTCGCGCAGTTGCCGCCAGCCGATGCGCGCGGCGCCGACCAGGTCGCCGTAGGTCGCCGCCGAGAGCTCGGCGCCCAGCGCCGCCAGGTTGTCTTCCACCCGCTGCACCGACTGGCGCATCAGCACCGCCGCCGCCGCGCCTTCCGTGCGGCTGCACGCCAGCGCGTAGAGCTTCACCAGCCGCTGCGACAGCATCCGCTGCTGGCCCGCGCGATTGATCGCGTCGCCCACCCGCGCTGCGTCGATCACCTGCCGCGA
This sequence comes from Comamonadaceae bacterium, assembly GCA_004144865.1. Taxonomy (GTDB): domain Bacteria; phylum Pseudomonadota; class Gammaproteobacteria; order Burkholderiales; family Burkholderiaceae_C; genus Ramlibacter. The sequence goes on from SEAY01000002.1 coordinate 46,434, forward strand.
CAGCTCACCCACCCGCTGGTTGCCCTGCATGGAGGCCGTGCGCAGCAGGCGGAAGGCCTCTTCCTCGCTGACATGCGAGGCGCGCATCAGGATGCCCTTGGCCTTGTCCACCCACTTGCGCTCCTCCAGCTTGCCCGCCAGTTCCTCGATGCGGGAGCGCAAATGGCGTTCGCGCTGCTCCCGCGCCTGCGCCAGGTGCACCAGCGGCCGCAGGCGCTGCGGTGCATAGCCCTGCACCACCCACGCGTGCACGCCCGCTTCAAGTGCGGCGTGCAGCGACTCGACACCGGCGTCCTGGGTGAAGAGCAGCACGGGCACCGGCTGCTGGGCCTGCAGGATGGTGACGGACTGCAACAGCTCCGGCGTGGGGCGCGGCGCCCAGCACACGAGCACGTCGGGCGACGCACGCAGGGTTTCACGCACCAGATGGGCGCAATCGCCTTCGCCGCAGACATGAAATCCCGCCGCGGCGAAGTCGGAGGCCCATGCAGGTGCACCGGGATCGGGCACGGAAAGGAGGAGAACGGAAGTCACCCCGGGCCTGCAAGCACGGTGCGGGCCAGCCTGGCACGGTCCCTGCAATGCAGGTTGCATCGGGTGTGATGAAGCACCCGGGCCGGGCATCGTACCGCCGGCCGTGCGCACGACGTGGTGTGCTGACCCGTACCCAACGCAAAGGCGTGGCCGCTCCGGCCGCGCCTGGTCCAGACACACGAACGAATGAGCGCCTCCAAGACCTTCCTGCAGTCCGGCCACGCGCCCACCCTCTTCGCGGCCTTCCTGTATTTCGCGTTCTCCTGCGCCATCTGGGTCCTCAACGGGGCCATGGCGCCCTTCATCAAGGAGGCGTACCAGCTCAGCGCGGCGCAGATGGGCCTGATGCTGTCCATCCCCATCGTCGCGGGCGCGCTGATGCGGTTCCCGCTCGGGCTGCTGGCGCAGTACATCGGCCGCAAGGCGGCCACGCTGGTGGAGATGGGCCTGATCGCCATTGCGCTGGTGTTCGGCCTGCTGTTCGTGGACAGCTTCGACGACCTGCTCGCGATGGGCGTTCTGCTGGGCATCGCCGGTGCCAGCTTCGGCGTGGCGCTCTCGCTGGGCTCGGGCTCCTTCCCCGCGAAGCACAAGGGCCTGGCCATGGGCATCGTGGGCGCGGGCAACGTGGGTACCGCGGTGTCCGTGTTGCTGGCGCCGCCGCTGGCCCAGTGGCTCGGCTGGCAGGCCGTGTACGGCGTGGCCGCGGTCGGCATCCTCATCCCCGTCGCGGTGATGATCGCCTGGGGCCGCGAACCCGGCGACGTCAACCGCCACGGCACGTTGCGCGAGCACGCTGCCTGCCTGTTCGAGCACGACGGCTGGGTGTTCAGCATCATCTACTGCGTGAGCTTCGGCGGCTTCATCGGCCTCACCAGCTTCCTGCCCTCCTATTACTTCGACCAGTTCGGCGTGAGCAAGGTGGAGGCGGGCCAGCTCACGATGCTGGCGGCTTTCATGGGCGCGGCCATGCGCATCGTGGGCGGCTGGATCTCGGACCGCTGGGGCGGCCTCAACACGCTGACGGTGGTGCTGCTGGTCGTCACCGCCTCGCTCGTGCTGGTCGGCTTCAGCACGCACTCGCTGGCGCTCACCACCGCGCTGCTCGTCCTGTGCTTCGCCGCGCTCGGTGCCGGCAACGGCGCGCTGTTCCAGCTGGTGCCGCTGCGCTGGCCGACGACGACCGCCGTGGCCGGTTCCATGATCGGCGAGGTCGGCGCGCTCGGCGGCGGCCTCGTGCCCGCCGCCATGGGCCTCTCCAGGCAATACCTCGGCAGCTACGGCTGGGGCTTCTTCCTCTTCGCCGTCCTGGCCTTCCTCGTGCTCGTCGTCATGCGCCTCATGCAGTCCCGCTGGACGCGCACCTGGGCCGAGCGCGGCGGCCGCGCCCGCGTGCAGCCGGCCCTGGCCGCCACCTGAATCGTTTTCCCAGCATCAAGGAGTCACCATGAAGAAATCCAGGCTCGTCATGATCGGCAACGGCATGGCCGGCGTGCGCACGCTCGAGGAACTCCTCAAGATCGCGCCCGACCTCTACGACATCACCGTGTTCGGCGCGGAGCCCCACCCGAACTACAACCGCATCCTGCTGTCGCCGGTTCTGGCCGGGGAACAGACGCTGGACGAGATCGTGCTGAACTCCTGGGAGTGGTACGAGCAGAACCACATCCGCCTGCATGCGGGCAAGAAGGTGGTGGAGATCGACCGTGTGCACCGCATCGTGCGCGCGGAGGACGGCACCGAGGAGGAGTACGACCGGCTGCTGCTGTGCACCGGCTCCAATCCCTTCATCCTGCCGGTGCCCGGCAAGGAGCTCGATGGCGTGATCGCGTACCGCGACATCGCCGACACCAACGCGATGATCGAAGCGGCGCAGAAGTACCGCAAGGCGGTGGTCATCGGCGGCGGCCTGCTGGGACTGGAAGCGGCCAACGGCCTCATGAAGCGCGGCATGGACGTGACCGTCGTGCACGTCATGCCCTGGCTGATGGAGCGCCAGCTCGACGACGTCGCTGGCAAGCTGCTGCAGAAATCGCTGGAGGAACGCGGCCTGAAGTTCCTGATCGGCGCGCAGACGCAGGAATTGGTGGGCGGTTCCACGGGCCGCGTAGCTGCCGTGAAGTTCAAGGATGGCACGCAGGTCGAGGCCGACCTCGTCGTGATGGCCGTCGGCATCCGCCCCAACACGCAGCTCGCCGAGCAGGCCGGCCTGCACTGCAACCGCGGAATCGTGGTGCACGACACCATGCAGACGGTCACCGACGCCCGCGTCTACTCCGTGGGCGAGTGCGCGGCCCACCGCGGCGTCGCCTACGGCCTGGTGGCGCCGCTGTTCGAACAGGCCAAGGTGGCGGCCAACCACCTGGCGCAGTTCGGCATCGGCCGCTACACCGGCTCGCTCACCTCCACCAAGCTGAAGGTGACGGGCATCGACCTGTTCTCGGCCGGCGAGTTCATGGGGGGCGAAGGCACGGAGGAGATCGTGATGAGCGATCCCTTCGGCGGCGTCTACAAGAAGCTGGTGATCAAGGACGACAAGCTGGTCGGCGCCTGCCTTTACGGCGACACGGTGGACGGCAGCTACTACTTCAAGCTGCTGCGCGAAGGCCGCAAGATCGGCGACATCCGCGACAAGCTGATGTTCGGCGAATCCAACCTCGGCGACGCCGGCCACCAGGGCCAGAGCAAGGCCGCGGCCATGGGCGACGCCGACGAGGTGTGCGGCTGCAACGGCGTGAGCAAGGGCGCGATCTGCAAGGCCATCAAGGAGAAGGGCCTGTTCACGCTGGACGAGGTGCGCAAGCACACCAAGGCGAGCGCTTCCTGCGGCTCCTGCACCGGGCTGGTGGAACAGATCATCATGTTCACCGCCGGCGGCGACTATTCGGCGGCGCCGAAGAAGAAGGCCATGTGCGGCTGCACGGACCACTCGCACCAGGAAGTGCGCGATGCGATCCGCGCCAACAAGCTGGTGACGATCGCCGGCACCATGCAATTCATGGAATGGCGCACGCCCAACGGCTGCGCCTCGTGCCGCCCTGCCCTCAACTACTACCTGATCTCCACCTGGCCCAAGGAGGCGAAGGACGATCCGCAGTCGCGCTACATCAACGAGCGCAGCCACGCCAACATCCAGAAGGACGGCACCTATTCGGTGATCCCGCGCATGTGGGGCGGCGAGACGACGGCGGCAGAACTGCGGCGCATCGCCGACGTCGTGGACAAGTACCGGATCCCGACCGTCAAGGTCACCGGCGGCCAGCGCATCGACCTGCTGGGCGTGAAGAAGGAGGACCTCTCCAATGTGTGGAAAGACATCGGCATGCCTTCGGGCCATGCGTATGCCAAGGCGCTGCGCACGGTCAAGACCTGCGTGGGAAGCGAGTGGTGCCGCTTCGGCACGCAGGACTCCACGCAGATGGGCAAGGACCTGGAGCGGGCGCTGTGGCGCATGTACGCGCCGCACAAGGTGAAGCTGGCCGTGTCGGGCTGCCCCCGCAACTGCGCGGAGTCCGGCATCAAGGACGTGGGCGTGATCGGCGTGGATTCCGGCTGGGAGATCTACGTGGGCGGCAACGGGGGCATCAAGACCGAGGCCGGCCAGTTCTTCTGCAAGGTGAGCACAGCCGAAGAGGTGCTGGAGTACAGCGGCGCCTTCCTGGAGCTCTACCGCCAGGAAGGCTGGTACCTGGAACGGACCGTGCACTACATCCACCGCGTCGGCCTGGACTACGTGAAGAAGAAGATCCTCGAGGACCACGAGGGCCGCAAGGCGCTGTGGGAGCGGTTGCAGTTCGCGCTGGACGGCGAGCCGGATCCCTGGTTCGAACACGACAAGGCGGCGGTGGACACCCGCCAGTTCACCAAGCTGCAGGCGGAAGGGCAGGAAGCATGAAGATGAACGACTGGAAGGTGATCTGCCGCGTGGAGGACATCCCCGTGCTCGGTTCGCGCCGGGTGGCGCGGCCGCGCGGCGTGGACGTCGCGGTCTTCCGCAACGCCGAGGACCAGGTCTTCGCCCTGCTCGATCGCTGCCCCCACAAGGGTGGGCCGCTGTCGCAGGGCATCGTGTTCGGCACCAGCGTGGCCTGCCCGCTGCACAACTGGACGATAGCCCTGGACGACGGCTGCGCCCGCGCACCGGACGAAGGCTGCACCCAGCGCTTCTCCTGCAAGGTCGAAGGCGGCCAGGTGCTGCTGGACCCGGTGGAACTCGCGACCCTGGCGCTGGACCTGGAGGCGCCCCAGGCAGGGCCTTGCCGATGAAGGAAACGAGGTCCACCTGCCCTTACTGCGGCGTCGGGTGTGGCGTGATCATCCGGTCCGAGGGCGACCGCATCACCGGCGTGCGGGGCGACCCGGACCATCCGGCGAACTTCGGCCGCCTGTGCACCAAGGGCTCGACGCTGCACCTCACGGCGGCGCCCGAGGTCACGCGCCAGGTGCGGCTGCTGCATCCCATGCTGCGCGAGCAGCGCCGCGACAAGCCGGTGCGGGTGGACTGGCACGTGGCGCTGGAACTCGCCGCCGACCGCTTCGCGCAGACGATCCGCGCCCATGGGCCGGACGCGGTGGGCTTCTACATCTCGGGCCAGCTTCTCACGGAGGACTACTACGTCTTCAACAAGCTGGCCAAGGGCCTGGTCGGCACCAACAACATCGACACCAACTCGCGCCTTTGCATGAGCAGCGCGGTGGCGGGCTACAAGATGACGCTGGGCGCCGACGCGCCGCCGCCCTGCTACGACGACGTGAACCACGCGGACTGCATCTTCATCGTCGGCAGCAACACGGCCTTCGCGCACCCGGTCCTGTTCCGGCGCATCGAGGAGGCGAAGGCGGTGCGGCCGGGCATGAAGGTCGTCTTCTGCGACCCGCGCCGCACCGACACGGCGGAACTCGCCGACCTGTACCTGCCCCTCCTGCCCGGCACCGACGTGATGCTGTTCCACGGCATGCTGCACGTGATGCTGTGGGAGGGCTGGACGAAGCCCGACTACATCGCTGCGCACACCAACGGATTCGAGGCGCTCAAGGCCGTGGTGCGCGAGTGCACGCCGGACGTGGTCGCGCAGACCTGCGGCATCCGCAAGGAAGACCTGTTCACCGCGGCGCGATGGTTCGCGGCCTCGCCGGCGACGTTGAGCCTCTACTGCCAGGGCCTGAACCAGTCCTCCAGCGGCACGGCCAAGAATGCCGCCCTCATCAACCTGCATCTCGCCAGCGCGCAGATCGGCCGGCCTGGCGCGGGCCCGTTCTCGCTGACGGGGCAGCCGAACGCGATGGGTGGCCGCGAGGTGGGTGGGCTCGCGAACCTGCTGTCGGCGCATCGGGATCTCGCCAACCCGCAGCATCGCGCGGAAGTGGCCGCGTTGTGGGGCGTGTCGTCGGTGCCGGAGAAGCCCGGCAAGACGGCCGTCGAAATGTTCCAGGCCGCCGCCGACGGCGAGATCCGCGCGCTGTGGATCGCCTGCACGAATCCGGCGCAGTCGATGCCGGACCAGAAGACGGTGCGGCGCGCGCTCGAACGCGCGGAGTTCGTGGTGGTGCAGGAATCCTTCGCCACGACGGCAACCTGCGAGTACGCGGACCTGCTGCTGCCCGCCACCACCTGGGGCGAGAAGGAAGGGACGGTGACCAACAGCGAGCGGCGGATCAGCCGCGTGCGGGCGGCGGTGCCGGCGCCGGGGAATGCGCGGCACGACTGGCAGATCGTGGTGGATTTCGCGCGAAAGCTGGAGGCGCGGCTGCGCTCCCCCGGCCTGTTCCCCTACGAAACACCCGAGGCGATCTGGCTGGAACATCGCGAGTCCACGCGCGGGCGGGATCTCGACATCACCGGACTGAGCTACGGCTTGCTGGAGGAGGCGCCTCGCCAGTGGCCGTTCCCCGCAGGCGCCACGCAGGGCCGCGAGCGGCTGTACGCCGACGGCGTGTTCCCGACGTCCGACGGCAAGGCGCGCTTCGCCGCGGTCACCTACCAGCCCCTGGCCGAGCCGCGCGACTCCCGCTATCCCTTCTCGCTCACGACGGGCCGCTTGCGCGACCAGTGGCATGGCATGAGCCGCACCGGAACGCTCGGGCGCCTGTTCGGCCACGTGCCCGAACCCGTGGTGCAGATGCACCCGCAGGACATGCAAAGGCGCGGACTCGCCGAGGGCGAGCTCGCGCACGTGACTTCCAAGCGCGGCTCCATCCTGCTGCCGGTGCAGGCGAGCGCGGAGCTGGCCCTGAGCCAGGCTTTCATCGCCATGCACTGGGGCAGCGAGTTCGTGAGCGGCCTCTCCAGCACGGGCGACCCGCTTGCCGGCGTGAACGCGATCACCACGTCGGCCTATTGCCCCATCTCCAGACAACCCGAGCTGAAGCACGCCGCCGTGAAGATCCTCAAGGCGGAAATGCCGTGGACGCTGCTGGCGGCGGCGTGGCTGCCCGATGGCGAGGCATTGGCCGCCCGCGAGCAGTTGCAGGCGCTGATGGCGCGCTTTCCCTTCGCGGCCTGCGTGCCCTTCGCCGCGCAGCGGCCCCTGGAGGCGGGCGGCGACGCGCGCACGGGCATGCTGTTTCGCGCGGCCGGCTACGAGGCACCCGGGGATGAAGCCCTGCAGCGTCTCGAGCAGTTGCTCGGGCTCACGGGTGCGGAGATCCTGCGCTATGCCGACAAGCGCAAGGGCCAGCGCCGCACCATCCGCGTCCGGCGCGAAGCCGGCGCACTGCGCCTCGAAGGCCTGCTGCTGGCCGGCGACACGAGCGCGGAGCCCTGGCTGAAGGCGCTGCTGCTGCAGGAACTGGACGCGCAGGCTTATGGCCGGCTGCTGCTCTCGCCGGGCGCGAAAGCACCGGTGGCCCTGCGGCAGAAAGGACGGCAGGTGTGCAGTTGCTTCGGCGTGGACGAAACGGCGATCCAGTCGTGTCTCGGCGCCGCGGAAGGGTCGGCAGAGGACCGGCTGGCCTCGCTGCAGGCGGCACTGCGTTGCGGGACGAATTGCGGCTCGTGCGTGCCGGAGCTCAAGCGGATGGTGCGGGCGTTTCCGGCGGCACAGCTGGCCTGAGGCCGCGCGTGCTGGGTTCCTGCGTCACCCCAGCCTACGGAAGTCCAGGTTCAGCGGGCGCATGTAGGCTGGGGTGAGCCAAGGCGAACCCCAGCATTCGCCGCCGAATGAGCTCATAGCCGAAAGTCATCAAGCCTCTGGGACAATTGCGCGTGGGCATCAGCCAGTACCTCAAGGAAATCGGCCGCGGCAAGCAGGGCGCGCGGCCGCTCGCGCGCGAGCAGGCGGCCGACCTGTTCGGCCAGGTGCTGGACGGCGCCGTCACCGATCTCGAGGTGGGCGCCTTCTGCATCGCCATGCGCGTGAAGGGCGAGACGCCCGAGGAGATGTGCGGCTTCCTCGATGCCACGCAGGCACGGCTCGCGCGCGTCGCCTCCGCCAGCGGCCGGACCATCGTCGTGCTGCCGAGCTACAACGGCGCGCGCCGCCTCCCGGTGCTCACTCCCCTGCTCGCCGCGCTGGTGGCGAAGCGCGGGCTTCCAGTCCTGATCCACGGCACGGCTACCGAAGCGAGCCGCGTCGTCGTGCGCGAGGTCCTGGAACTGCTGGACGTGCAGGCTTCTGACCAGTTGCCGGTGCTGCGCGATGGCCAGGTCGCTTTCGTGCCCACCGAACTGCTGTGCCCCGGCCTGAAGCGCCTGCTCGACGTGCGCAAGGTGGTCGGCGTGCGCAACAGCGCGCACAGCCTGGTGAAGCTGATGGATCCTTGCGCGGGCCCGTCCGTGATCGTCAGCAGCTACACGCATCCGGAATACGCCGTGTCCATGGGTGCCGTATTCGAGAAGATGGGCAGCACCGCGCTGCTGCTGCGCGGCACCGAGGGCGAGGTGGTCGCCGACGCGCGCCGCTTGCCGCAGATGGAGGGCTTCGTGCGCGGACAGCGCGTCACGCTCGAGGAAGGCCGCAAGGGCACCCTGACGGACCTGCCCCACCTGCCGAAGGAAACGGATCCGCACACCACGGCCGCGTACATCCGCGACGTGCTCGCCGCGCGCAAGCCCATCCCCGATTCGATGGCGCTGCAGGTGGAACACATCTTGCGATTGGCATCGGCATGAACACAGGCAAGGTCACCCTCGTCGGCGCCGGCCCCGGCGATCCGGAAATGCTGACGCTCAAGGCGCTGAAGGCCATCCACCAGGCGACGGTGCTGCTGGTGGACGACCTCGTCAGCGACGAGGTGGTCGCGCATGCGCCCAAGGGTGCGCGCGTCGTGTATGTCGGCAAGCGCGGCGGCTGCCGCAGCACGCCGCAAGCCTTCATCGAGAAGCTGATGATCCTCGCGGCGCGCGAAGGCGAGAACGTCGTGCGCCTGAAGGGCGGCGATCCGTTCATCTTCGGCCGCGGCGGCGAGGAGCTCGAGCACCTGCGGGCTGCAGGCATCGAAGTGGAGGTCGTCAACGGCATCACCTCCGGGCTCGCCGCCGTGACTTCGCTGGGCGTTCCTCTCACGCACCGTGAACATGCGCAGGGCGTCATCTTCCTCACCGGCCACGCCCAGAAGGGTGCGGAGCCGCCCGACTGGAAGGCCATCGCCGCCATTGCGCGCGACGCGCGGCTCACGCTGGTCATCTACATGGGCGTGAGCAGTGCCGAGCGCATCCAGCGCGACCTGCTGAGCGGCCTGCCCGCCGCCACGCCAGTGGCCGTGGTGCAGAAGGCCTCGCTGCCGCAGCAGCGGCATGCGGTGACGACGCTGGGCGAACTCGCGGCGACGATCGCCCGCGACGGTCTCGCCTCCCCGTCCGTCATCGTGGTGGGCGACGTGGTGCGCGGCGTGGCCGCCGCGGCTGCGCAGGGAAAGCTGCGCGCAGCCTGACGCCTTCCTGTCGGCAGCAGCGCGCGATTGCCCCGATCTGCCGCCGAAACGCCCCTCTGTTCGGCCATTTGGCGCCGGCGCCTGCCCCGCAGAATCGGCCGTCACCAACACAGAGGAGTGAGAGAAATGAGGATTGCTGGACTGAAGCTGGCCTTCGTGCTGTCGGCCGCGCTGGCCGCAGCGGGCAGCGCCTGGGCCGCCAACGAGCAGGCCGCCGCCGCCAACGCGAAGGAAGCCGAGGCGATGGTGAAGAAGGGCGTGGCCTACATCAAGGCCAACGGCAAGGACAAGGGCTTCGCCGAGATCACCCGCCGCGACAGCAAGGAATTCCACGACCGCGACCTGTACCTGGCGGTGCACCGCATGGACGGCACCGCAGTGGCGCACGGCACCAACGACAAGATGGTCGGCAAGAACTTCATCGACATCAAGGACATCGACGGCAAGGAATACATCAAGGAGCGCGTCGATTTCGCCAAGTCCAAGCAGACCTTCTGGACGGACTACAAGTTCGTGAACCCGGTCAGCAAGAAGATCGAGCCGAAGACGGCGTACTGCGAGCGCCTGGACGACTACATCGTCTGCGGCGGCATCTACAAGTAATCCCCCTTCCGCGCGGCACCGTCCGCGCCCACCGCCGCGCCGGGCCACCGCCCGGCGCCGGCCGTTGCAGGTCCCCTCATGAAGCTCTGGCAGAAAATCGCGCTGGCCCCCACGCTGGCCATGTTGTTCCTCGTCCTCGTGGGCAGCCTCTCCTATGTGGTGCTGGCCCGGCAGTCGGCCGCCATGGAGCAGCTGTACAAGGAGCGGTTCGCCGACTACCGCCATGCCGCGGAAGCCGCGCAGGCACTGACCGAAGTGCACTCGAGCGTGTACCGCCTGTTCACCTGGATCCAGAACCTGGGCGCCGAACAGGTGGAGCGCACGACCCAGGAACAGAAGAAGAAGATTGCCGCGGTGGCCGCGTTCGTCGAGGCGCACGCCGGCAAGGACCTGCCGGAGGAAGAACGCGCCCTGGCGCGCGACATCGCCGCCCGGCTCGCGAAATACCAGGACACCATGGTCAAGGCCATCGACCTGAGCACGGTGGACGTGAGCATCGGGGCCATGCAGATGCAGAACGCGGACGCGGCTTTCCACGACGCGATCAAGGGCCTGACCACGCTGGTGGAGAAATCCGGCGCGAGTGCCGAAGCCAGCTATCTCTCGGCGGAGGCGGCCTTCCGCACCCTGGTGACCGCGCTGCTGGTGCTGGGAGTGCTGGCGCTGGCCGTCTGCGCCGCCGTCACGGTGGGCATGAGCCGGGCGATCGTGCGGCCGCTGCGCAATGCCATCGCCCACGCCGGGCGCATCGCCGGCGGCGACCTCACGGCCGACATCCGCGCCGGCTCCCGGGACGAGACGGGCGACCTGCTGCGCGCCTTGGCCGACATGAACCGCGGCCTCGTCAACATCGTCGGCCAGGTGCGGGCCGGCACCGAAACGATCTCGGCGGCCTCGACCCAGATCTCCACCGGGAACCTGGACCTGTCCGCGCGGACCGAGGAGCAGGCGAGCTCGCTGGAGGAAACCGCCGCGTCGATGGAGGAGCTGACCAGCACGGTGCGGCAGAACGCCGACCATGCGATCCAGGCCGACCAGCTGGCCGCCCGCGCGGCGCAGACCGCGGTGGAAGGCGGGAGCGTGGTGTCCGACGTCGTGGCGACGATGGGCCGGATCGACGCCTCGTCGCGCAAGATCGCCGACATCATCGGCGTGATCGACGGCATCGCCTTCCAGACCAACATCCTGGCGCTGAATGCCGCCGTCGAGGCGGCGCGCGCCGGCGACCAGGGCCGCGGCTTCGCCGTGGTGGCCGCCGAGGTGCGCAACCTCGCCAAGCGTTCCGCCGATGCGGCGCGCGAGATCAAGGGCCTGATCGCCGAGTCCACCGGCAACGTGGAAGCCGGCGCGGCCCTGGTCGACAAGGCCGGCCGCACCATGGAAGACGTCGTGTCCAGCATCCAGCGCGTGAGCGGCATCGTGCGCGAGATCTCCGCCGCCACGCAGGAGCAGACGCGCGGCATCGAGCAGGTGAACCAGGCCATCAGCGACATGGAGCGCGTGACGCAGCAGAACGCCACGCTGGTGGAGGAAGCCTCCGCGGCCGCGGGCGCCATGCAGCAGCAGGCGGGCGAGCTGCTGCAATCCGTGAGTGCCTTCCAGCTGGTGGAGAACACGCGCCCGGACGGCGGCACCACGCCGCCGCCGGCCGCCCCCGGGCTCTTCCAGGGCTGGAGTGCGGCGGTGGAATTCCAGCCGGCCCCTGCCCTGGCCCGGCTCCAGGCCTGACCCCGCCCATGGTCCGCCCCAGCGAAGTCCTGGCGCGCTACGAGCTGCTGGCCGGCACCGTGGCGCACATGGTGGCGCTGGCGGCGGACCGTCAGTGGGAGCACCTGCCGGCGCTCGACGCCCGCTGCGCGGCGCTGTTCGGCGAGCTCCAGGCCGTGCCGGCCGAAGGTTTGTTCCCCCGCGAACTGGAACGGATGGTCCATCTCACGAGCCGCATCCGCGGGCACCAGGAAACCCTGCGGCAACTCGTTCAGCCCCAGTTCCTGCAACTCGCCGCGACGCTGCGCTCGGTCGTGCGGGATCGCCCGCCCGCCTGAGGCCCGCGCACAACGCCGCCGCCCGCGGCACTTGCTCCTCCGCTTGCGTTCCATAAGAATCCACGCCCGGAAGGGAGGGGCCATGGCCCAAAAGAGCGTGCTCGAAGAAGCACGGCAGGTGCAGCTGGCCGTGACGCTCATCGAACTGGGCGCGCGCCTGCAGTTCCTGGAAGCGGAAGTGGACCTGAGCCGCGAGCGGCTCGTCCGCCTGTACAAGGAGATCAAGGGCAGTTCGCCCCCCAAGGGCCTGTTGCCGTTTTCCGTGGACTGGTACCTGACGTGGATCGCGAATATCCACGCCTCGCTGTTCTACAACATCTACCGGTGCATGCTGCCCGAGGCCGCACGGCCGCTCGAGGCGCTCATCAAGGCTTTCCGCCTCTACCAGGAGCAGGTCGAAGCCCAGGGCGAAGAGGCCGTCCTGGATTTCACGCGGGCGTGGACCCTGGTGCGCTTCTTCGACAGCGGGATGATGGAACTCGCCGCTTGCACGCGCTGCGGCGGGCAGTTCGTGGGACATGCCCACGAGAACCGCAGCGGCTACGTGTGCGTGCTGTGCCGACCGCCGTCGCGCGCCGGCAAGAAGCGCCGCGCCCCGGACGTGCTTGGGGCCTGACCGCGCATTTCTCCACACTTCAGGCGCCCGCGAGCCGCCTGTCGGCGAGTAGCGGCTTGTTGCTGTGAGTAACTGAATGTCACAATCCAGGAAGTGATGCCGCAAGGCGGCAGAGGAGCACCTGGATGGATGCGGGCAACGCCAGCAAGGAAATCGCGGACCTGAATCTCACGTACATGCTGCTGGCCCAGAAGCTGCTGCGCCAGGATCGCGCCGCGGCGATGCTGCGTCTGGGCATCAGTGGCGAGATGGCGGAGATGCTCACGGGCATGTCACTGGCCGAGCTCGTGAAGCTGGCCACCAGCAACTTCGTGCTCTGCGCCTTCCGTCTCGACGAACTGCCCGGTGTGCGCAGCATGATCCAGCCGGGGCGCGAGAGCGCGCTGCAGCAGGCGCACCTGTCGATCCTGCTGGCCGGTGCGCACCAGGCGGCGAACGCCGCCCGCTGACTTTCCTCAGGGTTCCTGGCGAACCAGGTCGCGCACCGTGAAGCGCACCTGGCGCAGCAGCGCGTTGCTGCCGGCCGCGCTGCCGTAGGCCGTCAGGTCGGCCACCGGCGCCCAGCGCAGCTGCTCGCCGTCGGCGACCTGCTTCTCGATCGACGCCCGGAACGAATACAGGAAGCGCTTGCCGTCGGCGGTGCAGAGCAGTTCCGTGCGCAACACCATGGTCTTGGGCAGGTCGAGGCCCGTGGCCTTGCCGGCCTGCTGCACCGCTTCGGCCAGCTGGCCGGAAGTGACGAGGGGACACTCCACGCCCTGGCGCACGTTGTAGCTGCCCGCCTGCGCGGTGCCCGCGAAGGCGGCGGCAGCCAGTACGAGCATGGTGATCTTCTTCATGGACTCTCCTCCGAAGTAATGGCCAATCGTAGGAGTGCGGCCGCCGAAGCGATTGGTGGAACAGGCATGGCTTTCCGCCCTTCCTCCGCGCCGACGGGATAATCCGCGCCCATGCCCGACACCTCGCCCTCATCGTTCGACGCCATCGTGATCGGGGCGGGCGCCGCGGGCCTCTTCTGTGCAGGCATCGCCGGCCAGCTGGGCCTGAAGGTGCTGCTGGTCGACCACGCGGAGAAGGTCGCCGAGAAGATCCGCATCTCCGGCGGCGGGCGGTGCAACTTCACCAACCGCGAGCTCGATCCGCGCCAGCCGCACCGGCATTTCCTGGGCGAGAACCCGCACTTCTGCCGCTCGGCGCTGGCACGCTACACGCCGCAGGACTTCATCGCGCTGGTGCAGCGGCACGGCATCCCCTTCCACGAGAAGCACAAGGGCCAGCTCTTCGGCGACCGCTCCTCGGAAGACTTCATCCGCATGCTGCTGGCCGAGTGCGGCGCGGGCGGAGTGACGCACTGGCAGCCCTGCACGGTGCAATCGGTGCGGCATGGCAGCAGCGGCTACGAGCTGCAGACCAGCCGCGGTGCGGTGCGCGCGCCTGCGGTGGTGATAGCCACCGGCGGGCTCTCGATCCCGAAGATCGGTGCCACCGACTTCGGCCACCGCATCGCGCAGCAGTTCGGCCTGCGCGTCGTGCAGCCGCGCCCCGCCCTCGTTCCGCTCACCTTCGACGGCGAAGCCTGGGCGCCCTTCGCGCAGCTGGCCGGCCTGGCCTTGCCCGTGCGGATAGCGACCGGGCAGAAGAAGGAGCGCATCGCCTTCGACGAGGACCTGCTCTTCACGCACCGGGGCCTGAGCGGCCCGGCGGTGCTGCAGATCTCCAGCTACTGGCGCGAAGGCACGCCGCTCCTCGTGGACCTCGCGCCGGGCGCCGACCTGGCGCACGAGCTCCTGCAGGCCAAGGCGCGTTCGCGCAAGCTGCTGGCCAACGAACTCGCGCAATGGGTGCCCTCCCGGCTGGCCGACGCGTGGACCGGCCAGGACCCGGCATGGCAGCGGCCGGTGAACGAAGCGGGCGACAAGGCGCTGCAACAGCTCGCGCAGCGTTTCTCGGCCTGGGAGCTGGTGCCCACCGGGACGGAGGGCTATCGCAAGGCGGAGGTCACCGCCGGCGGGGTGGACACCAAGGCGCTCTCCTCCCAGACCCTCGAATCGCGCCAGCCGGGCTTGTATTTCATCGGCGAAGTGGTCGATGTGACGGGCTGGCTCGGCGGCTACAACTTCCAGTGGGCCTGGGCGAGCGCGCACGCCTGCGCGCAGGGTCTGGCGGCGACCCTACGGTCCTGATCCACCGCCTGGCGCCTGGTCGTCGGGGCCGTGCGGTACCGTCCAAACCCGACAGTGGGGAGGAAAGCACATCGAGCTGCCGGGGCTGGTGCAGGGCCGCTGAACCCAGCGGCTTGCCGGGTTTCCCCACACGGCTATAATCTCGGGCTTTGCTGGCAAACCCCCACCGGCCTGATCGAACCTGTAGGTGGGGAAACCCGGCGGATGTCCTCGATCTTCATCCGCCACCTGAATATTCTGGAAGTCATGACGACCATTCGTGTCAAGGAAAACGAGCCGTTTGACGTGGCGCTGCGCCGCTTCAAGCGCACCATCGAGAAGCTGGGCCTGCTGACCGAGCTGCGCGCCCGCGAGTTCTACGAGAAGCCCACTGCCGAGCGCAAGCGCAAGAAGGCTGCTGCCGTGAAGCGCCACTTCAAGCGCGTGCGCAGCATGCAGCTGCCGAAGAAGCTCTACTGAGCCCCGGCCAGCGCATCGCGAAAGCCCGCCTGGGGACGCCCAGCCGGGCTTTTTTCATTCTGTAGCCTGAGGAAACGCCATGACGCTCAAGGAACGCATCACCGAGGACATGAAGGCCGCCATGCGCGCCAAGGAAGCCGAGCGCCTGGGCGCCATCCGCATGCTCACCGCCGCCATCAAGCAGAAGGAAGTGGACGAGCGCGTGGAGCTGGACGACGCCGGGGTGGTGGCCATCGTCGACAAGCTGCTCAAGCAGCGCAAGGACAGCATCGAGGCCTTCCAGAAGGCCGGCCGCCAGGACCTGGTCGACAAGGAGCAGGCCGAACTGGTCGTGCTGCAGGCCTACCTGCCGGCGCGCATGTCGGCCGATGAAGTCGCCGCGGAGGTGAAGAAGATCGTCGGGGAAACCGGCGCAAGCGGCCCCGGCGACATGGGCAAGGTGATGGGCGCCGCCAAGCAGCGCCTCGCCGGCAAGGCCGACATGGGACAGGTGAGCGCGGCGGTGAAGGCGGCGCTGGCGGGCTGAGGCAAGGCCGCTGTCATTGCGGGCTTGACCCGCAATCCATGCGTCCTTCATCGACGCCCTGCGTTCCCGGCGAGATCCCAGCCTGCGCCGGGATGGCCGGTTCCGCGGCGCGCAACGCCGCTACGAACCGGCCACCTTCATCCGGCTGACCAGGATCGACCCGACGGTCTTCGCACCGTAGTTGTAGACGTCCGCCCCCACCGCCTCGATCCCCATCAGCATTTCGCGCAGGTTGCCTGCGATGGTGATCTCCTGCACCGGGAACGCGATCTCGCCGTTCTCGACCCAGAAGCCGCTCGCGCCGCGCGAGTAGTCGCCGGTCACGTAGTTCACGCCCTGTCCCATCAGCTCGATGACGAACAGGCCCGTGCCCAGCTTTCGCAGCATCTCCGGCAGGTCGTCGCCCGCCTGCGTGCGGCGGGACAGCAGCGACAGGTTGTGCGAGCCCCCGGCATTGCCGGTGGTCTTCATGCCCAGCTTGCGCGCGGAGTAGCTGCTCAGGAAATAGCCCTCGACGCGCCCGGCGTCAACGACCTTGCGCGGGCTGGTGCGCACGCCTTCCTCGTCGAAGGGCGCGCTGCCCTTGCCGCGGCGCATGAACGGGTCTTCGACGATGTCCACGTGGTCCGGGAAGACCTGCTTGCCCAGCGAGTCGATCAGGAAGGTGCTCTTGCGGTACAGCGAGCCGCCGCTCGTGGCCTGCACGTAGGCGCCCAGCAGGCCCGCGGAAAGGGGCGACTCGAACAGCACCGGGCACTCGCGCGTGGGGATCTTGCGCGACTTCAGGCGCGCGAGCGCCCGCTCGGCGGCGTAGCGGCCCACGGCTTCCGGCGATGCGAGTTCCTGCGCGGAACGCATGGAGCTGTACCAGGCGTCGCGCTGCATGTCCTCGCCACGGCCCGCGATCGGCGCCACCGACACGGAATGCCGCGAGCTCGCATAGCCGCCGCGGAACCCGTGCGTGTGGGCGCTGAAGAAGTGGCTCTGCTGCGCGGAGACGCCCGCGCCTTCGCTGTTGGTGATGCGTCGGTCGGTGTCGAAGGCGGCGCGCTCGCAGCGCAGCGCGATTTCCGCGGCCTGCTCGCTGGTGACGTCCCAGGGATGGAACAGGTCCAGGTCGCGCTGCTCCTCGGGCCGCGCCACGTCGTCCGCCTCGGGCAGCCCGGCCACGGGATCCTGCGCGGTGAAGCGGGCGATGTCATACGCGGCCTGCACCGTGCGCTCGATCGCGGACCGGGAGAAATCCGAGGTGCTCGCGTTGCCGCGCTGGCTGCCCATGTACACCGTGATGCCCAGCGACTTGTCGCGGTTGCGCTCCACCGTCTCGAGTTCGCCCTTGCGCACCGAGACGCTCAGGCCGCAGCCCTCGGACGCTTCGGCGCCCGCATCGGTCGCTCCGAGCTTGCGGGCATGGCCCAGGGCGAAATCCACCAGTTCTTCGAATTCGGCGCGGCTGTAGGCGAAGCCGGAGGCCGCCTGCGCGGGAGCTTTGTTCATGGCGGGCTATGATACTTGTGCAACACGGCGCACCACGGTCGCGCACATCCTCCTTCCCCCGCATGTCCCGCAAACCCAAAAAAGGCTACTTCGTCAAAGGCCACTTCGTGGCCGAAGGCAGCGAACTCGATCTCGAACTCCGGGCCGAACAGACCGGTGGCGAGCCGAGCCGCACCGAACTCAAGAAGGAAAGCACCGAGCTGCAGAAGTTGGGCGAGGCGCTGCTCACGCTGCGGTCGGACCTGTTCGAGCGGCTGCAGCTGCCCGAGACGCTGGTCACCGCCCTGGACGACCTCAAGCGCATCAGCAACTTCGAAGGGCGCCGGCGCCAGATGCAGTACGTGGGCAAGCTGATGCGTGGCCTCGACGAGGAAATGCTGCAGGCCGTGCGCGACGCCCTGGAGGAGCAGCGCAGCGGCTCCGCCCAGCAGACGCTCGCCCTGCATGCCGCGGAGAAGTGGCGCGACGACCTGATCGCGAACGACGACGCCCTGCAGGCCTGGCTGCAGGCCCACCCGGACACCGATTCGCAGCAGCTGCGCGCCCTGATCCGGCAGGCCCGCAAGGACGGCGCGCCGAGCCAGGACGAAGTCTCGCGCGGCCAGGCACCGCGCCGCGGCCGGGCCTACCGCGAGATCTTCCAGCTGGTGCGCGAACACCTGGAGCAGGAAGAGCATGGCTGACCACGACCCCGTCACCATCGGCATCGTTTCCATCAGCGACCGCGCATCGACCGGCGTCTACGAGGACAAGGGCCTGCCCGCGCTGAAGGAATGGCTCGCGCGCGCGCTGAAGAACCCCCTCACCTTCCAGGAGCGCCTGATCCCCGACGAGAAGGAGCGCATCAGTGCGACGCTCATCGAACTGGTGGATGCGAAGTGCGCGCTGGTGCTCACCACGGGCGGCACCGGGCCGGCGAAACGCGA
Source organism: Comamonadaceae bacterium (assembly GCA_004144865.1). Taxonomy (GTDB): domain Bacteria; phylum Pseudomonadota; class Gammaproteobacteria; order Burkholderiales; family Burkholderiaceae_C; genus Ramlibacter. Next base: position 64,694 of record SEAY01000002.1, read on the forward strand.
CGTCACGCCGGAAGCGACGCTCGCCATCGCCGACAAGGAGATGCCCGGTTTCGGCGAGCAGATGCGGCAGGTGAGCCTGCGCTTCGTGCCGACGGCGATCCTCTCGCGGCAGGTGGCGGTGATCCGCGGCGACACGCTGATCGTCAACCTGCCAGGGCAGCCGAAGGCCATCCAGGAAACGCTGGAAGGGCTGAAGGAAGACGGCAAGCAGGTCGTGACCGGCATCTTCGCCGCGGTGCCCTACTGCATCGACCTCATCGGCGGGCCTTACCTCGAGACGAACGACGAGGTGTGCAAGGCGTTCCGGCCGAAGAGCGCCATCCGCCCGGCGAAGGGCTAGCGCAATGTTGTCATCCCGGGCTTGACCCGGGATCCATGCGGCGCCTGGTCGGGCGCAGTGTGGATTGCGGGTCAAGCCCGCAATGACAGCCCGGGTCGCGCAGCGACTAGCCTTACTTCCCCACCAGCTGCGTCAGCTTCTCCCGCTCGAAGCTTTCCGTCGTCTGCGCGTCCAGCGGCACGCAATCCTTCTGCTGCGGCGCGAGCTTCTCGATCGCCTGCCACAGCAGCGCGATCTGGTGCTCCTGCGAGGCGGCGTTGTCGATCAGGCCGCGCATCGCCTGCGACAGCGGGTCGTCGTTCGCGGTGATGCCGTAGGCCGAGAACCCCATCTTCGCGGCGACTTCCTCGCGGCGCGCCGAGTCCTCGGCCTGGATGATGCGCGCGGGGATGCCGACGGCCGTTGCACCGGCCGGCACCGGCTTGATCACCACCGCATTGCTGCCGACCTTCGCGTCGTCACCGACGGTGAAGCCCCCCAGCACCTTGGCGCCCGCGCTCACCACCACGTTCCTGCCCAGGGTGGGGTGGCGCTTGGTGCCCTTGTACAGCGAGGTGCCGCCCAGCGTCACGCCCTGGTAGATCGTGCAGCCGTCGCCCACTTCGGCCGTCTCGCCGATGACGACGCCCATCCCGTGGTCGATGAACACGCCCTGCCCGATCACCGCGCCAGGGTGGATCTCGATACCCGTCATCCAGCGCGCGAACTGCGACAGGAAGCGCGCCAGCCAGTGCAACTCGCGCTGCCACAGCCAGTGCGACGCGCGGTGCAGCACGATGGCATGCAGGCCCGGATAACACGTGACCACCTCCCACTTGCTGCGCGCGGCAGGGTCGCGGTCGAGGATGCACTGGATGTCGGAACGCAGGCGGCTGAACATGCGGGTGTTCTGAGCTTATGTGGCGGCAAGTCTAAGGCTTCGCCTTTTTCGCCGCTTCCGACATGGCCTTGGCGACACCACGCAGGATGTGGATTTCCTCCGGGGTGGGTTGCGCGCGGTTGAACAGCTGGTTCAGGCGCGGCATCAGCTTCTTGGGCGCCGCGGGGTCCAGGAAGCCAATCTCCACCAGAGCCTGTTCCCAGTGCCGCAGCATGCCGGCCACGGCCGCGGCGTCCGCCGCAGGCGCCGCGGCGGGCGGTTCCAGCCCGAAGCCGCCCAGGGCGAGGCGCCACTCGTAGGCGATCACCTGGATCGCCGAGGCGAGGTTCAGCGATCCGTAGTCCGGCGCCACCGGGATGCGCAGCGCCGCGTGGCAGCGGTACACGTCCTCGTTGCGCATGCCGTAACGCTCCGAGCCGAAGAGGAAAGCCACGCTGTGCCCTTCGCGCGCGACCCCGGCGAAATGCTCGCGCGGGGTGCTCGTCGGGGGACCGAAGTCGCGCGGCGTCATCACGGTGGCGCACACGTGCGTCATGCCCTCCAGCGCCTCGTCCAAGGTCGGGACCGCGCGCGCCTTGTGCAGCACGTCGATCGCGCCGCTGGCCCGCTCGATCGTCTCTTCGCGCGTGAGCACGTCGTCCCAGCGCGGTTGCACGAGCACCAGGTCGTCGAAGCCCATCACCCTGAGGGCGCGCGCGGCGGCGCCCACGTTGCCGGCGTGGCTGGGCTGGATCAGGACGAAGCGGGTGCGCATCGCCGTATTGTCCGGTACGTGGTTGGACGTAGGACGCGCGACCTCAAGTCCCTTCCGGGCAGGGATGACACCCCGGCCGGTAAAATGGCGCTAAGTTGGCCTTCCGCATCGACGGGAGGCCGTCCGCCCGGTGGGCGCAGCTCTTCACACAACTCATGTCGTCCAACCAGCACCCCATGCTCAACGTGGCCGTCAAGGCCGCCCGCGCCGCCGGCGCGATCATCAACCGGGCCGCGCTCGATGTCGAAGCCGTCCGGATCTCGCAGAAGCAGACCAACGATTTCGTCACCGAAGTCGACCATGCGGCCGAGCGCATCATCATCGACACCCTGCTGGGCGCCTACCCCGACCACGGGATCTGGGCCGAGGAGTCGGGCCGCGAGCACGGCAAGGCCAGCGCCGATCACGTCTGGCTGATCGACCCCCTGGACGGCACCACCAACTTCATCCACGGCTTCCCGGTCTACTGCGTCAGCATCGCGCTGCTGGTGCGGGGCCGCGTCGAACAGGCCGTGATCTACGACCCGACCCGCAACGACCTCTTCACCGCCACGCGCGGGCGCGGCGCCTACGTCAACGACCGGCGCATCCGCGTGAGCAAGCGCACCCAGCTGAAGGAAGCCCTCGTCTCCACCGGCTTCCCGTTCCGCCCGGGCGACAACTTCAACATCTACCTGCGCATGATGGCCGACGTCATGAAGCGCACCGCCGGCCTGCGCCGTCCCGGCGCCGCGGCGCTGGACCTGGCCTACGTGGCCGCGGGCTTCACCGAAGGCTTCTTCGAGACCGGCCTGTCCCCCTGGGACGTGGCCGCCGGCTCGCTGCTGGTCACCGAGGCCGGCGGCCTGATCGGCAACTTCACCGGCGAGGCCGACTTCCTGGAGCAGCGCGAGTGCGTCGCGGGCAACCCCAAGATCTACGGCCAGCTGGTGAAGATCCTCGGCAAGTACAGCAAGTTCGCCAGCGCGGGCGAGAAGGCCGACCTGCGCCAGAACACGCCCACGCTGGTGGAACCCACCATGGAGCCGGGCACGCAGGTGGACGACCCGCCGCCGCAGGAAGTCGCCTGAAGGCCGCCCGATGATCGAGGAACTGCAGGGACGACCCTGGCTGTACACGTTCGTGGCCGCGATGCTGGCCGCGTTGCTGGCCCTGGCCGTGCACCACGTCGCGCGCGCCGTCCTGCGGCGCGTGGTGCGGCGCGAAAGGCTGCAGGTCGTGGGCGCGATGCTGGAACGCACGCAGCGGGCGGCCGGCTTCGCCGCCCCGCTCTTCGCGATGCAGATCGTGTGGGCGGGGGCCCCCGACACGCTGGACTCCATAGGCGCGGTGCGCCACGTCAACGGGCTGATGCTGATCGTCGCGATCACCGCCTTCGCGATGGGACTGATCGGCGGCGTTGCCGACGGCCTGATCGCCAAGCATCCGGTGGACGTCGAGGACAACCTCAACGCCCGGCGGGTGGAAACGCAGACGCGCGTGCTCTCGCGCAGCGCCCAGGTGCTGGTGCTGATCGGCGGCGCCTCGATGATCCTCATGACTTTCCCCAGCATGCGCCAGCTGGGGGCGAGTCTGCTGGCGTCGGCCGGCGTGCTCGGCATCATCGCGGGCCTGGCCGCCCGCCCGGTGTTCAGCAACCTGATCTCGGGGCTGCAGATCGCGCTGTCGCAGCCGCTGCGCCTCGACGACGTGCTGATCGTCAAGGGGGAATGGGGACGCGTGGAGGAGATCACGGGGACCTACGTCGTGCTGCGGATCTGGGACGAGCGCCGCCTGATCATCCCGCTGCAATGGTTCATCGAGAACCCGTTCGAGAACTGGACGCGCACCGGCTCGGAGATCCTGGGCACGGCTTTCCTCTACGTGGACTACACGACGCCGGTGGAAGCGGTGCGCGCCGAGGCGAAGCGCATCGTGGAGGCCGCGCCCGAATGGGACAAGCGCGTGTTCTCGGTGCAGGTGACCGACATCACGGACCGGACCATGCAGATCCGCATCCTGATTTCGGCCCGCAATTCCGGCAAGGCCTTCGACCTGCGCTGCAAGCTGCGCGAGGAGATGCTGGTCTTCCTCGCGCGCGAGTACCCTCAGTGCTTGCCGCTGGTGCGTTCGCCGGCAGTGGGAGCCCCGGGCGCGCCGCTCGTTGCGGACGCCGCCTCGTCGGTCGGCTGAGGTCCACCCTCCGCGATCGTCCACAGCGGCGGCGGCAGCGGGTCGCCGGCGCGGCGCTGGCGGAACAGCGCCGCGCGCGCCAGCAGCACGGTCGTCACCGGCACGGTGATGGCCAGCAGGATGATGATCACCCAGACGTGCAGCGAGAGCGTGGCCGGCGAGGCGGTGAAGTGCAGGATGGAGGCCAGCGTGACCGCCCAGCTGCCCAGCGTGTAGGCCAGCGACGGCGCGTGCATGCGCAGGAAAAAGTCCGGCAGCCGCCACAGGCCCAGCGCCGCGGCCAGGGCCAGGCCGCCGCTCAGGAGCAGCAGCACGGAGACCAGCACGTCGACGATCATTCGATCACCTCGCCGCGCAGCAGGAACTTGGCGAGTGCCGCCGAGGTCACGAAACCGAACAACGCCATGAGCAGCGCGCCCTCGAAGTACATGCTGCTGTCGTAGCGGATCGCCAGCCCCAGCAGCGCCTGCATCGCCACCACGAACAGGAAATCCAGCGCCAGCACGCGGTCCTGCGCGCGCGGCCCGCGCAACAGGCGCAGCAGCGCGACGCCCATCGCCAGTGCGTACAGCACGAGCGTCACCGTGATCGCCACCCCCAGCAGCGTCATTCGAAGATCTCCTTGAGCGGCGCCTCGTAGCGCGCCTTGAATTCGGCGACGAAGGTCGCCTCGTCGCGCAGGTCGAACACGTGGATCAGCACCACGCTGTGGTCGGAGGCGAGCTCGCTCCACACCGTGCCCGGGATGACGGCGCAGATCACCGCGAGCGAGGCCAGCGCATGGGCGTCGCGAATCGCCAGCGGCACGGCGACGAACGCGCCGCGCGGCAGGCGCCGGTGCGAACGCAACACGCCCCCCGCGACTTCCAGCGCGGACACCACCACGTCGCCGCCCACGCGCAGCACCAGGCGCGCCAGCACCAGCGGGCGCTTCAGGCGCGGGCCCGGCGGGCGCAGCGGCGCCACCAGCACCGGCATCAGCCAGCCTGCCAGCGCGCCCAGCAGAACGTGCGCGGGCGCCAGCGAATCATTGAGCAGCAGCCACAGGCCCCACAGCGCAAGGGAAAGCAGCGGGGCAGGAAACCAGCGGCTCATGGCATCGCCCTTCCCGCCGGGCGTCCCACCGGCTGCGCGCTGAAGATCGCATCGATGTAGGCCTGCGGCGTGTGCAGCGTGGCCGCCGTTTGCCGCGTGTACGTCAGCACCGCGTCGCCGCGCACCGCCAGCGCCACGCAGGCGGCCAGCAGCAGCGTCACGGGCAGGACCTCGATCACGTGCAGGTGCGGCTGCGGCCGCTCCTGCAGCGACCAGAAGTGGGCGATGAAGGCGCGCACGAGCGCGATCGCCGCGGCCAGCCCCGACAGGATCAGCAATGCGAACAGCCACCAGCGCGCCGCCGGGCCCGACGGCCCGTCGCTCGCCTCCGCCAAGGCGCCCAGCATCGCCACCTTGCCGACGAAGCCGGACAGCGGCGGCAGCCCGGCCAGCACCATCGCGCACACCAGGAAGGTGACCGCCAGGTAGGCGAGCGCCGCGGGGATGGCCCGGCCGACAAGTGCAACCTGCTGGTCGTCGAGGTTCGCGTCCAGCGGCGAGTACTCGGCGAAGAGGGGCAGCCGCCCTTCCGGCGCCTCCACGGAGGGCGGATCCACCTCGGCCTGCCGCGGCCGCTCGACGAGTTCCACCAGCAGGAACAGTGCGGCGGCGCCCAGCGTGGAACTGGCCATGTAGAACAGCGCGCCGGCCGTCACCTGCGGAAGGTCCAGGCCGATCGCCGCCAGCACCGTGCCCGAGGAGCTGATCACGCTGTAGCCCGCCAGCCGCCCGAGCTGCTGCGAGGCCAGCATGCCGATGGCGCCGAACGCCAGCGTGGCCAGGCCACCCCAGACCAGGACCGGGCTGCCGAACAGCGCCGAATCGCCGGCCGTGGCCGGGAAGCAGAGCGTCCACAGGCGCAGCACGGCATAGACCCCCACCTTGGTGAGGATGGCGAACAGCGCCGCCGAGGGCGCGCTCGCCGCGGCGTACGCATGCGGCAGCCAGAAGTTCAGCGGCCAGAACGCCGCCTTGGCGAGGAAGGCCACGGCCAGCAGCGCCGCGGCCGCGTGCAGCAGGCCGCGGTCACCGGCGGGCACGTGCGGCAGCTTGGCGGCGATGTCGGCCATGTTCAGCGTGCCGGTCACGCCATACAGCAGCGCCACGCCGATCAGGAACAGCAGCGAGGCCACAAGGTTGATCGCGATGTAGTGCAGGCCGGGACGCACGCGCGTGACGCCGCCGCCGTGCAGCAGCAGCCCGTACGAGGCCGCCAGCAGCACCTCGAAGAACACGAACAGGTTGAACAGGTCCGCGGTGAGGAAGGCGCCGTTCAGTCCCATCAGCTGCAGCTGCAGCAGCGGGTGGAAGTGCACGCCCGCCCGGTGCCAGCGCGCCAGCGAAAACAACAGCGAGGCCAATGCCGCGCACGCGGCCAGCAGCAGCATCAGGGCCGAGAGCCGGTCCAGCGCCAGCACGATACCGAAGGGCACCGGCCAGTTGCCGGGCAGGTAGACGCTCACGGCGTGCGCGCGCGCGCCGTCCTGCACCGAGGCGAGCATCAGCAGCGCGATGCCGAGGTTCGCCACCATGGCCACCAGGTTGAGCCCCGCCTTGAGGCGGCGCTGCCCTTCCCCCAGCCCGACCAGCGCCGCGGCGGTGGCCAGCGGCAGCAGGATGGGCAACACCAGCAGGTGGGCGCCTCCCCAGGTCGCGGCGTTCAAGGCCGCTCCTCCTGCCCGTCCACGTGGTCGCTGTCGGTCAGCCCGCGCAACGCGAGCAGCACCACCAGGAACAGCGCCGTGGTCGCGAAGCCGATGACGATCGCCGTGAGCACCAGGGACTGCGGCAGCGGGTCGGTGTAGTTCTGGAGGTTGGCCTGCAGCGCAGCCCGCACGATGGGCTCCCGGTCGAGGGAGAGGCTGCCCACGCTGAAGATGAACAGGTTGGTGGCGTACGACAGCAGCGTCAGGCCGATCAGCACCTGGTACGTGCGAGGCCGCAGGATCAGCCAGACCCCGGCCGACGTGAGCACGCCGATGGCCAGCGCGATGATCACTTCCATCAGGCGGGCCTCCGCGCGGGCCGCCGGCGGGCGCGCAGCGACTGGTGCGCCAGCGCGGTCAGCAGCAGCAGGGTGGAGCCGAGCACCACGGCGAAGACCCCGAGGTCGAAGAACGCGGCGCTCGGCACGTGCAGTTCGCCCAGCACCGGCAGCGTGAAATGGGCGGTGTGCGTGGTGAGGAAGGGATAGCCGAACACCAGCGAACCCACCCCCGTCGCCACCGCGATCAGCAGGCCGAAGGTGATCCAGTACGGCGGGTGCAGGTTCAGGCGGTCCTCCACCCACTGCGTTCCGCCCACGATGTACTGGGCGATGAAGGCGATGGCCACGGTGAGCCCCGCCACGAAGCCGCCGCCGGGCTGGTTGTGCCCGCGCAGGAACAGGTACAGCGCCACGACCAGTGCCACCGGCAGCAGCAGGCGCACCAGCACCGCCGGCACCACCAGGTAGCCGGGGCCGGGATCGTCCTCCTCCGCTTCCTCGGCGGGGCGGCGCAGGTCGGTGGAGCCTATCCGCGAGACCGAGCGCTGCTGCGGCGGCAGTTCCACCACCTCCTGCGGCGGCCGGAAGCGGCGCAGCAGGGCGAAGATCGTCAGCCCCACGACCGCCAGCACGGTGATCTCGCCCAGCGTGTCGAAGGCGCGGAAGTCCACCAGCATCACGTTGACCACGTTGGTGCCGCCGCCTTCGGGCAGGGCGTTGGCGATGAAGAAGGGCGAGATGCTCTGCGCGCCTGTGCGCGTGAGCAGCGCGTACGACAGGGCCGAGAGGCCGGCGCCGGTGGCGATCGCCAGCAGCAGGTCGCGGCGGCGGCGCCAGCGGGCGCGCAGCTCCGTGCGCGGATGGTGCTCCCCGCTGCGCTTGGGGAGCCAGCGCAGCCCCAGGAGGAAGAACACGGTGGTGACCGCCTCCACCGCGAGCTGCGTGAGCGCGAGGTCGGGCGCCGAGAACCAGGCGAACGTGAGGCACACCACCACGCCGACCACGCCCAGCAGGATCACGGCCACCAGGCGGTGGAACTTGACTTGCCAGGCCGCGCCGATCGCGGCCGCGGCGCCCACGATCCACAGCAGCGCGAACTCCGGCGTCGCCGGCACGCGCTGCCGGTCGCCCCACGCCAGCGGCACGACCAGCGCGGAGGCCAGCGCCACCGCGACAGCCACGACCAGCAGCCAGAACAGCTGCACCTGCAGGTGCCGGCTGCTGGTGCGCCGCAGGATCCGGCGCGCGGCCACGGTCGCGCCGCCCATCACCATCTCGTAGGCCCGCCTGCCGTCGAAGCGGCCGATCAGGGGGATGTCGCGCAGCCGGCGCATCTTGAGGGCTTCCGCCCGCCACAGGTAGAGCACGAGGCCGCCGCCCAGGGCCACCAGGCTCATGGCCAGGGGCGCGTTGAACCCGTGCCAGATCGCCAGGCTGTATTCGGGCAGCGTGCCGCCCACCACCGGCCGCGCCGCGGCGTCGAGCAGCCAGCGCACCGACAGGTTGGGCACGACGCCCACCACCAGGCAGGCCATCACCAGCAGCTCGATCGGCACGCGCATCCAGCGCGGCGGCTCGTGGGGGCGGCGCGGCACGTCCACCGGGCGGCCGCCGAAGAACACGTCGTGGCCGAAGCGCAGCGAATAGACCACGGCGAACACGCCCGCCACGGTGGCGGCGAGCGGCAGCACGGAGTCCACCAGCGGCAGCGACTGCAGGAACACCGTCTCCGCGAAGAACATCTCCTTGGACAGGAAGCCGTTCAGCAAGGGCACGCCCGCCATCGCGGCGCAGGCGACCATCGCCAGCTTGGCCGTGCCCGGCATGTAGCGGTAGAGGCCATCGAGCTTGCGCATGTCGCGCGTGCCGGTCTCGTGGTCGATGATGCCCACGGCCATGAAGAGCGACGCCTTGAAGGTGGCGTGGTTCAGCATGTGGAACACCGCTGCCACCGCCGCAAGCGGGCTGTTCAGCCCCAGCAGCAGCGTGATGAGCCCCAGGTGGCTGAGGGTCGAATACGCCAGCAGCGCCTTGAGGTCGTTCTGGAACATCGCCGCATAGGCGCCCAGCAGCAGCGTGACGAGGCCGGTGCCGCCCACCACCCAGAACCAGGTGTCCGTGCCGGCCAGCACCGGCCACAGGCGGGCCATGAGGAACACGCCGGCCTTCACCAGCGTGGCCGAGTGCAAGTAGGCCGACACCGGCGTGGGCGCGGCCATCGCGTGCGGCAGCCAGAAGTGGAACGGGAACTGCGCGCTCTTGGTGAGCGCGCCGGCCAGCACGAGCAGCACGATCGGCAGGTACAGGGCGTGCGCGCGCACCCGCTCGCCCGCGGCCAGCACGGCGTCGAGCTCGTAGCTGCCCACCACGTGCCCGAGCAGCACCATGCCCGCGAGCAGGGCCAGCCCGCCGGCGGCGGTGACGGTGAAAGCCATGCGCGCGCCGCGCCTCGCGTCCTTGCGGTGGTGCCAGTAGCCGATCAGCAGGAACGAGAACAGGCTGGTGAGCTCCCAGAACACCACCAGCTGCACGATGTTGCCCGAGAGCACCACGCCCAGCATGGCGCCCTGGAATCCCAGCAGCAGCGAGTAGAAGCGCGTCGCGGGATCGTCGACGGACAGGTAGTAGCGCGCATAGAGCACCACCAGCGCGCCGATCACGCTCACCATCATGCCCAGCAGCCAGGCGAAGCCGTCCACCCGCAGCAGCAGGTCGATGCCCAGCGAGGGGAGCCAGGCCACCCGGCTGGAGACCACGCCGCCGTCCGCCACCTGGGGGAACAGCAGCCCCAGGCCGATGGCGGTGGCGAGGGTGACGCCGCCGGCCAGCACCGCTTCCATGTTGCGCGAGCGGGTCGGCAGCAGGGCCGCGACGAGGCTTCCGACGAAGGGCAGCAGCAGGATCCACCAGACCGGCATGGGTCGAGTCTAGTGGACGGCGGGGCTCGGGCTAGTGCCGGTGCGCGTGGTGGACGTCGGGTACGTGCGGATGCGCGTGTCGCACGGGATCGTGGACATGGCCATGGCTGTGCTCGCCCTCGGGCATCGGGTCGTGCGCATGGTCGTGATGGCCGTCGTCATGGCGGTGCGCGTGCTCGTGTGCGGTCGCCTCGTGCACGTGCTCGTGCTCGTGCCGCTCGTACAGGTGGACCACCACGCCGGCCAGCATCAGCAGGCCACCCAGCGCCATCCCCCAGCTGAGGCCGCGCTCGCCCAGGCCAACGGCCAACGCCGCGCCGATGAAGGGCGCGAACGCGAAGACCGAGCCCGTGCGGGCGGCGCCGAACGCGCGTTGCGCCAGCAGGTACAGCCGCAGGCTCAATCCGTAGCCGCTGGCCCCGATCAGGAGCAGGGCCACGATCGCGCCTGCCCCGGGCATGGGTTCGCCCCAGGCAAGCGCGAGCAGCAGGGCTGCAGGGGCGCCCAGCGACGCCTTCACCAGCACGACCTGCGCGGGATCGCGCTCCGCCACGCCGCGGGACAGCGTGTTGTCGACACCCCAGGCCGCGGTCGCCAGCAGGACGGCCAACAGGCCCAGCATCTGGGTTTCGCCCGCGGCGCCGCGATCGGCCACCAGGAGGATGCCCCCGGCCAGGAGCAGGAGCATGGCGGTCCAGACGCGCCGGTCCATCGATTCGTGGTACAGCCACCGTGCGAGGACGGCCGTGAAGAGTGCCTCGAGCGCCAGCATCAGCGAGGCGCTAATGCCGCTCGTGTTCTGCAGGCCCCAGGCAAGCGCCACCGGGCCCACCACGGCCCCGAACGCGGCCATGGCCAGCAGGCGGCCCAGGTCCGTTCGCCGCACCTGCGCTTCGCGCTCCGCCGGCTTGCGCATGAGGGCGCCGAGGAGCGCCGCCCCGGCATAGAGCAAGGCCGCGGTGGAGAAGGGCCCGACGCCGGCGCCGGCGCGCTGCACGAGCGGCGTGCTGACGCCGAACAGCGTCGCCGCCAGCAAGGCCAGGAAGCCTCCGTGCAGCGCCGGTCCGCCGCGCCACGCCGCGCCCATCACTTCACCGCGAAGCGGACCGTGATGGCTTTCATGGCCGGGATCGACAGGGCGGCGAGGGCAAGGCTGCAACGCATGCGCCCAATGTACAAGACCGCTGGAGGAGCGGTTCGTAGGTGAAGGGCAGCTGTAGCATGGACAATCCCCCCTTTGATCCATGCTGCCCGCCCGGCGCCGTGGGCTTCTTGACGAACGTCAAGTCGCCGCCGACCGCGCCGGCGCCGCAAGTGACCCGTCGATGGCCAACCCTTCTTCCAAGACATTGCCGCCTGCCAAGGACGCTTCCAACCACACCCCCATGATGGCCCAGTACCTGGCCATCAAGGCGGAGTACCCGGCCACGCTGGTGTTCTACCGCATGGGCGACTTCTACGAGCTGTTCTACGACGACGCGGAGAAGGCGGCGCGGCTGCTGGACATCACCCTCACCCGCCGCGGCATGTCCGCCGGCGAGCCGGTGGTGATGGCGGGCGTGCCTTTCCATTCCATGGAGGGCTACCTGGCGCGCCTGATCCGCTGCGGCGAATCGGTCGCCATCTGCGAGCAAGTGGGCGAGGTGGGCGCCTCCAAGGGCCCGGTGGAGCGCAAGGTGATGCGGGTGGTGACGCCCGGCACGCTCACCGACAGCGAGCTGCTCACCGAGAAGTCCGAGGCGATGCTGCTGGCCGTGCACCAAGGGCACAAGCACCGCGTGGGCCTGGCCTGGCTGAGCGTCACGCAGGGCGCGCTGCACCTGGCCGAATGCGACGGCGACGCGCTCGCCGACTGGATCGCGCGCATCGCCCCCAGCGAGCTACTGCACAGCTCCGACGTCACGCCCGTGTTCGCCCAGCGCCTGCAGGCCGCCCGCGGTTCGCTGCCGGTGGCGCAGCGCCCGCACTTCCAGTTCGACAGCGGCCTGGGGCAGCGCAAGCTGCAGGAGCAGCTCAAGGCCGCCTCGCTCTCCGCCTGGGGCGCGGAGGACCTGCCAGACGCCCATGCCGCGGCCTCCGCCCTGCTGGCGTATGCGGAGCACACGCAGGGCCGCGCGCTGTCGCACGTGCAGCAACTGCAGGTGGTGCGCGACGGCGAGCGCATCGAGCTGCCGCCCGCCACGCGCCGCAACCTGGAGCTGGTGCAGACCCTGCGCGGCGAGGACAGCCCCACCCTCTTCTCGCTGCTGGACACCTGCATGACCGGCATGGGCAGCCGCACGCTGAAGTCCTGGTTGCTGGAGCCGCTGCGCGACCGCACCGTCGCCACGCAGCGGCTGGAAGCCATCACCGGCCTGCGCGAGCAGCTGTGGCAGAAGCTGCGCACCGAACTCAAGGGCGTGAGCGACGTCGAGCGCATCACGGCGCGCATCGCGCTGCGTCAGGTGCGCCCGCGCGAGCTGGTGGGCCTGCGCTACGCGCTGGCGAAATCGCGGCAACTTGGGGCCATGCTCCAGGGCCTGCCCGGGCTGCTGGCGAACGCCGCCCACGACCTGCAGCCGCCCGCGGGCTGCGCCGAACGGCTGGCCGCCACGCTGCAGGAGGAACCTTCCGCGCTGGTGCGCGACGGCGGCGTGATCGCCACGGGGCACGACGCCGAGCTCGACGAACTGCGCGCGATCCAGGACAACTGCGACGGCTTCCTGCTGGAGCTGGAAACGCGCGAGCGCGCGCGCAGCGGCATCGCCAACCTGCGCGTGCAGTTCAACAAGGTGCACGGCTTCTACATCGAGGTCACGCAGGGCCAGCTGGACAAGGTGCCCGACGACTACCGCCGCCGCCAGACGCTGAAGAACGCCGAGCGCTTCATCACGCCGGAGCTCAAGGCCTTCGAGGACAAGGCGCTGTCGGCGCAGGAGCGGGCGCTGCAGCGCGAGAAGTGGCTGTACGAACAGCTGCTGGATGCGCTGCAGGACCACATTCCGGCGTTGACGCGGCTTGCGCGTGCCCTCGCCGCGATCGACGCGCTCTGCGCCCTGGCCGAGCGCTCGCTCACGCTCGACTGGGCCCGCCCGCAGTTCATGAAGGAGCCGGGCATCGAGATCACGCAGGGGCGGCACCCGGTGGTGGAGGCGCGCCTGGCGGAAACCAGCGGCGGCCAGTTCATCCCCAACGACACGCGCCTGGGCCCCAAGCAGCGCATGCAGGTCATCACCGGCCCCAACATGGGCGGCAAGAGCACCTACATGCGGCAAGTGGCGATCGTCAGCCTGCTCGCTTCGATGGGTTCCTACGTGCCGGCGAAAGCATGCCGCCTCGGGCCCATGGACGCGATCCACACCCGCATTGGCGCGGCCGACGACCTGGCCAACGCGCAGTCCACCTTCATGTTGGAGATGACCGAGGCGGCGCAGATCCTGCACGGCGCCACCGCGCAGAGCCTGGTGCTGATGGACGAGATCGGCCGCGGCACCTCGACCTTCGACGGCCTGGCCCTGGCTTCCGGCATCGCCGCGCACCTGCACGACAAGACGCAGGCCTTCACCCTGTTCGCCACCCACTACTTCGAATTGACGGAGTTCCCGGCCAAGCACCACTGCGCCGTGAACGTGCACGTGGGCGCCACGGAGTCGGGCTCGGACATCGTCTTCCTGCACGAAATCCAGCCCGGCCCGGCGAGCCGCAGCTACGGCATCCAGGTGGCGCGGCTGGCCGGCATGCCCACGGGCGTGGTCAACCACGCCCGCCACGCCCTGGCCGCGCTGGAGAAGCACCAGGAGGAAAGCCGCGAGCAGGTAGACTTGTTCGCACCGCCGCCGGCCGCCGAGGCGCCCGCGCCCACGAAGCTGGAGGCGGCGCTCGCATCGCTGGACCCGGACGCCCTCACGCCGCGCGACGCGCTCGACGCCCTCTACACGCTCAAGAAACTGATCCAACCATGACCTACTGCGTCGGCATCAAGCTCAACGCCGGGCTGGTGTTCCTGTCCGACTCGCGCACCAACGCGGGCGTGGACAACATCAGCACCTTCCGCAAGATGATCATCTACGAGAAGCCGGGCGACCGCTTCATGGTGCTGCTGACGGCGGGCAACCTGAGCATCGCGCAATCGGTGCGCGAGATCCTGCAGGTGGAGCAGCTCAAGGAATCGCCCGACCACGATCCGCTGACCATCTGGAACGCCACCAGCATGTTCGACGCCTGCCGCATCCTGGGCCAGGCCGTGCGCCACGTGTACCAACGCGACGCGGAGTCGCTCAAGCACGCCGGCGTGGAGTTCAACGTCAACCTGATCTTCGGCGGCCAGATCCGCGGCGAGGGCATGCGCCTGTTCCAGGTGTATTCGGCCGGCAACTTCATCGAAGCCACGCCGGAAACGCCTTACTTCCAGATCGGCGAGTACAAGTACGGCAAGCCGGTGCTGGATCGCGTGCTCACGCCCGAGACCGACCTGGACGAAGCGGCCAAGTGCGCGCTGGTATCCATGGACTCCACGATGAAGTCCAACCTCTCGGTGGGCCCGCCGCTGGACCTGGTGGTCTACGAGGCGAACAGCTACCAGACCGACAAGATCGTCTCCATCGACATGCAGAACCCCTACTACCGCATGCTGCACTCCAGCTGGGGGCAGAAGCTGCGCGAGGTGTTCGACAGCCTGGAAGACCCGGTCTGGGACGAGACGCACACCGAGACGCCGCTGCGCACGCACGCGGGCGGACGCAGCAAGCCGCTAAAGAAGATTTCGACGCCGGAAGAAAGACTGATCTAGGGCGGGAATGGAGCCCCAGGTTGTCATTGCGGGCTTGACCCGCAATCCACGACGGCGCATGCACAGGCGCCGCATGGATGCCGGGTCAAGCCCGGCATGACAAGGCAGGGGGGCGGACCGCCGCAGAACGACAACAATGAGCCTCATCGTCTTCTCGCACGCCAACAGCTTCCCCGCCGGCACCTACGGCGTGCTCTTCAAGCACCTGCGCTCGCGCGGCTTCCTCGTGAAGGCCGTCGACAGGTTCGGGCACGAGGAGCGCTATGCCGTCAGCAACAACTGGCCGGGCCTGCTGCAGCAGCTGCACGACCACGCCGCGCGCGAAGTGGAGCGCGCGGGCGAACCGGCCTTCCTGGTGGGCCATTCCCTGGGTGGTTTCCTCAGCGTGATGTGCGCGGCGCGCTACCCGCACCTCGCACGCGGCGTGCTGCTGCTGGATTCGCCGCTGCTGGGTGGCTGGAAGGCGCATGCCCTGCGCGCGGCCAAGCGCACGCAGCTGGTGGGCTCGATCTCGCCCGGCGCCGTGAGCCGCAAGCGCAAGAACCGCTGGCCCACCCGCGATGCGGCGCTGGAGCACTTCCGCCACAAGAAGGCCTTCGCGCGCTGGGAGCCCCAGGTTCTCTCCGACTACATCACGCACTGCACCCACGACGAGGACGGCGAGCGCGTGCTGAGCTTCGACCGCGACATCGAGACCGCCATCTACAACACGCTGCCGGACAACATGGACGCGCTGCTGAAACGCCATCCCCTGCGCTGCCCCGCCGCCTTCATCGGCGGCCTGCAGTCGGAGGAACTGGCGCAGGTGGGCCTGGCCATGACGCAGAAGGTCACGCAGGGCCGCGTGATGATGCTCGATGGCAGCCACCTGTTCCCGATGGAAAAACCGGAGGCGACCGCCGCCGCCATCGAAGCCGCGCTGCTCTCGCTGGCCGCCTAGGAGCCTGCGCGCCCGGCGCGGTCCTACAGGGCCGGCGCGCCTCCAGACTACGCCCCAGCCGCCCCCCTGCCCACAGACAGGCGCCGGCCGCTTGCGCACAGTGGAGCGCATGCCTTCTTCCCCGGCCCTGGCCTTCCAGGCCCCCTCCCTTGCGCTCCTCGCCACCGAGCCGCTGCGCGCCCTCCTCGAATTCTGTTCCGCGAAAGTCGGCCAGCTCGCCACCGTGCAGGGCGACGGCCACCCCGTCATCGTCTATCCGGGGCTCGGCGCCGGCGCCCTCACCACGTCGGCCCTGCGCACCCATCTGGAGAACTGCAACTTCCTGGCGCACGACTGGGACGGCGGCGTGAACACCGGCCCCACCGCCGCCTTCGAAGGCTGGCTGGAACCGCTGGCGGAACGCGTGCGCGCCCTGCACGAACGGCACGGGCGCAAGGTCAGCCTGGTCGGCTGGAGCCTGGGCGGCATCTATGCGCGCGAGATCGCGAAGGCCTGCCCCTCCAGCGTGCGGCAGGTCGTGACGCTCGCCACGCCGTTCGGCTCGTTGGGCGGCGCCAACCATGCGGGCACGATCTTCCGCATGCTGGGCGGCGACACCTCGCAGCTCACGCCGGCCCTGGAGAAGCGCCTGCGCGAGCGCCCGCCGGTGCCGACCACCTCGATCTACAGCGAAGCCGACGGCGTGGTGTGCTGGCGCAGCTGCCTGCAACGGGGTGGCCGCCTGGTGGAGAACATCGCCGTGCACGCCAGCCACCTGGGCATGCCCACGCACCCGGAGGTGCTGCGCATCGTGGCCGACCGCCTCGCGCAGCCCGAGGACGGCTGGCGTCCCTACGGGGTGCGCCGCGTGCTCAGGAAGCCGCGCTCCACTGCACCCAGCCAGTCCACGACGTGACCAGCACCACGATGCCGAACACGATGCGGTACCAGGCGAAGGGAATGAACGTGTGGGTGGAGATGTAGCGCAGCAGCCAGCGCACGCACAGCCACGCACTCAGGAACGAGAACAGCAGCCCCACCGCGAACATCGGCAGGTCTTCGGCCGCGAGGTGCGCGCGCTCCTTGTAGAGGCTGTACACGCCGGCGCCGATCAGCGTGGGGATCGCCAGGTAGAACGAGAAGTCCGTGGCGGCCTTGCGCGAGAGCCCCAGGAACATCCCGCCGATGATCGTGGCGCCGCTGCGGCTGGTGCCGGGAATCAGCGCGAGGCACTGCACCAGCCCCAGCTTGAGGGCATCCGTCCACCGCATCTGCTCCACTTCGTGGATGCGCACGGTGGCGTGCGTGCGGCGCTCGGCCCACAGGATGATGAAGCCGCCCACGATGAAGGCGGTGGCCACCACGGCCGGCGTGAACAGGTTGGACTGGATGGCCTTGCCGAAGAGCAGGCCCAGCACCACGGCCGGGAAGAACGCGACCAGCACGTTGGTGGCGAAACGCTGGGCTTCGCGCTCGCTCGGCAGCGCGACGATGGTGCTGCGGATCTTCTGCCAGTAGACCAGGATCACGGCCAGGATGGCGCCGGTCTGGATCGCGATCTCGAACACCTTGTCGCGCTCGCCATGCAGGCCCAGCAAGTGCCCCGCCAGGATGAGGTGGCCCGTGCTGGAGATGGGCAGGAACTCCGTGAGCCCCTCCACGATGCCCATGATGGCAGCCTTCACCAGCAACACGACGTCCACGCAAACTCCCGGCAAAGCGCGGATTATGGGCCCGCCGCCTGGCTCAACCGCAGGCGCCGTCTGACATGCCCTATCGCCAACCGGCCGTGCGCCATCGCGGACGGAACCTACAGGGTCGTTCGCGCCGGGGGGCAATCATCTGCCTCATGAAAATCCTCGAACTGCTCCATGTGATGGTTGCCCAGGCCTTCTACCGTTGGGCGATGCGGGAGATCAACCCCATGCACCCGGACGTGCCGAAGATCATGCTGCGCCAGCAGCAGCTGGCCGAGAAATACCGCCGCGTCTGGGGCTGATACCCCACCACTCCCCGTGCGTGGCGCGGCGGGCCTGACCCGCCCGCCCTGGTCCACTCCCCTCCTGCCGCATTTCGCGGCGCCCCTTCCGCGTTTCGTCGCAGCGCGCTCGCCCCGAGCGGCCTGGCCGCGCACAGTGCCTCCATCCCGCAAGGAGGCACCATGCAACTCACGCCCGTCATCGCCATCCACATGAGCGCCGCCATCGGCGCCCTCGTGACCGGTCCCGTCGCGCTGTGGGCGCGCCGCGCCCGCGTCCAGCATCCGAAGCTGCACCGCGCCTTCGGCTACGCCTGGGTCACGCTGATGGTGGTCACCGCCGTCTCGGCGATCTTCATCCGCGATTTCAGCCTGCCCAACCTCGCGGGTTACACCCCCATCCACGTCCTGGTGCCGCTCACGCTGGCCGGGCTCTTCGGCGCGTTCTGGAAGCTGGCCCGGCACGACGTGGCCGGCCACCGGTTCGTGATGCAGCAGCTCTATTTTTGGGCCTGCATCGTGGCCGGCTCGTTCACCCTGCTGCCCCGGCGCTACCTCGGACAGATCGTCTGGGGCGGGCTGGGCCTGGCCTGAATCCCAACCCGAAAGGAAATCCGCCATGACCGCTCTCGACGCCCCTGCCATCGAACGCCTCGCCCGCCGCCGCGCCGGCATGAAGATGGGATGGTTCATCCACGCCGGCGTGTACGTCGCCGTCAACCTGCTGCTGGCCGTGCTCTCGGCGATGAGCGGGCGGCACTGGGCCGTCTTTCCCGCCGTCGGCTGGGGCCTGGGCCTCGTGATCCACGGGGTGGTGGTCTACGTCGTGGCCGGCGGCACCTTCTTCGAGAGCCTGGTCGACCACGAGCGGCAGCGCCTGCGCGCGAGCCAGGAGCCGTGGTGATGCGCGCCCTCGCCGGAGGGCTGCTGCTGGCCGCTGTCCTGCCGCTCGCCGCCGCCGCGGGCGTGGGCGTCAGGCAATTGCCCGCGCACGGCGACGATGGGCCGGTGACGGTCTTCTATCCCACCGCCGCCGCCGAGGCGCCCGTGCAGCGCGGGCCCTTCCGCCTCCTCCTCGCGGAGAACGCCGTGCCGGCACGCGGCAACGGCCGGCTGGTGGTGATGTCGCACGGCTCCGGTGGCAGCCCCTGGAGCCATTCGGACCTGGCGCGCGCGTTGGTGCGCGAAGGCTTCATCGTGGCCGCGCCGCGGCACCACCGCGACAACGCCCTGGATCCGTCGCGGCCGGGTCCGGAAAGCTGGAAGCGCCGCCCCTCCGAGGTCTCGCGCGCCATCGATGCCGTCGGCGCCGATCCCGCCCTCGCCTCGCTGGTGGCGCTGGAGCGCGTGGGCGTCTACGGCATGTCCGCGGGGGGCCACACGGCGCTCTCCTTCGCGGGCGGCCGCTGGTCTCCCGCATCCTTTCGCCGGCATTGCGAGGCGCACCTGGCGCAGGACTTTCCCGCCTGCGTCGGGCTGTTCACCGAGCTGAAGGGCAACCGCTACGACGGCATCCGCAAGACGGTCGCCCTCGCGGCCATCCGGACGCTGTTCCGCGACGACGCCTGGCAGGCCCATGCCGATCCGCGCGTGCAGGCTGTGGTGGCCGCCGTGCCGGTCGCCGCGGATTTCGAACCCGCCTCGCTCGCGGCGCCGCGCGTGCCGCTCGGCCTGGTGACGGCCGGGCGCGACGCCTGGCTCGCTCCGCACTTCCACGGCGAGGCGGTGCTCGCAGCCTGCCGCCCGCGCTGCGAACGGGTGGGTGACCTCCCGGGGGGCGGACACGGCGCGCTGCTCTCCCCCGCGCCGCCGGCCGAAGTGCTGCCGCCCATCGCGGCGCGCCTGCTGCGTGATCCGCCCGGCTTCGACCGCGGCGTGCTGCCCGCGCTGGACGCACGCATCGCCGCCTTCTTCCGCAGGCACCTGCTCCCCTAGAATGCCCTTCGCCATGCCCATCCCGCTGTCCGACGAGGAGATCGATCGCCTGGCCCGCAAGCGCGCGGGCGCCAAGCTGGGCTGGTACGTGCACGCCCTGGTGTACCTCGCGGTGAACGTCGGCCTGCTGCTGTCGTCGCGCTACGGCTTCGGCACCCGCCCGTGGTCCGTGTTCCCTGCCGTGGGCTGGGGCGTGGGCCTGGCGCTGCACGGCATCTCGGTGTTCCTCCTGGGCCGGGGCAGCGCCTTCCGCGAACGCCTCGTCGAGCGCGAACGCGAGCGGCTGCGCCGCGAGCAGGGGCGATGAGGATCGACTGGATCGCCAAGCTGCAGCACCTGCTGCAGACGGTGGCCTTCTGCCTGGCGATCGCCACGATCCAGATCGCGTTCATGCCGTGGAAGCCCTATGCGCCGGCGGTGGTCTTCTCGGTCCTCATCGGCTCCACCACCTGGGCGGTGATCGACCTGGGCCGGCACCTCGTGCCCTCCGCGCACGAGACCGGCTGGCCCACCGGGTGGGGCGGCCTGCTGCTGGTGACGGCAGGCATCGTCACCGGCTTCGTGGTGGGCACCGCCGCGGGCGAGGCGCTCTCCCAGGCCTTCGGGCTGCTGCCGCCGGGGGTGACCGTGAGCCGCGGGCCGGAGCTGCGCACCTCGCTGCTGATCACGCTGGTGGCCGGGGTCGTGGGCAGCTACTGGTTCTACAGCCAGAACAAGAGCGCCTACCTCCAGCGCAAGATGGGCGAGGCCCAGCGCCACGCGAGCGAGGCGCGCCTGAAGCTGCTGGAAGTGCAGCTCGAGCCGCACATGCTGTTCAACACGCTGGCGAACCTGCGCGCGCTGATCGCCGTGGATCCGGCACGCGCGCAGCAGATGCTCGATCACATGATCGCGTACCTGCGCGCGACGCTCGATGCTTCGCGCGCGACCACGCATCCGCTGCGCACCGAGTTCGACCGGCTGCGTGACTACCTGGAACTGATGGCGATCCGCATGGGCCCGCGCCTGGCGTACACGCTGGACCTGCCGCCGGAGCTGGCCGACGCGCGCATCCCCACGCTGCTGCTGCAACCCGTGGTGGAGAACAGCATCCAGCACGGGCTGGAGCCCAAGGTGCAGGGCGGTCGTATCGCCGTGCGCGCCGCGCGCGACGCCGGCCGCCTGGTGCTGGAGGTCACGGACACCGGCATGGGCGAGGCCGCCGGCGCGAGCGGGGGCAAGGGCTTCGGCCTGGCCCAGATCCGCGAGCGCCTCGCCTCCATGCACGGCGCTGACGCGCAGGTGGCGTTCACGGCGGACGCGCAGGGCGCGCGCACCCGCATCAGCCTGCCCATGGCATGAAGCCCTCCGCCGTCATCGCCGAAGACGAGCCGCTGCTGGCGCAGGCCCTGCAGGCCGAACTCGCCCGCGCCTGGCCCGAGCTGCGCGTGGCGGACAGCGTGCCCGATGGCGCCGCTGCGGTGCAAAGCGCGCTCCAGCATCGGCCCGACGTGCTGTTCTTCGACATCCGCATGCCGGGGCAAGGCGGGCTGGAAGCCGCCGCGGAACTGGCCGATGCCTGGCCGCACGACGCGCCGTTCCCCGCACTGGTCTTCGTCACCGCGTACGACCAGTATGCGGTGCAGGCCTTCGAGGCGCAGGCGGTCGACTACGTGCTCAAGCCCGTGCAACCCGCGCGCTTGCAGAAGACGGTGGAGAAGCTGCGGCAGGTGCTGGCGCAGCGCGCCTCGCAACCCGCGGGCCTGGAAGCCACGCTGGGCCAGCTGCGCCACCTGCTGCAAGGGGCGCCCGCCGCGCCGCAGCCGCTGCTGAAGGTGATCCAGGCGAGCGTGGGCAACAGCATCCGCATGGTGAGCGTGGAAGACGTCGTCTGCTTCGAGGCGGCCGACAAGTACGTGCGCGTGCTCTGCGCGGACAGCGAGGTCCTGATCCGCACGCCGCTGAAGGAGCTGCTGCCCCAGCTGGATCCGCAGCTGTTCTGGCAGGTGCACCGCGGCACCGTGGTGCGCGCGACCGCCATCGAGGCGGTGCATAGGGATGAAGCCGGCAAGCTGTATCTCGCCGTGAAGGGCCGCAAGGAGCGGCTGCCGGTGAGCCGGCTGTACGCGCACCTGTTCAAGGCGATGTAGGCAAGGTAGGCTGGGTTGCGCCGAAGGCGCACCCCAGCGCTGCGCTCCGAAGCGCTGGGGTCGCTGCGCGAACCCAGCCTACGGGATCCTCCCGGTCCTCAGTACAGGTACGCTGCGCCTGCACGCGTCAACCTTGCCGCCGTGCTCTGTTCGCCCTGCACTCCGCGCGCGCTTCCGCTTTCGCCCGGAGCGCCCACCGCCATGGCGCTCCCATCGGCTGCCAGCGCCACGGCCTGCCCGAAATCGAACCAGCTGCCACCCAGGCCGATGGTGTTGGTCGGCTTGACGTAGACGACCAGCGACCAGCCGCTGGCCGAACGGCCCAGCAGGTGCACTGCGCCCGCTTCTCCGCCCTCCTGGATCTGCGTGTCGCCGAAGCCTCGGCCCCAACTGCTGTCCTTCGGCACCCCCACCGCGAGCATGTTGCCATCCGCGGAAAGCGACACGCTGGAGGCGAACAGGTCGCCAGCGGTGTAGTAGTTGCCCTTGACGAACGCCTGCTGGGACCAGGCCGTGCCGGTGCGGCCGAAAACATACGCGGCACCCGAGTCGCGGTTGTAGTAGCCGGTGATGCTGCCATTCACCCCGCGTGCATCGCTGCCGTCGCGCGGAGCGCCCACTGCCAGCGTGTTGCCGTCCGCGGACAAGGCGAGCGAGGCGCCGAAGCCGGATCCCGCACGGGTGTTGCCCGCCTTCACGTACGCCGATCCTTCCCACCACATCGGATGCGCGCGGTACACGTACACCGCGCCGGCACCGGGCGCGCTGGTGTCCTGCTGGTTGCCATCGATGCCCGTTGCGGCGCTCGGCTCTCCCGGCGCGCCAACGGCCAACGTGCTTCCGTCCGCCGACACCGCCACGCTGCTGCCGAAGCGCGCCGCAGCCGCCGGCACAGCGGGCAGGAGCCGTCCCAGCAGGGCCCAGCCCGTGCCGTTCCAGCGGTAGAACAAGGCCATGCCCACGGCCTCCAGGGGTGGAGGTATCTCGCCGGCCTCCTGTGATGAACCGGGAATTCCTCCCAACGCCTGGACTTCCGGCGCGCCGACGATGAGCGTGCGGCCATCGCTCGACAGGCCGACGCTGGAGCCGAAGGCGTCGCCGCCAGTGCTGCCGCTCAGTTCACTGGTGATGCGCCAGGCTCCATCTTCGCCGCGATCGAACACTTGCACCCGTCCCCTGCCGAGTGCCCAGCCCGGCGCTCCGACCACGATCCGCCGGCCGTCAGCCGACACGGCGGCAGCGGCGCCGAAGCGATCCCCGCGCCCTGCCGTATTGCCCTTGAGGAACGCTTCCTGGGCCCATCCGGTTTCCTTGCGACGAAAGACGTAGGCGGCACCGGCGTCGGGCTGCGTGTCGTCCTCCGGATCGGAGGCCAAGGGCCGCTGGCTCGCCTCGCCGGGGGCGCCGATCACCAGCGTCGTGCCGTCCGACGAAATCGCCACCGCACTGCCGAACCGGTCGTTCGCGTCCGTGTTGCCGGCCTTGAAATAGCCGATGGCCTGCAGGACGTCCGGCTGCACCGCGTCGCTGTGCGCGCTGCAACCCGTCGCGTTGCACGCGCGCACCGTGTATTTCGCGCCGATGCGCTGGTGCAGGATCAGGTCATGGCGCAGTTCGCAGCGAGGATCGCCGAGTTCGCCGGCCACTTGGGCGGGCGGCTGCCAGCCGTCGCCATCAGGGTCCTCGAACAGCTCGTAGCGCGTCGCACCGGACACGGCATTCCACTCGAAGGCATAGCTGCGTGCCTTGTAGCTCACCGCCAGTCCGGCCGGCACGGCCGGCGTCGTGAGGAGCGGGGTTGGCGCAGGCGAAGCAACGGGAGCCGAGGGCGGTTCCTGTGGTGGCCCGCCGTGCGCGCCCGCGGGTTCGTCGCCTCCCCCACCGCACGCGGCCAGAAGCGACAACACTCCACCCAGGGCCGCCAAGCCCTTGATCCACCGCAGCGCCATCGACTCACTCCCTCGGTCTGCCTGTGCAGGGCGTGAAACGTACTGAAGAACTTGCATGCATCCATGTAGTCCTTTTTCGTTTCGTTGCGTCGCGCTTGACCTATGCCGTGCAGCTCGCGAGGAGCCGCCGAGCCCAATCCCAGTGGCGTGGCGGGGGGCGGCGCGTGATATGGGGTGTGCACGCGCGTTGGACGAGGCGCTCGGCTGATGCAGCCGGCACTTGCGTCATCGTCCGGCATGTCTCGTGGGCAGCGTCCTACAGGGCGTGCCGCATGCGGCGCGTCTACTAGCAGGCATCGAATTGCACGGAAGGCGCGTCAACACCGACAGACCCACAAGCGCTTTTCGTCCCGGTCACCCCGACTCCTCTGAGTCCCCTCCTCCTCCGGGGTGAGCTGGTCCGGCCCTCCGTCCCGCGACTGGCATTGTTACCCCCAGGCTCATCCCTGGGGGTTCTGGTCCGGCCCTCCGTCCCGCGACTGGCATTGTTACCCCCAGGCTCATCCCTGGGGGTTCTTTTTTTTCTGCCTCTTCCTGCCGACTCCCTAAGGGCGCGAGCACGAAAGACTACGGCTCGGTCGCCAGCGTCCGACGCCTGCCGTTGGGCACCTCCGGCATGTAAACCGTTTCCGCGGTCGTACTCTGTACACACTCAGAGGACAAACAGACATGAAAGACGGAAAACCCAACAGCGACGGCGACCCGGACTACCGGCGCTTCGCATCCGCGGGACGCAAGGGAAGCGGGCCGAAACGGCAGCGCGGCTTCGTGGAACGGGCGACGGCGGCGGGGCACAGCGGCCATGGGGCCGACAGCGTGCGGCCCCACCTGCGCGACCAGCTCAAGCTGAAGGCGTTGCTGCCCCAGCCCTTCCCGACGCCGGAGCAGCAACAACCGCCCGCCAAGGACGAACACCACCGCTAGGCGGCGACACGATTAAAACGCGGGACGGCGCGACCCCCCAACAAGCCAGGGGCCCAAAAAGAAGGCCCCGGCTTGTGGGCGCGGGGCCGAGATTGCCAGGAGGTCCTCTTCCTGATTCCTGATTCCTGATTCCTGCCTACCGATGCGCGCGCATCAATAACGATGCCCGTGGCCGCGATGGCCATGCCCGTGTCCGTGGCCGTGCCCGCGGTGACGGCGGTGGCGCGGCTCGTAGTACACGGGTGCCGGTGCGTAGTAGACGGGCCGCGGCGCGTAGTACACGGGCGCGGGCTCGTAGTAGACGGGAGCGGGCGCGACGTAAACGGGTGCGGGATAGGAATTGCCCACGCCCACGTGGACGCCCGGCGCCGCGTGGATGCCCACCGACCAGTGGATGTTGTCGCGAGCCTGGGCGGCCGTGCCGATGGCAGCGAGCGCCAGGGCGGCGGCCGCAGCCAGCATGCGAGAGAGTTTCAGTTTCATGTTCCGGGTCCTGCTTGTAGTGCGCGGGCGGTTGGTGCCCACGCATGGATTTAACGCGCAGGAAGCTGAACGGCCTATGAACCCCCGGTCATTTCGGTTGCGGGCTGTAAACGCTTTACCGTTCATCCCGCTAAACCGCCACTTCGTCACTGGGCTGTGCACGGCGCGGGTCCGAGGGCGTGCGCGGGACCCCGCTTCGGTGCACTGCAACAAGCCATGACAAAATCCCCGGGATATGGCTTCCGCTCCCCCTCCCTCCGACAAAGACCCGGCCAACAAGCCGAGCAACTTCCTGCGCCAGATCATCGAACGCGACCTCGATCAGGGCACGTACGCGCAGCGCCACTGGGGGGGCGGCCCGGGTGACGCCCGGCACCACCAGCATGGCGAGCCCGACCCGGCGCGCATCCGCACCCGCTTCCCGCCCGAGCCGAACGGCTACCTGCACGTCGGCCACGCCAAGAGCATCTGCCTGAACTTCGGCCTGGCGCGCGACTACGCCGGCACCTGCCACCTGCGCTTCGACGACACCAATCCCGAGAAGGAGGAGCAGGAGTACGTCGACGGCATCAAGGACGCCGTGCGCTGGCTGGGCTTCGGCTGGGATGCCAACGGCACCAGCCACCTGTACCAGGCCAGCGACTACTTCGACTTCATGTACCGCGCGGCCGAATACCTGGTCGAGGCCGGCCTCGCCTACGTGGACGAACAGTCGCCGGAGGAGATGCGCGTGCGGCGCGGCGACTTCGGCAAGCCCGGCGTGGACAGCCCTTTCCGCAGCCGCAGCATCGACGAGAACCTGCAGCGCTTTCGCGAGATGCGCGACGGCAAGCTGGAGGACGGCAAGGCGGTGCTGCGCGCCAAGATCGACATGGCGAGTCCCAACATCAACATGCGGGACCCGACCATCTACCGCATCAAGCATGCGGAGCACCACAACACCGGCAACAAGTGGTGCATCTACCCGATGTACACCTTCGCGCACCCGATCGAGGACGCGCTGGAGAACATCACCCACAGCCTGTGCACGCTGGAGTTCGAGGACCAGCGGCCCTTCTACGACTGGCTGCTGGATCGCCTGAGCGAAGGCGGCCTGATCAACACGCCGCACCCGCGCCAGTACGAATTCGCGCGGCTGAACCTCACCTACGTGGTCACCAGCAAGCGCAAGCTGAAGCAGCTGGTGGACCAGAAGCACGTGAGCGGCTGGGACGACCCGCGCATGCCGACCATCGTGGGCCTGCGCCGCCGCGGCTACACGGCGGAAAGCCTGCAGCTCTTTGCCGATCGCATCGGCGTGAGCAAGGCCGATTCGTGGATCGACTATTCGACCCTGGAAATCGCCCTGCGCGACGACCTCGACCCCAAGGCCGCGCGCGCGATGGCGGTGCTGGAGCCGGTGAAGATGGTCATCACGAACTGGGACGAGCTGATGGGCGCCGGCCACCTGGAGCCCTGCTCCGCACCCGTGCACCCGCACGCGCCGGAGCGCGGCAAGCGGGAGTTCATGTTCGGCAAGGAGCTGTGGATCGAGCGCAGCGACTACGAAGAGACGCCCCCGAAGGGGTTCTTTCGCTTGTTCCCGGGGAACAAGGTGCGGATGAAGTACGGCTACGTCATCGAGTGCACGGGCGCATCGCGCGATGCGGCTGGTGTGGTGACCGAGGTGCAGGCGAAGCTGGTGCCGGATACCAAGAGCGGCACGCCCGGCGCGGACGCCGTGAAGGTGAAGGGCAACATCACCTGGGTCGGCGTGGCCGATGGCGTGAAGGCGGAAGTGCGGCTGTATGACCGGCTGTTCTCCGTGCCGCAGCCGGGAGCCGGGGACAAGGACTTCCTGGAGGAACTGAACCCGGACAGCCTGAAGGTGGTGACGGCGTACGTGGAGCCCTCACTCGGGAAGGCGCACGGGGATGAGAAGTTCCAGTTCGAGAGGCATGGGTACTTCGTGGCGGATCGGAAGGATCATGTTCCTTCCGAGGGGAGGCCTGTGTTCAACAGGGTGACGGGGTTGAAGGATGGGTGGGCGAAGTGAGCCGTCGTAGTCTTTGGTAGCTTCGAGGCTTTCGGGACGAACCTTTCCAAGCGAACTGACTCGTCCTGACATAGGTTGACACCTATTCGGGACTGAATTCCAGCCGGAGTTGGCTGGCGAGAGACGCCCGATGCACCGCATCGGGCGTTTTGCATTCTAGGGACAGGTGTGGCCG